>JAEUOM010000180.1 GCA_016788495.1 Accumulibacter sp. | reverse complement strand
GTTGATGGTCTGGTACGGAGAGGACCAGTACAATTACTACATCATTCTCGGCATCCTGCTGTTCTCGCTGAGTTTTCCGGGCAAGAGCCTGATCCAGCGAACGCTGCGCGGCACCTTCCTCGACGTGCTGCTCGGCTGGGCCGGCGTCGTGACGCTGTTGCTCTTCTTTGGCTGGGCGACTGGACTGTACCGGCTCTTTCCGTCGCCGGTGATCGTCGGCCTGCTGTGGATGGCTCCGCTGCTGCAGCTCGCCGGCCATCTGCTGCTGCGCCTGATCCTGCCGGCATTGGTCGCCGGCAGTCATCCGAAGCGCAGCGTGATCGTCGGCTGCAACGAACTCGGCCGGCACCTCGCTGCGGAGATCGACCGCCACCCGCTGCTCGGAATCCGCATGCTCGGCTATTTCGACGACCGCAACGCCGACCGTCTGGACGTCGACCCGCGGTTGATCAAGGGTGATTTTGCCAGCGTCGCCGAGTTCGCGCGGCGCAACGCGATCGAGATCATCTATCTGGCGGTGCCGATGGCCAGTCAGCCGCGGATCGTCTCCTTGCTCGATTCGCTGGCCGACACGACCGCTTCGGTGTACTTCGTGCCCGACGTCTTCGTCACCGAGCTCGTGCAGGCACGGATGGACGCGGTCGGCCGGGTGCCGGTTCTCGCCGTCTGTGACACGCCTTTCGCCGGTTTCAACGGCATGATCAAGCGGGCGACCGACATCGTGCTCTCACTGCTCATCCTGACGCTGATTGCGCCGCTGCTGCTGCTGGTCGCGACGATCGTCCGGATCGACTCACCCGGATCGGTGATCTTCAAGCAGCGCCGCTACGGCCTCGACGGCAAGGAGATCATCGTCTACAAGTTCCGCTCGATGTCGGTCTGCGAGGACGGGCCGCTGGTCGCACAGGCCTGCCGCGGCGACCCACGGGTGACCCGCACCGGAGCGGTGCTGCGCAGGACATCGCTCGATGAGCTGCCGCAGTTCTTCAACGTCCTGCAGGGCAGGATGAGCATCGTCGGGCCACGGCCGCATGCGGTCGCCCACAACGAAACCTACCGCAAGCTGATCAAGGGTTACATGGTGCGGCACAAGGTCAAGCCCGGAATCACCGGCTGGGCGCAGGTCAACGGCTATCGCGGCGAGACGGAAACGCTTGACAAGATGGAAGGCCGCATCGCCTATGACCTCGAGTACCTGCGCAACTGGTCGCTGAAGCTCGACCTGTACATCGTCTTCCGCACCGTTGCCCTGGTCTTCAAGGATGCGGGTGCGTACTGAGGGCTGGTCTTGCCGACTGCGGCCGGTCTGGGCAGCCATGCTGCTCGGGCTGACGCCTGCCGCCGCAGGGGTAGCGGCGGCTGCCGAGGGTCGGGCGCACGAGGCGCCGCTCCGGCTGGCGAAAGGGCCGGATCCGTTCCGCCTGAGCATCGAGCGCTCGCAGTATGTCCTGCAGGACAACAACGGTGGGCGTGCGGGCAGTGCCGGGACGAGCCGGCAGCGTCGGATGGCCACGCCGGGCCCCTTCGCGCCCCTGATCGAACGTCAGGCGCGTGCGAAAGGGGTCGATCCGGGGCTGGTGCATGCGGTGATCCGCGCCGAGTCGGCCTACCGGCCCGACGCCGTCTCGCCGAAGGGAGCAGTCGGCCTGATGCAGCTCATGCCGGCCACCGCAAGGCGCTTCGGTGTCGCCGACCGCGAGCACCCCGAGAGCAACGTCAGTGCCGGGACGGCCTACCTGCGGTTCTTGCTCGACCGCTTCAACAGCGTGCCGCTGGCGCTGGCGGCCTACAACGCCGGCGAGGGGGCCGTGATGCGCCATGGCAACCAGATCCCCCCCTATGCCGAGACCAGGGGCTATGTGGCGCGGATCCTCCGTGACTACGGCGACCCGTCGATCACGCCGGCTCCGTTGCCCCATCCCTATTCCACAGGGCTGCGGCTGGCCGACGCCGAGCTGGCGCCATATCGCCTGATCCCGATCCGCTCGCGCTGACCTGCCGGGCGCACTGCGCGCCCCGGCTATCCCGGACTGCCTGCCTCTCGCCTCGTCGCTGGACCGTGCGGGCCGCAACGCGCGCCGCAGCAGCGACCCGCGGCCAGCGGGCCGCCAGATGCCGTTTCCCGGACGAACTGCCCGCACGCGACGCCAGAAAAAAGAAACGGCCCGCCAGGGGGGGACTGGGCGGGCCGTGTGAAGCAGTCGCCGGACCACTTGGGGGGGAGGGGGGGAGGGAGGTGCCCCGGCGACAGAACGAATGCTACCGACTCGAGGCCGCGGGATCTGTGAAGTAATTCGCAGGGGAGATGCCGGCGCGCAACGCCAGAAAAAGAAACGGCCCGCCAGGGGGGACTGAGCGGGCCGGGTGAAGCAGTCGCCGGACCACTTGGGGGGAGGGAGGGGAGGGAGGTGCCCCGGCGACAGAACGAATGCTACAGACTCGAGGCCTCGGGATCTGTGAAGTAGTTGGCCTTTTGTGTCACGAAGCGTAGCAGCGGATCAGAGGAAGGGACTGGCGCTGCCGTCGAAGAGCCGGTTCAGCAAGCGGCGCTCCTTGCCGTCGATCGCTTCGAGGAAGTCGCCGGCCGGGCCCATGCAGCGAAAAGCGTTGAAGCCGCGGTCGAGAAACTCGTGCAGCTCGCCGAGTCCGGCGAGCTGCGCCGGGCCGCGCATCAGCCGCAGCATGGTGCTGAGCAGCGGCTTTCTGGCGACCCGGTCGAGCGCTTCACCGGTCTGCCGGATCAGCGTCACCTGCCGTTCCCGCTCCGCGCGGCAGCCGACAGTGCGGTAGGCGTCGGCGTACGCCTCCTCGTCGATGCGTTCGAGCATTCCGGCGCGCTCGAGTGCGGCCACCATCGCCGAGTCCAGCTCCTCGGACAGCGCGTCGACCTCGACCGCGAGGGCAACGGTACGCAGTGCGGAGGCGGGCAGCATGCGGATCAGCAGCGGCAGGATGCGCTCGACCTCTTCGTCGCGGCTGCTGAAATCCTTCGGGCCGTACAGGTCGGAGAGAAAGAACTGGGCGGCGACGCCGAAACGGGGGCTCGCCAGCAGTTCGGCATGGGTGCGGGCGAGACGTCCGGCCTGCCACTCGCGCAGGCGCAGGCGCTTCGCCGCGGCTGCCGGCTCGCTGTTCGCCTGCAGGCGCAGGCGCTTGGCCGTCTGCAGGTGTTGCCGGAGCGCTGCGGCGCACTGCTGTTTCTCGATCGAGACTGTCACATCGTCCATGGGGGCGGATTATGCCCTGCCCGGTCGCCCCTGTTTAGAGGCCATCGCCTAACCGATGGCAGCGGCAGCGACTACACTGGCTGCTACCCCAACCTCTGCGAGGAGCAGCGCATGCCTCATCCCGACTCGTTGGCCAACCGCTTTGCCCGCCTGCAGGCGGCGGCGCGCAGCGAGCCGAGTCCGCCGCGCGCCTTGCGCGAGCGTCGCCTGCAGGCGCTCGGCCGCTTGCTGCGCGACAACGAGCCGGCGATCGCCGACGCGCTGCGCCAGGACTTCGGCCACCGTTCGCCTGCCGAGACAAGGCTGCTCGAGATCTTCCCGAGCCACGAGGCCGTTTCTCACGCCCGCCGCCACCTGCGGCGCTGGATGCGGCCGCAGGCACGACCGGTGTCGCTGTGGTTCCAGCCCGGCCGGGCGGAAGTGCGTTACCAGCCGCTCGGCGCGGTCGGCATCATCGTCCCCTGGAACTACCCGATCTTCCTCGCCGCGGCACCGCTGGCGGCGGCGCTGGCGGCCGGCAACCGGGCGCTGGTCAAGATGTCGGAGATCACCCCGGCCACCGCCGCATTGTTCGCCGAACTCGTCGGTCGTCACTTCGCCGACGACGAGCTGTCGGTCGTCGAGGGTGGCGTGACGGTGGCGCGCGAGTTCGCCGCGCTGCCCTTCGACCACCTGCTGTTCACCGGCTCGACGCCGGTCGGACGACAGGTCATGCATGCGGCCGCCGACAACCTGACGCCGGTCACCCTCGAACTCGGCGGCAAGTCGCCGGTGATCATCGGTCCGACGCTGCCCGGCAGCCCCGCCTTCGTGCGTGCCATCGAAAGGATCGTCATCGGCAAATGCCTGAACGCCGGCCAGACCTGCATCGCGCCCGACTACGTGTTGCTGCCGGCCGGCCTGGAGCACTCCTTCGTGCATCACGCGCGCCAGATCCTCGCCCGCTGCTACCCGGACATCGATCACAACGGCGACTACTCGACGATCGTCGATCAGCGCCAGTATGCGCGCCTCGTCGGCTACGTCGAGGAGGCGCGCGCGGCCGGCGCGAACATCGTCGACCTCGTGCCGGGCGCGACCGCCGATCCGTTGCGGCGCCACCTGCCGCCGCTGGCGCTGCTCGACCTCGACGACGGGCTGCGCGTCATGCAGGAGGAGATCTTCGGGCCGCTGTTGCCGATCATTCCCTACCGCGACCTCGGCCAGGCGATCCGCCGCGTCAACGAGCGGCCGCGGCCGCTGGCGCTGTACTACTTCGACAGCGACCAGAGCAACATCGAACGGGTCCTCGACGAGACCGTGTCCGGCGGCGTCACGATCAACGACACGATTCTGCACATCGCGCAGGAGGAGCTGCCCTTCGGCGGTGTCGGTCCGAGCGGCATGGGCTGCTACCACGGCTTCGCCGGCTTCGAGACCTTCTCCGTCCGCAAGGCGGTTTTCCGGCAATCGCGGCTGTCGGCGATCGGTCTCTTCAAGCCGCCCTACGGTGCGCTCTTCGACCGCCTGACGCGGATCCTGCTGCGATGATCGTCAGCCGTCGCCAGTTCATCAGGGCCGGCGTCGCTGGCGGCTTGGTGCTCGCCTTCTCCGGCTGGCTCAACGCCGCCGGCGCAAGGCCGCTGCGTGCCGGCGAACGCGAGATGCTGGCGGCGCTGTGCGGCGCCCTGCTCGACGGCGCGCTGCCGCCCGCGGGCGAGGAAAGACGACGCCTGGTCGCGCTGACCGTCGATGGGATCGCGACGACGGTCGCCGGCCTGTCGGTCGCCAGCCAGCGCGAGGTCGGCGAGCTGTTCGGGCTGCTGGTGCTGGCGCCCGGGCGAATGGTCCTCGCCGGCGTCAGCCGGCCGTGGGGCGAGGCGAGCGTGCGCGAGGTCAGCGACTTCCTGCAGTCGTGGCGGACGAGCCGGCTGGCGCTGCTGCAGGGGGCCTACGGGGCGCTGCACGACCTGGCTTTCGGCGCCTGGTACGCGCGTCCCGATACCTGGGAGGCGATTGCCTACCCCGGCCCACCGCGGGGGTACTTCTGATGCAGGATCCGATCCGCGTCGGTCTCGCTGCCGGCTGGAAACACATCGACGCCGCGACCCTCGGCAAGGGCCATACGGTCGAGGCCGACGTCGTCATCGTTGGCAGCGGCGCCGGTGGTGGAGTGACCGCCGACATCCTCAGCGCCAGCGGCCTGCGCGTCATCCTCGTCGAGGAGGGACCGCTGCGCTCGTCGAGCGACTTCCGCATGCGCGAGTCCGACGCCTACCCCGAGCTGTACCAGGATTCGGCGGCGCGCAAGACCATGGACAAGGCGATCAACATCCTGCAGGGGCGCTGCGTCGGCGGCTCGACGACGGTCAACTGGACGAGCAGCTTCCGTACGCCGCCGGAAGTCTTCGCCTTCTGGCAGCACCACTACGGCCTGCGCCAGCTGAGTGTCGAATCGATGAGTTCGTGGTTCGCGGTGATGGAGCACAAGCTCTGGGTGCGGCCGTGGGAGACGCCGCCGAACCAGAACAACAAGGTCCTCGCAGCCGGAGCGGAGAAACTCGGCATCCCGATCGGAGCCATCAAGCGCAACGTCAAGGGCTGCTGGAACCTTGGCTATTGCGGCATGGGCTGCCCAACCAATGCCAAGCAGTCGATGCTGCTGACGACCATCCCGGCAGCGCTGAACCGCGGCGCGACGCTGTACACCCGGCTGCGCGCCGAGCGCCTGCGCTTCAGTGGCGGCCGCATCAGCGCCCTCGACTGCCTGGCGCTGCGGCCCGATGGCATCCATCCCTCCGGCAAGCGGGTGCAACTGCGCGCGCGCCATTTCGTCGTCGCCGCCGGTGCCATCGGCAGCCCGGCGCTGCTGCTGCGCAGCGGCGTTCCCGACCCGTACCGCCTGCTCGGCAAGCGCACCTTCCTGCACCCGGTGGTGATCTCGTCGGCGGTGATGCCGGAACGGGTCGACGCCTACGCCGGCGCGCCGCAGACGCTGTACTCGGACTTCTTCCTGCACCAGGCGGCGATCGACGGTCCACTCGGCTTCAAGCTGGAAACGCCGCCGCTGCACCCGGTACTGTACGCGACGACGCTGCAGGGCTTCGGCGCCGCGCACGCCGCACTGATGCGCGAGTTCACCCGGGTCAATGTCGTCCTGGCGCTGCTGCGCGACGGCTTCAATCCCGAGAGCCAGGGCGGCCAAGTGCTGCTGGGCCGCGACGGCTTGCCGATCCTCGACTACCCGCTCGGCGGAGTGATCTGGGAAGCGGCCCGGCGAGCCCTGCTGGCGATGGCGGAGATCCAGTTCGCTGCCGGCGCGCGCGCGGTGACGCCGGTGCACGAGACCGCGCCCCTCTACTCGAGCTGGGCGCAGGCGAAGAAGGGAATCGCCGAACTGCCGCTGAAGCCCTTCCTCTGCCGTGTCGTCAGTGCGCACGTGATGGGCGGCTGCGGCATGGCCGACGCGCCACAGCGCGGGGTCACCGATCACCGTGGCCGGCACTTCTGGCTCGGCAACCTGTCGGTACTCGACGGATCGCTGTTCCCCACGAGTCTCGGCGCCAATCCGCAGCTGTCGATCTATGGCCTGGTGGCGCGCAACGCCAGCCTGCTCGCCGCCGAGCTGTCGGGCCGGCCGCCGCCGCTGATCCCCTGACCGGGAGCCGTGTCATGCTCGCCCGTGCCCTTTGCCTTTCGCTGCTGCTCGAGGTGGTGCTCTATGTCGCCATCGCGACGCAGCTCTTTGATGCTTCGCCGGCAGCCGCTGCAGTCGCCGCGGTCGTCGGGATCCTTGCCTTGCGGGCGCTGCTGGTCGCGACGAGCTACGCCTTTTCGCTCGCCTGGCACTCGCCGGCACCGCGGCTGGGCATGGTGCACGGGTTGCGCATGGTGCTCGCCGAGTACGCCGCCTTCGTCCTCAGCTTCGTCCTCATCTTTCCCGTCGAACGCTGGTGGATGGGTGCTGACCGCCTGCCTGCCGCCACCGCCGAGGCTGGCCGTCGGCGAGACCCGGTCCTGCTGGTGCACGGCTACGGTTGTTCGCGCGCCGCCTGGTGGTGGCTGCGGCGGCGGCTCGAGGCTGCCGGCTGGAGTGTGGCGACGCTTAGCCTCGAACCGGTTTACACCAGCATCGAGCACTACGTCGATCCGCTCGCGCGGCGGATCGACGAGGTCCTGGCGCAGACCGGTGCCGAGCGCCTGCTGCTCGTCGGCCACAGCATGGGCGGGCTGGTGGCGCGTCGCTACCTGCAGCGCTTCGGCAACGCACGGGTGGCGAAGCTGGTGACGCTCGGCACGCCGCATCAGGGCAGCCGGCTCGCCTGCATCGGCGCTGGCGACAACGCGCGCCAGATGCGGCCGCACGGTGCCTGGCTGCGGGCTCTTGCCAACCCGGCGCCGCTGCTCGATACTGTGGTCATCTACAGTCCGCATGACAACTTCGTGATGCCGCAAGCGAACCTCGAGCTGCCCGGCGCGAGCCATCGCGCGATTGACGGTCTCGGTCATCTGGCGATGCTCTACTCGCCGCGTGTCGGCCGCGCGCTGCTCGCTGCACTCGCCGCGGACGGCCGGGCTGCGGGCAGCCAGCGATGAACGCGCGCCTGCTGCTCGGCGGCTGCTGCCTGCTGTTCGCGGTGCGGGCAGCGCTGGCAGCCGACGAGGTGTTCGTGACCCGCGGCGCCAGCGGGCCGGTCTTTTCCGACAGACCACAGCCTGGCGCCAGGCCGGTGACGCTGCCGCCGCTCAACGTGGTCGAACCCGTGCCGGTCGGCCGGCCGCCGGCGCCGGCCGTCGGCACGCCGGGCGAGGCCGCCGGCCGGGGCGAAGCAGCGGCGGCAAGCTACCGCCGCCTGGCGATCACCTTTCCCGAGGAGGGCGGCGCGGTCGTTGCCAACACCGCGCTGTTCGAGGTCCGGCTGGCGGTCGAACCGCCGCTGCAGCTCGGTGAGGGCCACGCCTTTGCCGTCGCGATCAATGGCCGGCCGGTCGGACAGCGCTTCACCGCCAGCGAGTTCATGATTCCGCCGGAGTTCTGGGGTGACACGCTGCCACCACCCAACCAGTTCTACCAGCTCGATGCGGCGATCGTCGACAGCGCCGGGCGGATCCTGCTGCGCGCCCGGCCCGTAACCTTCCAGATGCGCCATGCGGTCATGGCGCCGCGCCGGCACTGGCAGCGGCCGTCGCCGCCCGCGGTGGTGCAGCCGCGGCCGCCGGCGGGGCTGCCGTCGTCGCCGCCACCGCCGGCGCCACTGGTGCATCCCGGCCTGCCGGCACCGATGCCGTCAGCGCCGCCACTCGCTGCCACACCCTCGCCGCCACCGCCGGCGCCGGTGGTGCATCCTGGCCTGCCGCCACCGACGCCGCAGGCGGGTTGGCCGTGGCGATGAGTTCCGCTGACGACGCAGTGCGCGGCGAGTGCGCTCGCGCCGTCCGGGCGGCTGTCGCCGGCGACTGGGAGCAGGCGCACGGCATCGTCCAGCAGCTCGACGAGCCGCTGGCGTGCTGGATTCATGCGATCCTGCACAAGATCGAGGGCGATGCCTGGAACAGTCGCTACTGGTACGAGCGCAGCGCCGGCCGCCGCTACCATGATCACGCCGACGCACGCAGCGAACTCCTCGCCGCACTGGCCGAGGCAGACAGGGAATAGCAAAGCGATGGGACCACAGACCCGCTTCATCACCTCCGAGATCTGCCAGGTCGGCGGTCCCGGGCAGACCGACCAGAGCGACGCAGCGATCTACCTGGTGCATGTCGCCGACTCCGCCGTCCTCATCGACGCCGGCAGCGGGCGCGCCAGCGAACGCGTGCTGATGAACATCGAGGCCGCCGGCGTGCAGCCGGAGCAGGTCGAAGCGCTGCTGCTGACGCACTGCCACTATGACCACAGCGGCGGCGCCGCCGGGTTCCGCCGGCGCTTCGGCTGGCAGGTGGCGATCCACGAACTCGAGGCCGACTGGCTCGAAGCCGGCGACAGCCAGGTCAGCGCCGCGTGCTGGTACGGCGACCACCTGAGCCCGTGTCCCGTGGACCGGCGCCTTACCGGTGGCGACCGCATCCTGCTCGCCGGTCGGCCACTCGAGGTGATCCACATTCCCGGTCATTCGCCCGGGTCGGTCGCCTTCGTCGTCGAGTCCGACGAGCGTCGCGTCGTCTTTGCGCAGGACGTGCATGGCCCGATCCACGCCGCGCTGCGTTCGAACGTCAGGGACTACCGGGCATCGCTGCGCAAGCTGCTGGCGCTCGACGCCGACATCCTCTGCGAAGGGCATTACGGCATCTTCGTCGGCAAGGCGAAGGTGGCCGGCTTCATCGAGCGCTTCATCGATGGCTGATCGAGGGTGACGATCAACCGGCAGATCCTGCTCGCCAGGCGACCGAGCGGCGCAGTCAGCCGCGACGACTTCCGTCTCGTCGAGACACGGATCCCCGATCTGTCCGACGGCCAGGTTCTGGTGCGCCACCTTTACCTCAGCCTCGACCCCTACATGCGTGGCCGGATGAATGCCGGCGAGAGCTACGCCGAGCCGCAGGCGCTTGGCGAAGTGATGATCGGCGGCACCGTCGGCGAGATCGTCGCCTCGCGCAGCGACCGTTACCGGGTCGGCGAGCAGGTCGTCGGCATGGGCGGCTGGCAGGAATACCAGATCGTCGATGGCGAACGCGCCGGCGCGCTGCGTCGGGTTGACGGCACGCAGATCCCGCTCTCGGCGTACCTCGGCGCCGTCGGCATGCCGGGCGTCACCGCCTGGTACGGACTGTTGCAACTGATCGCGCCGCAGAGCGGTGAGACGATCGTCGTCTCGGCCGCCAGCGGTGCCGTCGGCAGCGTCGTCGGCCAGCTCGCCCGGCTGCGCGGCTGTCGCGTCGTCGGCATCGCCGGCGGAGCGCAGAAATGCCGCGCGGTGGTCGAGGAGTTCGGTTTCGACGCCTGCATCGACCACCGGCTGCACGGCGACACCCGCTCGTTGGCCGCGGCGATTGCCGAGGCCTGTCCGGACGGCGTTGACGGCCACTTCGAGAATGTCGGGGGTCGCATCCTCGACGCGCTCATGCAGCGCTGCAATCCTTTCGCGCGCATCGCCATCTGCGGCCTGATCGCCGGCTACGACGGCCAGCCGATCCCGATCGGCGAAGCGCAACTGATCCTCGTGCGGCGGCTGAAGTTGCAGGGCTTCATCGTCAGCGAACACCTGGAGTTCTGGCCGCAGGCGCTGCACGAGCTCGGTGGCCTGGTCGCCACCGGCCGCCTGCGCTACCGCGAGAGCATCGCGCTGGGGATCGAGAGCGCTCCGGCGGCATTCATCGGCCTACTGCACGGACAGAACTTCGGCAAGCAGCTGGTGCGGCTAAGCGTTCAGCCGACGACGTGATAGCCGCCGTCGATGTGCATCGTCTCGCCGGTGATCAGCTTCGCGTAGTCGGAAGCAAGGAAAGCGGTCGCCATGCCCACATCCTCGATGCTGACGAGCATGTGGGTGGGTGCGCGCTTCGCGGCGATCTCCATCAGGTCGTCGAAGCGGTCGATGCCGCTGGCGGCGCGGGTCCTGATCGGTCCCGGCGAGATCGGGTGGACGCGGATGCCTTTCGGTCCCAGTTCGGCGGCGAGGTAGCGCGCCGACGCCTCGAGCGCCGCTTTCACCGGCCCCATCAGGTTGTAGCGATCGACCACCTTCTCGGCGCCGTAGTAACTCATCGTGAACAGCGCGCCGCCGCCCTTCATCAGCGGTTCGGCGAGCTTCGCCATGCGGATGAACGAGTGGCAGGAGACGTCCATCGCCAGCAGGAACCCGTCGCGCGAACAGTCGGTGACGCGCCCGTGCAGATCCTCGCGTGGCGCGAAGGCGATCGAGTGCAGGCCGATGTCGAGCTGTCCCCAGGTCTTCTCGATGGCTTCGAAGACGGCCTCGAGCTGCCCGGGGACGCGGACGTCGCAGGGTAGGTAGAGCGCCGGGTCGACCTCGAGGTGATCGGCGAGCGCCTGCGTGTACTGCTTGCTCTTCTCGTTGACGTAGGTCATCGCCACACTTGCGCCCATGGCGCGGAAAGCGAGCGCGCAGCCATAGGCGATCGACTGGTTGTTGGCGATGCCGATGACCAACGCCTTCTTGCCTTCAAGTGCTCCGCCGGGGCCCTTCACCTTCTCGGCGAGGTCGCGAAAGAACTCTTCGGTCGGGTTCAACTGGGTCATGGTCTGTTCTCCGTAGTGGTGATGGGCAGGTGATCGGCAGGGCGAGCCGGCAGACGGTGCTGCGTTCGCCGCTCGGTGTCACGGCGGATCCGATGGCTGCGCGGTCCTGCCGCCGCTTGCGTCGGAAGCGGCCGGGAAACCCCGAGCGCCCGTACGTGCATTGTAGCGCGGCCGCCAGCCGTCGAGGTGCGCCGCCCCGGTTGCCGCCGACCCGGCGTGGGCGTAGAGTGCGTGCCGGGCGGGCATCCTTCCGATCAGCAGGAGGGGCAGCGCGCTGACGATCGGGGCGTGCGGCCGGGCAAGTCGCAGGCCCCGACGAAATGGCTGGCGACGGCCGGTGTCGTGCTGGCTGCCAAGGCATGCGGCAGCCAGCATGACCCGCAGCGGTCGGCCTCTCTCGGGGTCTGGTGGAGGAAGAGGAAATGGGAATTGTCGACTGGTTCAGAAACCGGACCGCGCAGCTTGACGCGGAACGGGTGTCGGACGAGACGGTTTGCTGGGCGGTCGACAGGGCGATCGCACTCACCAACCCGCGCCTGAAGCTGCTGCCCGATCATCACAGGCGCCTGGCGCCGGCGATCGAGACGATGATCGCCTTCCTGCGCACGCAGATCCAGGCACTGCCTGCGGTGCGGCCGCTCTCGCAGGCGGCATGGTCGGCCGACCCCGGGTTGCGTGCGTTCTTCGTCGCGCCGACGGATGTCGCGTCGCTCCTGGGCCGGGCGGACAACCTGCGAGCGCTGTTCGACGGCTCTCCCGAACTGGACGAGGCGCACCTCGTTCTCGGCATGGCGTTCGCGGAGCAGCGGGTATTCGGGATGGCGCTGCACGGCGACGTCGTGCAGCGCGACGTCGCGCAGACCAGTGTCAGCTTCAGTGATCACCGGACGCGCATCTGCGACCGTGACCAGGCGCTCCTGCGCCGAGCCATTGGCGTCCAGGTGTTCGAGTATCTGGTCGGCCACGCCCTGGCACAGATCGGCGACGAGCGCAGCGAGCGGCAGGAACTGCAGGGCAATCGCTCGCTGATCCGGGCCCGCCTGCGTTTGCTGCAGCAACACGGACCGGGTCTCGGATCGATGTTCGGCGAGGCGCCGGCAGCGGCTGCCGAGCAGGCCCGGCTGGAGGCGGAACTGCTGGAGAACGAGCGGCAGCTGGCAGCGATCGGCGGTGGTGAGTCGGTGCTGCAGGCCGAGCTCGAATGCCTGCAGAGCGTGCTGGCGAAGCCGCAGGCCTGCCTGCTCATCGAACCGCAGCAGTTGCGGCTCAGCCCGATGAACGTCGTCCTCGGGCCGGGCAGCAGCGAGCCGGCTGCCGAGGTCGATTTCGCCGTGGCCACGTTGAGCGGAACGCCGCCGATGCGCCGTGCCTTCGTCATCGCGCGGGTGGCGCGCAGCGAACTGCCGGCGCCGCGGCAGATCAACTTCGCCGATGCCTCGCGTTATCTCTGACGAGGCTGGCGGCTGAGCGCTCCCGTCGTGTCGCCGTGCCGCTCCTCTGCAACCGATGCTGGCCGGGTCGACGCCCGGAGGCAGCAAAGCTTGCCGCGTCAGCCGGCGACTTCAAGGTATAATCCGCCGCCACCCGCAAGCCCGGCTCGCTTCCGCAGCCGGCTTGCCGTTCTGCGGTCGGATGCACGGGCGTTGCGAGTCGCTGCCGACCGGTGCGACTGGACGCGCCCCCGACCGGCATCAGGAGGGATTCTGCAAGTTCGTGCAAGCCATTGCCCGTCGCTGTCCAGGAGCTGCCGCTTGCCCGGCGCTCCCGGGAAGGAGTGCCGGAGGCTGGCCATGAGGCCGGCAGGGCAGGCGACTGGAAGTCTAACGGTCATGACGGTCGAGATACCCAGGATGGTGAAAGTCATGACCGTTTCGCTCTTCCCCGGCCCTTCTCCCGCGCGGGGGAGAAGGGAGATTCGCGAGTCGCTGACGCGACTTTCACATTGACGAGGTCGTTCGGAATCGCTTGATGCAAGCCTAATGCAGATGCAGCACATTCGTAACTTCTCCATCATCGCGCACATCGACCACGGCAAGTCGACGCTCGCGGATCGCATCATCCACCTGTGCGGCGGCCTCTCGGACCGCGAGATGGAGGCGCAGGTGCTCGACTCGATGGACATCGAGCGCGAGCGCGGCATCACCATCAAGGCGCAGACCGCTTCGCTGCAGTACCGTTCGCGCAATGGCCAGGTGTACAACCTGAACCTGATCGACACGCCCGGTCACGTCGATTTCTCGTACGAGGTGTCGCGTTCGCTTTCCGCCTGCGAAGGCGCGCTTCTGGTCGTCGACGCCTCGCAGGGCGTGGAAGCGCAGACCGTCGCCAACTGCTATACCGCGATCGAACTCGGTGTCGACGTCGTGCCGGTGCTGAACAAGATCGATCTGCCGTCGGCAACGCCCGACAAGGCACGGCAGGAGATCGAGGACGTCATCGGGCTCGATGCTTCGGAAGCGATTCTGGCCTCGGCGAAGACCGGGCTCGGCGTCGAAGACATCCTCGAGGCGATCATCGAGCGCATCCCGGCGCCCAAGGGCGATCCCGAGGCGCCGCTGAAGGCCCTGCTGGTGGACGCCTGGTTCGACAACTACGTTGGCGTCGTGATGCTGGTGCGGGTCGTGGACGGCAGCCTGCGCAGCAAGGACCGCATTCGCCTGATGGCGACCGCCTCGACCCACCTCTGCGAACAGGTCGGCGTGTTCACTCCGAAAGCGGTGGCGCGCGATGCGCTGCGGGCCGGCGAGGTCGGCTACGTCATCTCCGGGATCAAGGAACTGCAGGCGGCCAAGGTCGGCGACACGCTGACCCTGGCCGACAGGCCGGCAGCCGCGGCGCTGCCGGGCTTCAAGGAGATCAAGTCGCAGGTATTCGCCGGACTCTATCCGGTCGAGTCGAATCAGTACGACGCGCTGCGCGAGTCGCTCGAGAAGCTGAAGCTCAACGATGCGTCGCTGCGTTACGAGCCGGAGGTGTCGCAGGCGCTCGGTTTCGGTTTTCGCTGCGGCTTCCTCGGCCTGCTGCACATGGAGATCGTCCAGGAGCGGCTGGAGCGCGAGTTCGACCAGGATCTGATCACCACCGCGCCGACAGTGGTGTATGAGGTCGTCCTGCGCGATGGCAGCGTGATCTTCGTCGAGAACCCCGCCAAGCTGCCGGATCCGGGCAGGATCGAGGAAATCCGAGAGCCGATCATCACCACCACGGTCTTCGTGCCCCAGGATTATCTCGGCAACGTCATCACCCTGTGCAACCAGAAGCGCGGCAACCAGATCGACATGCATTATCACGGCAGGCAGGTGCAACTGGTCTACGAGATGCCGATGGCCGAGGTGGTGATGGACTTCTTCGACCGGCTGAAGTCGGTTTCGCGCGGTTACGCGTCGCTCGACTACGACTTCAAGGAGTATCGCGCCGCCGACGTCGTCAAGCTCGACGTGCTGATCAACGGCGAGCGCGTCGATGCCCTGTCGATCATCCTGCACCGGGCGAATTCGGTTTATCGCGGGCGTGAACTGGCTGCCAAGATGCGCGAACTGATTCCGCGTCAGATGTACGATGTCGCGATCCAGGCGGCGATCGGCGCCAACATCATCGCCCGTGAGAACGTCAAGGCGATGCGCAAGGACGTCCTTGCCAAGTGTTACGGTGGTGACATCACGCGCAAGAAGAAACTGCTCGAGAAGCAGCGGGCGGGCAAGAAACGGATGAAGCAGGTGGGCTCGGTCGAGATTCCGCAGGAAGCCTTCCTCGCTGTGTTGCGGGTCGGCAAGTAGAGGAGTGGGCAAGTGAATTTCGCGTTGATCCTGTTGGTCCTGCTGCTGCTCACCGGCGCCGTCTGGCTGCTTGATACCCTGGTCCTGCGCAAGCGGCGGCCGGCCGACGCCAAGGACCCGTGGTGGGTCGAGTATGGGGCAAGCTTCTTCCCGGTGATCCTGGTCGTTTTCGTTCTGCGTTCCTTTCTCGTCGAACCGTTCAAGATTCCCTCCGGTTCGATGATTCCGACGCTGCAAGTGGGAGATTTCATTCTCGTCAACAAGTACACCTATGGCATCCGCCTGCCGGTGGCGAACTGGAAGATCATCGACATCAACAGCCCGCAGCGTGGCGACGTGATCGTCTTCCGCTATCCCGAAGATCCCTCGCTCGACTATATCAAGCGTGTCGTCGGTCTGCCAGGCGACACCGTCGCCTACCAGAACAAGCGGTTGACGGTGAATGGCGAGGCGGTGGCAACGCAGCGGATCGACGATTACCTGCACGCCGAACGGCTCTACTACTCGCGCCAGTATGTCGAGAAACTCGACGCGGCCGAGTACCGGACCCTCAACGATGCCGATGCGCCGCCCTACATTCCGGGGCCGTCGCCGTTTCCCAATCGCCAGGATTGTTCCTACAATACGGCCGGTGTGGTGTGCAAGGTGCCGCCGGGCCACTATTTCGTCATGGGCGACAACCGCGACAACAGCAAGGACAGCCGCTTCTGGGGCTTCGTCCCGGAGCAGAACATTGTCGGCAAGGCATTCTTCATCTGGTTGAACTTCAGTGACCTGTCGAGGATCGGCTCGTTCAGGTAAGGAGCGCGCATCATGAATGGCAATCGTCAGCGCGGTCTGGCGCTCTCGGCCCTGATTCTGTGGGGCGTGGTGATCTCGCTCGTCGCCATCGTCGGTATCCGCGTCGTGCCCGAGCTCATCGATTATTTCAAGATCAAGCGGGTGGTCAAGGTGGTCGCCTCGGAGTCTTCGGGCAAGACCGTGCCCGAAGTCAGGCAGGCTTTCAGCAAGTACGCCGAAGTCGAGCACATCAAGACGATCACGCCGGCGGATCTCGACATCTTCAAGGAAGAGAATCAGGTAGTGATCGCTTTTGCCTACAACCGGAAGATTCATCTCGTCGGCAACGTCAGCCTCCTGCTCGAGTTCCGCAGCTCGACGTCGGGTCGTGGTTACGGCCCATGACCGTCGCCCGGCTGCAGCGGGCGCTCGGCTACCTCTTCAGGGATCAGGAGCTGCTGCAAACCGCGCTCACCCATCGCAGTCACAGCTCACCGCACAACGAGCGGCTGGAGTTCCTTGGTGATGCGATTCTCAATGCCGTCATTGCCCGCAGCCTGTTCACCCGCTTTCCGGAGCTGCCGGAAGGCGATCTGTCGCGCCTGCGCGCCAGCCTGGTGCGCCAGGACAGCCTGCACCAGCAGGCGCTCGCCCTGTCGCTCGGCGATTGCCTGCGCCTTGGCGAAGGAGAGCAGAAGAGCGGTGGCCAGCAGCGGCCGTCGATCCTCGCCGATGCCCTCGAGGCGCTGTTCGGCGCGCTCTGGCTGGACGCCGGCTTCGATGCGGCGAGCGAGGTCATCGTCGGCCGTTATGACTCGGTCCTCGGAAGGCTGACACCCGGGCAGGGGGGAAAGGACGCCAAGACGCGCCTGCAGGAACACCTGCAGGGGATCCGTCTGGCCCTGCCGCAGTACCGGCTGGCCGGGACCGAGGGCGAGGCGCACGCGCAGCAGTTCCGTGTCGCCTGCGTCATCGACAGCCTCGGCATCCGCACCGAGGGTCGCGGCGCCAGCCGCCGCGCTGCCGAGCAGATGGCCGCCGAGCGTGCGCTGGCCGCCCTGGACGGCCGATGAGCGAGCGTTGCTCGGGACAGATCGCCATCGTCGGTCGGCCGAACGTCGGCAAGTCGACGCTGCTCAATGCGCTGGTCGGCGAGAAGCTGAGCATCGTTTCGCGGCGCGCGCAGACGACGCGGCACCGCATCATCGGCGTTCTCACCCGGCCCGATGCGCAGTACGTCTTCGTTGACACGCCGGGTTTCCAGACGCGCCACGGCAACGCGCTCAATCGCGTCATGAACCGTGGCGTGCGGCAGGCGCTGGCCGAGGTCGATGTCGTCTTGCTCGTCGTCGAGGCGGGTCGTTTCGACGAGCGCGATCGCCAGGTCCGCCGGCTGGTGCCGGCCGACCTGCCGCTGATCATCGTCGTCAGCAAGATCGACCAGTTGCCCGACCGGACCCGGTTGTTGCCCTTTCTCGCCCGCCTGGCGGGCGAGGGGGAGTTCACGGCGATCGTTCCGGTCAGCGCGACGCGCGGCGATCAGCTCGAGGTGCTGCTGGCCGAGGCGCGCAAGCACCTGCCGAACGAGGGCCTGTTGTTCGCCGAGGACGATCTCACCGACCGCAGCGAACGTTTCCTGGCTGCCGAGTACATTCGCGAGAAGGTGTTTCGCCTGATCGGCGACGAACTTCCGTACGCCGTGGCGGTGGAGATCGAGCGCTTCGTCGTTGACGGCGGCCTGCGCCGCATCAGCGCGGCGATCCTCGTCGATCGCGAGGGACACAAGCCGATCGTCGTCGGCCGGGGAGGCGAGGTCGTCAAGCGCATTGCCACGGAGGCGCGGCACGACATGGAACGGCTGTTCGGCGGGCCGGTCTTTCTCGAAGTCTTCGTCAAGCTGAAGTCGGGCTGGGCCGACGACGAGCGCATGCTGAAGACGCTTGGTTACGATTGATGTGAACGTCGCGCACGCGACGCACGAATCTCCCCTCCCCATCGCGGGGGAGGGGTCGGGGGATAGGGAAGCGGTCATGACTTTCATGATCGGGGGTGCCTGGAAGAGTCATGACCGATGGGCGGCAGTGCCAGCGATGGCTGGCGGACGAGTCGGCGGGTGAACCAGAGGCACAGGGTCGATGGGCAGCCGGCTTTCGTCCTGCATGCCTACCCGTACAGCGAGACCAGCCTGATCGTCGACGTCTTCTCGCGCGACCACGGCCGGGTCGCCCTCCTGGCACGCGGCGCGCGGCGGCCGCGCTCGCTCCTGCGCGGGGTGCTGCTCGCCTTTCAGCCGCTCGAGCTGGCCTGGGCTGGCCGCGGCGAGGTGCAGACGCTGGTCCGGGCCGAGTGGCAGGGCGGGCAGCCGCTGCTGGCGGGCAAGGCGTTGTTCTGCGCCTACTATCTCAACGAACTGCTGATGCACCTGCTGCCGCGCGCCGACGCCCATGCCGCCCTGTTCGCAGTCTACGCCGCGACCCTGCGCCGCTTTGCCGATGGCGCGCAGGAGGCCGATCTGCGCCGTTTCG
>JAEUOM010000172.1 GCA_016788495.1 Accumulibacter sp. | reverse complement strand
CTGACGCGCAACATCAGCCTCAATCTGCCGCTGGTTTCGGCGGCAATGGACACGGTCACCGAAAGCCGCCTGGCGATCGCCCTGGCGCAGGAAGGCGGCATCGGCATCGTGCACAAGAACCTCAAGCCCAAGGCGCAGGCGGCCGAAGTGGCGCGCGTCAAGCGCTTCGAATCCGGTATCCTGAAGGATCCGATCACCGTCCCGCCGACCATGTCGGTGCGCGACGTTCTCGCCCTGACCCGCCTGCACCGGATCTCCGGTGTACCGGTGGTCGATGGTCAGGTCGTCGTCGGCATCGTCACCAACCGCGACCTCCGCTTCGAGACGCTGCTCGACCAGCCGGTGAGCAACATCATGACGCCACGCCCGCGGCTGGTGACCGTGCATGAGGGGGCGACCGTCGAAGAGGGCAAGGCGCTGATCCACAAACACCGCCTGGAGCGCGTCCTGGTGGTCAACGATGCCTTCGAATTGCGTGGACTGATCACCGTCAAGGACATCATCAAGACCACCGAACACCCGGATGCCAGCAAGGATGCGGCTGGCCGCCTGCGCGTCGGCGCCGCCATCGGCGTCGGCCCGGGCACCGAGGAACGCGCCGAACTGCTCGCCGAGGCCGGCGTCGACGTCCTCGTCGTCGACACCGCGCATGGCCACTCGCAAGGTGTCCTCGACCGCGTCCGCTGGGTCAAGAGGACCTTTCCCAGCGTCGAGGTGATCGGCGGCAACATCGCCACCGCCGACGCCGCGCGCGCCATGCTCGACCACGGTGCGGACGGCGTCAAGGTTGGCATCGGGCCGGGGTCGATCTGCACCACACGCATCGTCGCCGGCGTCGGCGTTCCGCAGATCACCGCCATCCAGATGGTGCACGAGGCGCTCCGGGAGAGCGACGTGCCGATGATCGCCGACGGCGGCATCCGCTACTCCGGCGACATCTCGAAGGCGATCGCCGCCGGCGGCGACGCCGTCATGCTCGGCGGCCTGTTCGCCGGCACTGAGGAAGCACCCGGCGAGGTCGAGCTCTACCAGGGCCGTTCGTACAAGTCGTACCGCGGCATGGGTTCGATCGGCGCCATGGCTGCCGGCGCCGCCGACCGTTACTTCCAGGACACCGCCAATCTCGACAAGCTGGTGCCCGAAGGCATCGAGGGCCGCGTTCCGTACAAGGGTTCGGTGCTGGCGGTCATCCACCAATTGATGGGCGGTCTGCGTTCGTCGATGGGCTACCTTGGTTGCCGCAGCATCGCCGACATGCACGAGCGCGCGAGCTTCGTCGAGATCACCTCGTCGGGCGTACGCGAGTCGCATGTTCACGACGTACAGATCACCAAGGAAGCGCCAAACTACCACGTCGATTGAACCGCGATCGATGACCGACGGGCGGCGACGAGCCGCCCGCTTCATTTGAGGCCGTGCCATGTCCCATCAGAAAATCCTCATACTCGATTTCGGTTCGCAGGTGGCACAACTGATTGCCCGCCGCGTGCGCGAACAGCAGGTCTATTGCGAGCTGCATCCCTACGACGTCGGCGAGGATTTCATCCGCGACTTCGCCGCCCAGGGAATCATCCTCTCCGGTGGTCCGAACTCGGTGTATGAAGTCGAGGACTTCCGGGCACCGCCGGTGGTCTTCGAACTCGGCGTGCCGGTGCTCGGCATCTGTTACGGCATGCAGACGATGGCGGCGCAACTCGGTGGCCGCGTCGAGAGCTCGAGACGGCGCGAATTCGGCTATGCCGAGATGCGCGCACGCGGCCACTCGGCGCTGTTCAACGGCATCGAGGACCGCCGCAACGAGCAGGGCCATGGTCTACTCGACGTCTGGATGAGCCACGGCGACAAGGTAACCGAGCTGCCGCCGGGCTTCAGCATCATCGGCAGCAACGAATCGACGCCGATCGCCGCCATGGCCGACGAGCAGCGCCGCTTCTACGCCGTGCAGTTCCACCCCGAGGTGACGCACACGCTCAAGGGAGCGGAGGTCATTGGCCGCTTCGTGCGCGAGATCTGCGGTTGCGGTCACGACTGGAACATGCCCGACTACGTCGTCGAGTCCGTGACCCGGATTCGCGCGCAGGTGGGCGGCGACGAAGTCATCCTCGGTCTCTCGGGCGGCGTCGATTCCTCAGTGGCGGCGGCGCTGATCCACCGTGCGATCGGCGACCAACTGACCTGCGTCTTCGTCGATAACGGCCTGCTGCGCCTCAACGAGGCCGAACAGGTGCTGCGCACCTTTGCCAGCAACCTCGGCGTGCGCGTCCTGCACGTCGATGCCACGGCGCGTTTCATGCAGCAGTTGCAGGGTGTCGCCGACCCCGAGCAGAAACGCAAGATCATCGGCCGCGAATTCGTCGAGGTCTTCCAGGAAGAGGCCGCGCGGCTTCCCAATGCGCGCTGGCTGGCGCAGGGAACGATCTACCCGGACGTCATCGAGTCGGCGGGAGCGAAGACGAAGAAGGCACACACCATCAAGAGCCACCACAACGTCGGCGGCCTGCCCGAGAGCCTCAACCTGACGCTGCTCGAACCGCTGCGCGAGCTGTTCAAGGACGAGGTGCGCGAACTCGGGATCGCCCTCGGACTGCCACACGAGATGGTCTACCGTCACCCCTTCCCCGGCCCCGGGCTCGGTGTGCGCATTCTCGGCGAGGTCAAACCCGAATACGCCGACCTGCTGCGCCGCGCCGACGCGATCTTCATCGACGAACTGCGCGCTGCCGGCTGGTACGAGAAGACCAGCCAGGCTTTCGCCGTCTTCCTGCCGGTGCGCTCGGTTGGCGTCATGGGCGACGGCCGCACCTACGAGTACGTCGTCGCGCTGCGCGCGGTCGAGACGCAGGATTTCATGACCGCGCATTGGGCCGAACTGCCGCACAGCCTGCTCGGCAAGGTCGCGAACCGGATCATCAACGAGGTACGCGGCATCAACCGCGTCGTCTACGACATCTCGAGCAAGCCACCGGCGACGATCGAGTGGGAATGAAGCCGTAGCGGTCGGCACCGTTTCGGGACGACTCGAGAATCGGGAGCTTCTCGAGTCGGTCAATGGCCTGCCCGCGCACACCTGTTCAGGTCAATTCATCGACGTTCGATTGGTGCTGCCGGTGCTCCGGTCGGCAAGTTGTCCGTGTCTCCAATCTGCCCGAGTCCACATCGTCAGGCTGTTCTGACGGTCTCGGGAAGCTCAAGACCGGTTGCGTCTTGCAGGACCAGGATCGAACGGCGTGCCGTGGCTACCGATGCGCCGAGTTCGAGGTCCGGGGACGCCGACCATTTCCATAGGACGGCACACACGGGCGTCGAGGGATGCGGCGAAGGCTGTCGTTCGAGCGCTCCGCGCCTCCACATCCGTTCGACGCAGGCCTTTGGGTGTCGGAATTTCTTACACCCAGTCCACGTCCGGCGAGACGTCGACGTCGCATCCTCCCGCTTTAAGGAGCTTTAAGGAAGAAGTATTTCTTGGCATAAATATTGCTGATCTGTTGCGCGCGGATCGATTCATTCTATTTTTGGCATTGATCGAAGCGGCGGCACATCGTCAATTTTTCTTGGAGAAATACAATGAAGATCTTGCGGGTAGCTTTGGTGGCGGCTGGGATTGGCTTGGCACCGCTCGCTCAGGCGGCAATCATCGACAATGGCACTTACACGACCGACACCGGCCTGGGACTTGACTATCTGGACGTCGGACTGGTCCGCAGTTCCCAGGCGAGCTTTGCCGGCGGCATCGTCTTCGCCGGTAGAACATGGGTCCTCGCGACGGCAGCACAGATCGCCAGCACTTGGTCCTCCGCCACAGGCCTGCCCTTGAGTGCGGCGGACGTCCTCTCGGCTGACAACGACATGGGTGCTGCGGCAACTGCCACGCTGATCAGCCTCTTTGACGGCGTGACTTCCGACGTCGGCCTTTCCGGCGAGCAGGTCATCGGCGACTTCACCGCCGGCGGGGGCTCGATCGACGGCTACTACAACTACATCGATGGTGGCCGCTTGGCCGTGCATAACGTTTTCGACGATTCCCACTTTCTTGGTGACATCGTCGGCGACTCGGGCGCGTGGTTGGTAAGCGCATCGAACGGGTCCAACGGGGTCTCCGAGCCCGGCGCGCTGGCGCTGTTCGGAGCGGCTCTCCTCGGCTGCGTTCTGCGTCGCAGGGGAGCGAAGTAGCTTCCGTCCCGCGGTCACTACGAGTGCCACGCGATGTGTGGCACTCCGCATCAGCCCCTACGGTCGCAAGCTCATCGGCTGCACCGTCGAGGCCAGGCCGACGTTCTGGCCTCGAACACGGTCGCGCCTCGCAGGCGGTGGTGCTGCTCTTTCAGCCAATGGCGGCAAACGAAAGGACGACGCGATGACGCTGCCCTGCTCAGCAGATTAATCGTTGCGCGTCACTGAGCAGGGTCCGGCGCCGGATCAGTTCGCGGCGAGGAAAGCTGCACGGCAGCAGGCTGATCACCGGAGCGCTCCTGACCACGACGAGCGGCAGCGCGATGTCGACGGCCGCCGCGTCCGATCCGTCCGGGACGATGAGATTCATCTGGTCGAGTCGCAACCTGGCCGTTTCGATCTGGAGATGGTCGGCGGCGTGCATCAGCACGTGCCGGATGCGCTCGATGGCATGTTCGAGCGCATTGCCGGCAATCGAACACGCGGCCAGCGCCTGCTCGTTCCGCGACAGGCTGGCCTCGACCTCCTCGATCTGCGCTTCCGGCCGCCCGCCATGGCCGATCAGCGTTTCGAGACCGGCCCGCTGTCCCTTCAGGATCATCAGCCGGCCGAGCAGGATCGAGCGCTGTGTCGCCAGATCATGGCTGACCACCTCGGCCGAAGCGATCTGCCGCAGCGCCTCGGTGACCAGGAACCTGAACGCACGGCGGCGAATCTCGAGCCGCGCCGCCTGCTCGCAGCCGCTCGGCAGGACGACCTTCTTGTCGACACAGGAAAGCGCCGTTCGCACGACGTCGCGCTGCACCAGATCGCCGCTCGTCGCCACCACGACGCGTTGCTCCTCGCAACGAATGAAACGCAGAGCCGCCCACACCTGCTCGGAGTCCGCTTCCCGGTCGAAAAAGTCCTGCACCGCCCGGCTGCGACTGAAGACTGCGGAGACGTCGCGGGCGCTGGCAAAAACGGCGCGCAGGGTTGGATTGTCCGCCCACGCCGCCGAGCTCGCCTCGATCGCGCGTGGAATCTGCGCCTCGATCGTCCGGCAGTACAGGACCGCCTGCTCGACGGCCGGAGCCAGCCTGCGACGGTAGCCCGGAACGAGCTTGAGGCGCGGATTGACGATGCCGACCACCTGCTCGATGCGCGCTTCGATCACCGCCGGATCGACGACCGTCCCGGTCGCCGCGTCATTGCCGCCGAAAAGCCAGTCGAGAATTCCCATGCATCCCCCTGTCCCTTCCGTGCTGCCGCGCTTTCCTGACGCCGCAGCAAGTGCGAACGATGAAGCAGCGGCGTCTGCGAGTCAAGGTACCCGCCAAGCAATTTCGGGGACAGTAACCAATACAGGCGAGAGCCTGACGGGCTCTTGGAAGAGCCAGAACCCGCCGGGACCGGCAGGGACACCATCGCCGGCTGCCACATGCCGCTCCCCGCTGATGCTGACCGGCAATCGAGAGGGCAGTATCTGGGACGTGGAGACATTCTGCACGTTGCAACCCGCCGCCCTACGGCTGCACGAGACCTGCAAGGCAGCCCGACGCACGCCGGCGCCGCAGCGCGGCTGCTGAAAGCAACCTGATCGCTTCCGTCGCCTGCGTCACCCCGATCGCCTTGGCGTCCGCTGGTACGGCGAGCCAGACCACAGGGGACATGCCACATCTGCCACCGGGGCAGATCCTGCACAGAGTCGCGTCGTCTCGTCTGCGCGATCGAATCGCGTCCCGACGCTCGGCAGTGACCCGTCTCAGCCTTTACCCGACGTGCGCCGCAAGCTGGTTTGGACCAGCGGGAACAGCGCAAAGGCCAGCTGCCCGGCCAGCCCCAGCCAATGCGCGCTCTCCGCGTAAAGCGCCAGATGCGCCGCAAGGCTCCGGTTGGCAAGCAGCATGGAGATCGACAGCTCCGTTATCATCAGCAGCGCAAAGGCAGAAGCGCCCATGACGACCGCTGCCGCCCGGGACAGTGATGCCTGCCGCAGGATGCGGCGGCAGATCAGCCAGGACGCGCCAAGAATGACCGGCAGCTCAATGAGCACCGCCACGGTTTCGCCAACGCGAGGCACCAACACCAGTGTCCGCAGTACGCCGAGGAGAAAACCGACGGCGAACACCCCGGCGAAATAGGTACAACCCGCCTGCAGCGCTTTCAACATGGAGCGCTCACGCGGCGATGATCGCATCCCTGACCGGGCGGCGCTGGGAACGGGGCATCGGCGCGGCGTGGCCGTAACAGACCAGCAGATCGACACGGCGATCACCCACCCGCAACAGCGCGCCAAGCTGCCGGACCCGGTCCGCCGCGCCCAGCAATCGGCCATCGTAGTCGGAGCGGGTGCACTGCCGGTCGGGAATGGCGTCGACGAGGGCATGACGCGCTGCGTCATCCCGCCCGCCCGCCACCTCGATTCGCCCTGCCCCAGCCGGGTCGAAAGCCGTTTCGCTCGATCTCCCGACCACCCGGACCGCCAGCATCCGGTTTTCGGCAGCGCAGCCGAGCGAGGTGTAGAGGTGATGGTTGTGGGCATCGGCCACGGGCAGCGAGCGAGCGAAGCCCGGCGCGATCGCCACGCCCGTGGGCGTCGGCTGGAAATGCCACGGCTGCGCGTTGTGGCGATTCGCCGCCAAGGTCGCGCGGCGCACCAGATCAGCGAACTCCACGCCGCTGGCGAACGAGCGACGCGACCACAAGGTGGCCGCCGCTGCCTGATGATCCCGACTGCGCGCCAGCCAATGCACCCCTGCGCCCACATCCGCCGCGACGCCGGCGCGGACGACGACGACGAAGCCTCGCCGCTGCATGATGATCACCTCCGAGAGAAATCCACTTGGCCCTTGCAGCATAGGCGCCTTCTCAGGATTTGTCTTCATTCGAGTCAATGGAACAAGGTCATGCGCTGCTCATCGCAAGTCAAACCCATCAGCCGCCTGAAGGCCAACGCTGCGAAGGTGCTGACGGAACTGTGCGAGCAACGCGAACCCCTGGTCATCACACAGAACGGCGAAGCCAAGGCGGTAATGCAGGACGTTGCTTCCTTCGAGGAAACCCAGGAGACGTTGGCGCTACTCCAGATCCTGGCCGTCGGCAGCCGGGAGCTGGAGGAAGTCGGGTCAAACGAGTCGCTGACGTGCTGAAGCGTCTGCGCGCGAAGTGGGCGACACCCTGACGGTCGGCAAAGCGAAACGCTGCGCGCTCCTGCTCACCGAAGGCGCCGAGCAGGACCCGGAAGCCATCCAAGACTGCATCGCTGAATTCGACGGCGTTGCCAACGCCAACCACATCCTGGATCAGTTGATGGGGGTCGTCGAGGGGCTGGCCGAGTTCCCGGAGCGGGGCAGCTACCCAAAGGAACTGGTGGCGCAGGGCTTCAGGGCGTATCGGTAGACTGCATTCGGACCTTACCGCGTGATCTACCGCGTCGCCGGCAATCAGGTCGTCAGCCGCCTGATCGTCGATGGCCGCCGGGATAAGCAATCAGTGCTGGCTCGCCGCCTGCCCGGCACGTGACCAGCACGGTGCTGTCGGCCAACAGCATCAGCGCGCACCACGCAGCAGGACCATCAAGCCCTCAGTTCGCCACTTCACGTCAGCCTTGCCATGCGAGCCAATCCGTGTCGGTTGGGCTGAGCCTGGGAAGCCCAACAACCCGCGCCGCCTCTTCTCATCGTTCTGCTTCCAGACATCTCTCCCGGCTGGTTCAGGCGCTTGCGCTTCGCGGGCTCAGCCCAGGCTGCGGCGCCTCGTGGCCTCGTCGTTCTTGGGGTGTTGGGCTTCGCAGGCTCAGCCCAACCTACGGCGCTGACGCTCGGCGAGGTGAAGTAGCCACGATGCAAACGCCGCTGACCCAATGAAGACACCCCGGTCATCCGTGATGCCATAGGGTTTGGCATCGTCCCTTGCTTGTGGCGCACTGATACCCTAGCATCACCGCATCACGTGCAAGGAGGACACTCGTGCGCACCACACTCGATATCGAAGACGATGTTCTGCTG
Source organism: Accumulibacter sp. (assembly GCA_016788495.1). Lineage (GTDB taxonomy): Bacteria > Pseudomonadota > Gammaproteobacteria > Burkholderiales > Rhodocyclaceae > Accumulibacter. Next base: position 4,373 of record JAEUOM010000172.1, on the reverse strand, counting down.
GCTGCCAAGGAGCTTGCCCGGCGTGGCGGGACGACGGCCGGCCGGGTGATCTCGCAGCTCGTGCGACAAGCCCTGACCCAGTCGCCGCCATCGACGAGCAGCAGCACCGGCGAGCCGGCGGCCGTCCACGGTTTCCGACCGTTCCCGTCACGGGGGAAAGTGGTCACCAACGAGCAGGTCGACCAGCTGAGAGACGAGGAAGGCGTTTGATGCGCGCCTTGCTCGATGTGAATGTGCTGATCGCCCTGCTGGACAGCGATCACCTGCACCACGGCAGAGCCACGGCCTGGCTGCAGGAGAATATCCAGTCGGGCTGGGCGTCGTGCCCGCTGACCGAGAATGGTTGCATCCGGATCATGTCACAACCCGGCTACCCCAACCCACTGCCGGCCGGAGCCATCGCCGAACGCCTCGCTTCGGCGACGGCGACCAGCCATCACGTCTTCTGGTCGGATGCCGTGAGCATCCTCGATCGCGGACGAATTGCCTGGAATGCCGTCCTCGGATCCCGTCAGGTGACCGACGTCTATCTGCTGGCGCTGGCGGTGCAGCAAGGCGGCCGCCTGGTGACGCTGGATCGCGCAGTACCGCTGCAAGCCGTTCCCGAGGCAGGAAGCCGTCATCTCGACGTGATCTGAATTCCCCGACAGGGCCGGCGGTTCCAGTGGATCGTCACCGGCTCAATTGCGTCGCTGTCACAACCAGTTTCCCATCAACACGTAGGGCGCCCAGAAGTACGGATGGCGCAGGTCGATTCCCGCCTTCTCGGCTTTCAACTTGCCGCCGAGCATCGCCAGTTGCGCTTGGCGCAGCGCTGCCGCCTTGCTCATGGTCTGCCGTTCGCCGCGCAGGCGGTAGAACTCGATCATCAGCGGCGCAGCGCCGACATCGGCGACCGACCACAGCGTCGCCAGCACCGCCTTGGCGCCTTGTGAACGGAACATCGCGCCGAGCGATTCGATGGCTGCTTCGCTCACTCCCGAATCGCAGGCCGACAGCGCGATCAGGTCGTAGTGGCCTAGGTACGGGTTCCAAGCGACGATGTCGGCGGCGCCCAGTTTGCTGCCGTCACCAAGGAGCAGCAGCGATTTCTCGGCGTTATAATGCGTCGCGATGTGCAGGAAATTCGGTCCGATTCCGTCGCCGGGGCTCATCAGGCGGCGCAGGATCTCCGGCGTGAAAGCGGCGTCGAGGTAGCGCTGTCCATCGACGACGCCTTCTCCCGCGCGACAGGGTCCAGCGTGCTGGTCACGGACGACGCCACACACCTCGCGCCGGACTCCGGGCAGAGCAAGATTGCCGAATTCCGGGTCGGGCTGCGAAGCACCGAGCGCGACGCCCGTCCAACGCGCTGCGGGGAGAGTTTCCAGACCGTGGAAGCCACCGCTGCCGTCGGCGGTCAGCGCCACCAGGGCGTACTGCTCGATCAGATGCCTGCCATCGGCCGGGTTGATCAGCGCAGCAAAAGGCAGATCACGCAGGCTGCCGAAGGGCAGAATCGCCAGTTGGCGAACTCCCGCCTGCTTTCCAATCTGCGCTTCGGCGGGCTCAATCAGGTGCCGATAGAGCGCCTCGGCCGACTGCCGGTAATCTTGCCGGTTGGTAATCGCTGCACGCAGGCGGCCGACCAGCGCATTGAGTTCGGCTTCACTGACCTGGCGCAGCAGCGGTACCGAGCCCTCGTTGGTTGTGACGATCAGCGACAACCCTCTGGAGTCGGGCAGCAATACCAGAGCCGCCGTACGCGTGCCGGTACTGCCGCGCCTCTGCACTTCGTCAAGCTTCTTCGACAGGCCGGTAGGCGCGGTATCAAAGGACTTGGTGCGGCTTTCGCTGGCGCGGCGGCTGGCCTCGACCAAGCGCGCCCTCGCATCGGCCAGGATGTTGTTCGTCCGCCGTTCGAGCCGGTTGCGCTGGGCGTCGAGATCGCGGACTTCGCTGGTGGTCGCCGTGATCTCGCGGCGTTTGACTCGATCGTCGACGGCGCGGCGGCGTTGCCCATAGTCGCGCCACTCGGCGGCAACACGGTCGAGGTCGCGCCGATACTCTTCCTCCGCCGGCGTCCAGATCAGACTCGGCGCGCTGCTGCCGCTGCCACCGTTGCGGCGCAGGAACTCGGTCAGCTCGGACTCCTTGAGCAGCAGCAGAACGCTTTCGGCTTCGGCGATCCGTCCGCGCTGGATCAGCAGGCGTGAAAGCTGCCGATAAGGATCAGCCAATAGTTGTGTCAAGGAGTCACGAAGTGGCTTATCGAGCCCGCGTGTCCCGGCGCGCAGCCGTTGCCGGGCGTTGACCGACAGTTTGTAATAAATGATCGCCTCGTCGATGCTGACTTGGCCACCGTTTTTTTCGAGGAAACCGGCAAGGTTGGACGAGAACAGCGCGAGGTGCTCGATTGCGTGATGGTCTTGGCTAGTATCGGAGATATCCGTCACGTAGACGATGCGGACCGCACGGCGGTAAGAAAGCAGCGCGTCATCGTAACGGCCCATGGAGGCATATAGCGCCGCCAGTCCGTTGAGGCTGATCGCAGTGAGGAGATGCTGGGAACCCAGCGTTCGTTCACGAGTCTCTAGCGCCCGAAGGAAGAGCGGTAGCGACTCATCGTGACGACCCATGGCCTGATACAGAGCTGCCAAGCTGTTTACGGTGGTAACGGTATCTGGATGCTCTCGCCCCAGAACCTTTTCACGAATAGCCAAAGACCTCCGGTACCCATCTAGGGCGTCGTCGAGTTGACCCAGCGTTTGGTACAACCATGCCAAGCTATCGAGAGTCGCCGCAGTATCCGGATGTTCCCACCCCAGCGCTTTTTCACGGATGGCCAAGGACCGCTTGTAGAACCGCTCGGCGTCGTCGTAGCGACCAAGCGACTGGTAAAGCCATGCCAAGCTGTTGGAGCTGATCGCCGTATGGGGATGTTCGTACCCTAACACTTTCTCCCGGACCGTCAGTGCTCCGCTGTAGTGTCGCAGCGCTTCATCGTAACGGCCCAGAGACTGGTACAGCCATGCGAGGCTGTCGACGGTGGCTGCGGTGTGGGGATGTATGTCACCGAACACCTTCCTGCGGACACCCAACGCCCGGCTGATCAATGCCAACGCATCCTCGCTTCTACCCATCGCATGATGCAGATCTGCCAAGTGGTTGAGGCTCACCGCCGTATCGGGATGCTCAAGCCCCAGCGTCTTCTCACGGATTCTCACCGCGCGCTCAAACAGCGGCAGCGCGTCTTCGTAGCGGCCCATCAACTGGTAGAGGACCGCCAGGCTGTGCAGACTAGTGGCAGTGTCCGGATGCTCGGACCCAAGGACCTTCTCACGAACGACCAGCGACTGCGTGACCACTGGGAGCGCGTTCTCGTAAAGACCCATCGACTGCTGTAGATCGGCCAAGTGATTAAGGCTCGCCGCGGTATCTGGATGCTCCCAGCCGAACGCCTTTCCACGAATCGTCAGTGCCTGACCAATCAGCGGCAACGCGTCGCCGTAACGGCCCATCAGACCGTGCAAGGCAGCCAGATTGTTGAGCGTGAGGGCGGTATCGGGATGCTCCAGCCCCACCACCTGCTCGCAGATCGCCAGCGCCCGGCGGTACAAGGGCAGGGCGTCTTCGTAGCGGCCCATCGATTGGTACAGAAGTGCCAAGTTGTTGAGGGCCTGAGCCGTAACACGGTGCTCCGGGCCAAACTGCGCCTCGGCCTGCTCCAGTGCTTGCGTCGCGATCGGGATCGCTTCTCGATAGCGCCCCTGCCGATGGAGTTCAACGGCCTGAGCGTTCAAGTCTTCACTCTGCGCCTGGACCCGTTCTACTGGCAGCCAACTCGCCGCGATCACAATCGCGGCGATCAACCAATACGTTGCCTTCATCGCCGGAACTCCCAATACTTCCCTTTGCCCCCGCTGACGGCGCGCAGCCGCGGCCGTTTATCCGGCTCGGTGCCCTGATGGATCAGCACGAAGAGGTCGCTCAGCACGCTGTCGTTATCACCGAAGTAGCTGTGGCTGAGGCCGAACCACTCGCGAGTGATCGCGCTGGCGTCGATCGAATCGAGTCGGTTGAAAACGGCGATATCGGCGCCTCCCGAGCCGAGGCGGGGTTCGCCGTGCAGCCAGGCGGAAACCGCCACTGGCAGGTCCTGGTCGGAGGCGTAAAGCGTGAAGCGCGGAACGCTGGCGGTCGCCAGATCGTTCACCCAGCGCTGGCGGAACTCCTCGCGGCCGATGTCGGGTGAGGCGAGGACGACCTGCCGGAAAGCGCGTTCGGCGTCGGGGCGGCGGCGCAGCAGTTCGGCGAGGCCCTGCGTGAGGATGCGGTTGCCCATGCTGTGCGCGACGACGTAGACCGGCACGCCGGGGCCGAGGCGGCTGAGC
>JAEUOM010000157.1 GCA_016788495.1 Accumulibacter sp. | reverse complement strand
ATCAACATCGTCGACACCCCGGGCCACGCCGACTTCGGCGGCGAGGTCGAGCGCGTGCTGTCGATGGTCGATGGCGTCCTGCTGCTGGTCGATGCGGTCGAAGGGCCGATGCCGCAGACGCGCTTCGTGACCAAGAAGGCGCTCGCCCTCGGCCTCAAGCCGATCGTCGTGGTGAACAAGATCGACCGCGACGGCGCCCGCCCGGACTGGGTGGTGGACCACACCTTCGACCTCTTCGACAAGCTGGGCGCCAACGACGAGCAGCTCGATTTTCCGGTGATCTACGCTTCGGCGATCAACGGTCATGCCACGCCCGACCTGGCGAAACCGTCGCCGGACATGCGACCGCTGTTCGACGCGATCCTGCACCATGTGCCACCACCGGCGGCGGCCGAGATCGACGGCGCACTGCAACTGCAGATCTCGGCGCTTGACTATTCGAGCTACGTTGGCCGCATCGGTATTGGCCGCCTGCAGCGGGGCCGCCTGAAGCCGGCGCAACAGGTGACGGTGATGTACGGCCAGGCGGACGCGGCAGGCCGCTTCGAGCACGGCGCACCGAAAAACGCCAAGGTGGGTCAGGTCTTCGGCTTCCGCGGCATGGAACGGGTAGCGATGGACGAAGCGGTGGCCGGTGACATCGTCCTGGTCACCGGCATCGAGGATCTGTCGATCGGCTGCACGATCACCGACAGCGAGAAACCCGAGGCGCTGCCGATGCTGAAGATCGACGAACCGACCCTGAACATGACCTTCATGGTCAACAACTCACCGCTGGCCGGCAGCGAAGGGAAGTACGTCACCAGCCGGCAGATCGGCGAGCGACTGCGCAAGGAGCTGTTGACCAACATGGCATTGCGGGTCGAGGAAACCGCCGACACCGACAGCTTCCTCGTCTCGGGCCGCGGCGAGCTGCACCTGACGATCCTCCTCGAAACCATGCGCCGCGAAGGCTACGAACTCGCCGTCGGGCGCCCGCGGGTGATTCTCAAGGAGATCGAGGGCGAGGTCTGCGAACCGTACGAAATGCTGACGCTCGACGTCGAGGAGTCGCATCAGGGGGCGGTGATGGAAGCGCTCGGCTACCGCCGCGGCGACCTGCAGGACATGTCCGCCGACGGCCGTGGCCGCGTCCGCCTCGAATACCGCATTCCCGCCCGCGGTCTGATCGGCTTCCAGGGTGAATTCATGAACACCACCCGTGGCACCGGACTGATCAGCCACGTCTTCGACGAGTACGCACCGGTCAAGGGTGACATCCCGGGACGACGCAACGGCGTCCTGATCTCCGCCGAAAAGGGCGAAGCGGTCGCCTACGCCCTGTGGAAACTGCAGGACCGCGGCCGGATGTTCGCCGTCCCCGGCGACAAGCTCTACGAGGGCATGATCATCGGCATCCACAGCCGGGAGAACGACCTGGTGGTCAACCCGATCAAGGGCAAGCAACTGACCAACGTCCGCGCCTCGGGAACCGACGAAGCGGTCCGGCTGGTGCCCGCCGTCGCACTGACCCTGGAATCGGCGGTCGAATTCATCGACGACGACGAACTGGTCGAAATCACCCCGAAGAGCATCCGCATCCGCAAGCGCCTGCTCACCGACAACGACCGCCGGCGTGCGGCACGCGAAGGCTAGACCCAGCTGACGGCGCGGCTGACGGCGCAACCGGTGATAGGCTGCCGGCAGGAGGACGAATGAACCCATGCCAGTCTGCCACACTGCCGAACCGTGCCCTGATGAGCGGCAACGACTACCGCGAGTCGCTGCGGCGCTACCGGCCAACGGTCCATCTCGACGGCCGTCTGCTCGAGTCGGTCGCAGACAGTCGCGAGCTGCAACCGGGAATCAATGCCCTGGCGGTCACCTACGACTTTGCCCGTGATCCGCAGAAGGCGCCTTTGATGACCGCGCTGCAGGCGAGCCGCGGGCAGACGGTCAATCGCATGCTGCACGTCGACGAATCGGCCGCTGATCTGCTGAACAAGCTCGAGGCGGTGCGTCTGCTGTGCCAGGAAACCGGCTGCGCGCAACGCTACCTGGCGCACGACGCGCTGAATGCGATCAACCAGCTCTGCGCGCGTGTCGACGCCGAAGCCGGCAGCAACGAGCGGCGGGCGCGCTTCGCCGCTTACCTCGAGCATGTCCAGGACGACGACCTGGCGCTCGGAATCGCCATGACCGACGCCAAGGGTGACCGCTCGCAACGACCACACCAGCAGGCGAACCGCAACAGCTACGTGCACATCGTCGAGCGCCTTGCTAGCGGAATCGTCATCGCCGGCACCAAGGCCATCGTCACCGGCGCGCCGTACATGCACGAAGTCCTCGTCATGCCGAGCCGCAACATGGGCCCGGCCGACGCCGATTTTGCCGTCTGCTGCGCGCTGCCCGTCGATGCACCGGGACTGACGATGGTCGCCCGCCCGGCGGGCCGGCCCGGCGAGATGCTCGAACACGGTGCCGCGCTGTTTTCTCGCCGCTACGGCCAATCAACCGCCGTGCTCGTCTTCGACCGGGTCTTCGTCCCTTGGGAAAGGGTGTTCCTGGCCGGCGAGTGGGAGCATTCGGCGTCGCTGACCTACCACTACGCGACACATCACCGGCACAGCTGCATCGCTGCCCGTGCCGGTTTTGGCGACCTGCTGATCGGTGCCGGCGCCCTGATGTGCGAGGCGAACGGCTTCGATCCGGGCCGCAAGGCCAGCCTGCGCGAACCGATGGTCGAGCTGATCAAGATCACCGAGGGCTTCTTTGCCTGCGGCGTCGCGGCCAGTGTCTACGGCGCGCCCGACCCGCACAGCGGAAGCTTCATGCCCGAGCCAGTCTTCGCCAACATCGGCAAGCTGCTGCTCGCCACCCAGATCTACGACATGCACCGGCTGGCGCACGAAGTCTCCGGCGGGCTGATCGTCGCCCTCCCCGGGCCGGACGAGGACCACAACCCGGCGACGGCGGCGACACTGGCCGAGGTCCTGCGCGCCAGTCCAGACGTTCCCTACGACAAGCGGATCGAAGTCGCCCGCTTCATCGAGGATCTGACTGCGTCGTACCAGGGAGGCTGGTACTCGGTGATCAGCCTGCACGGTGGCGGTTCGCCGGCAGCGATGAAGCAGGAGATCTGGCGCAACTACCCGCTCGGCAGCAAGGTCGATCTGGTCGAGCGGCTGCTCGAACGCGGCGTGCTGCACGATGAATCGCGTCCGATCACGCGCAACCGGCAACCCGGACGCTGTTGCGACGCCGGCTGCTCGCCCCCCGGGCAGGCGATCATGGTGCCCCTGCCGGCGACACCAGCCTGCCGTTCGACTCCCGACGAGGACAAGCGGCCGACGGATTAGTGGAGTCCGACGCGGTCAGCAGCACGACAACCCTGTTCGCGAGGTGGTAACATGCAAGCCGCGCCTTTCGCGAGACGCGCCGCCGGCGGAACGACCTGGCGCTCGCCGGGCCAGGCGCCGACATCAGCAAGGGAGAAGAAGACGATGCACAAGGCACACACGCTGCTGCTCCTGGCAGCACCGGCGCTGTTCGCCGCCACCGCGGCAGTGGCCAAGGAGGGCCCGGACCAGTACCCCAACGGTTCCGAGAACTTCATGGCCGGCGCCCTGCCGCCACCCGGCAACTACTTCATCAACTACCTCGGCTACTACGAGGGCGACTACCGTGACAACCAGGGCAAGACGGTCCCCGGCCTGAGCGTCAACGCCACCTTTGATGCCCTGCGCTTCATCCACGTCACCGGACACCAGATCCTCGGTGGCGACTGGGCGGTGCATGCCATCGTACCCGTCGCATACCAGCGGCTGCACACGCCGATTCCCGGTATCGGCACCGGCAGCACCTTTGGCCTCGGCGACATCGTCATCAACCCGCTGATCATCGGCTGGCACTTCCCGCCCGACTGGCACCTGACGGTCGGCCTCGACATCTACCTGCCGACCGGCAAGTACAGTGACAGCGATCCGACCGAGAGCATCGGCGCCAATTACTACAGCTTCGAGCCCATCGTCGCCTTCACCTACCTCAACCAGGGCGGTTTCGAGGTGTCGGCCAAGCTGATGTACAACATCAAGACGAAGAACAATGACACCGACTACCAGTCCGGCCAGGACTTCCACATGGACTACCTGGTCGGCCAGCACTTCGGTCCGTGGGCGGTCGGGCTCGCCGGCTACTATCTGACACAGACCACCGACGACGAGGTCAACGGCCGCAAGGCGTTGCCGGACGGCCGTCGCGGCAAGGTCTTCGCCTACGGCCCTGCGATCCAGTACAACTACAAGGGAACCAGCTTCGTCGGCAGCTGGAACCATGAAACCGGCGCCGAAAACCGCTTCCAAGGCAACAAGTTCTTTCTCAAGCTGGTCACCGGTTTCTGATGAGCTGGTCGCCGAGCAGCGTGAGCTGGGCTGTACGGCGATTGTCACCGGTGTCGCTGTACTCGAAGTCATAGGTCCGTCGCAGGCGCAGCCTGCCCTCGTCGTCACGCCCCAAGCGCACGCTCGCCAGCGCCACCGTGTCATCGAGCAGCAACAGCCCGTCCGCGGCACAGGCGGCGCGGGCCGCTCGCATCGCCGCTGCTCGTGACTGAAAACCGTCGAACCAGAACCAGCCGACGAGCAACAGCAGTATCAGGCCGATGCTTTCCAGCCAGGGCATCAACGACCCCGCAGCCGCGGTCGCCCGCAGGTGAACGCTGCTGCCGGCGCCAGCGAGTGCCCGGACAGCGACAGGCGTGCTTGCCGGCGCATCACACCGGTCGCAGTGGCGACCCGGCGACCGCCGCATCGGTCGCATCGGCCGCATCCGGCGCCTCCCGCTCCAGCCGCCGGCTGTGGCGGACAAGGCTGCCGCTCAGTTGCTCGATGATCTCGGAAGCGGCGTTGACGATCTGCCGCGGCCCGAGGCCAACACGATTCATCTCCTTGTAGAACGAGCGGGCGATGATGCGTGCCACCTGATCCGGGTTCGGCAGCGGGCTCGCCAGCGCCTGTCCGAGATCCTTCTCTGCCAGCTCCAGCAGTGCCAGCTGGGCGAAACGGGAGTTGAGCAGGCCCTGCAACTGGCGTATCTGGATGGCCTTGCCAACGAGCAGCGAAACCACTTCCAGCAGGCGCAGATCATCGATGTCGAAAACGCGCCCGGCGCGGTGTGCGCTGACGTTGAGAACGCCGATGACCGCGCCGGCGTGGCGAACGGGCGCCGAGAGCAGGCTCTTGCCTGGGTCGTTGGCCCGCCGCGCGCAGCTGGCAAACTCGGAGCGGTCGATGTCGGCGACGAGCAGCGCGTCGCCACTCGCGGCGACGCGCCCGGCGATCCCTTCGCCCGCACTGACCTCCTCCAGATAGGCACGCTCCGGCAGCGGGCCGAAGCTGGCACAAACCCGCCAGCGAAGCTGCGAATGCTCGTTCTCGCTGCACAGCATCAGCGAACAGCGCTCGCTGTCCATTATCCGCGCGGTCGCTTCAGCCAGCCGCTGCAGGCCGTCTTCGCCGCCGCTTTCTTCGAGCAAGCCGGCAGACTGTTTCAGCCGCAGCAGCGGGTTTTCGGTTGCAGCCATGGACAGTCCATCTCGCTGGAACCACCGGGGTCACCGGCGGCAGGTTTTTGCAGTGCATGTACCGGCAAGCTCATCGGCACGCGTCCGGGCTGCCGGCAGCGCTGGCAGCCGCGGCGCGATAGCCGGCTGCGATTTCTCCGGCAACGACGTCGAAGATGCCACGCAACCGCGGATTGAGGTTGGCAATGACCTGCGCCACGTCGATCATCGCCGGAACACGCAAACCCCGGTGCTCGGCCGCTCGGCCGACCTGTCGGTTGTCGATGCCGAGGTGATTGAGGTGTCGGGACAGCCGCGGCTCGACCAGAAGGAACAGCGTATCCAGTTGATGCCGCTCGGCAATGACAAACACCGCCATGTAGAGACCAACCAGCAGATAGGGGAAACGTGGCTGCTCTGCCGTACCGAAGCTGGAATCAAGCAGCGTACCGGGAGAATCTTCCTCGCCCCGCCGCCGTCGATAGTCCCGGACAATCGCGAGGCGCGACACCTCGGCGATCCCCGGCCGGCTGTCGGCAAGGCGATCCATCAGCTCGCGGTCCAGCGTGTCGGCACAGGTGAGCTCGAATGGCAAGCCGCGATTCACATCATCCGCATGCCCGAGGACCAGCCGCACGCATCCGGCGAAGTTGCCGGACTGCCTGCTGCGAGCCAGACAATGCAGCGAATGCGCGTCGTACTCGTCGGTCTCCAGGGCATCGCTGCGCCGCGCCTCCCATCCCAGATCCTCGCAATAGACCTGGTGGCGCAGGCGGAAGGTCTGCTCGCGCTCTTCCCGGCTCAGCACCGGCAGCATCTCGAAGTACTTGCTGAACCCTGCGCCCGTGTCCAGCGTGCCGGGCATGCCGATCATCGCCAATCGCCATCGCAGAACCCCACCACCCCAGAGCCCCAGGGAAGCAATCGCCGGGCGACAATCCGGCGCGCGGCCAGACGCCTACCGTGCTTGCAGTCGTCGCTGCTCACGGCCGCTCGCCTCGTTGATCCGGCGCCGTCTGCTCCGGCAGCAAGCGGTCGGACAGCGCATCCTGATCCCCACCCACCAGAAAATACCGGTAGAGGCTCCTGCCGGCCGCGGGATCGTTCTTCCTGCCGCCGTAAAGCGCGATCTGCCGGGCAGCCACTTCATAGTCGAGGCGCAGCAGAACCGCCGGCGCGTTGACTCGGGGGCAATGCCGCTCGTCGCCGATACAGACGAAGTTGGCTCGACTGACGTAGTAATCCACATGCCGCGGATTCACTTCGATGATCGCATCGGTGAAGCCCTCAGCGGTGGCACAGGTGTAAAAGACGTTCATCAGCGCAGCGACGACCTTTCGCGAATCGACGAAGCCACGATCGATCGCCAGCCTGCTGTACTCGACAAGCCGCCGTCCCTCCTGCCTAAGCCTGTTCAATTCGGCAGGATAGAGCTCATCAGCCAACAGTCCTCCGGGACCATCGAAACGCAGGGTCGCCGTACCGACCGGCTCACCCTGATGCCCATAGACCAGACCGGTGATCGTCAGCGCTCCTTCGCGACGGGCCAGGGCCGCATCACCACTCAGCTTGTAGCCACGCCAGCCATACATCTTCTCGACCAACACCGTCGCTGATCGGCGACGTTCCGGGCTGCTTCCCGCCAGCCGCAATTTGAAGCGCTCGCGCTCGACCCGGGAAACATGATCGGCCGCCAGAGACGGACGCTCGAACGACATCGGTCGCGTCCGATCCATGACCGAGAACTCCATGACCGTCTTCTGGATGTCGCTGGGCATGGGGCGGCTCGCGGGCGCCTCCGGGCGTCCGATTCCCAGCGTTTCACCCAGTCGTCGCAACCATTTCACGCCCTGCTGCCTCCTCCGGTCATGCCGATCGGATACGCACCCACCGGGGCATCGGAGGGGCTCCACGTCCACCAGGACATCGTCCCCCCGGATCCCCTCCCTACCACAAACATCGCGGCGCCAACAACGATCGGGCACGAAATGGGGTTCCGAACCGTCGGCTCTCCCCGCCAATGTCGCAAGCAACCGAGATCACCGGCGAACTCTGGCACAAAAAAAACACCCAGGCAAGCTCAACGCACACACTATATTCAGCGATCGGATCCTGCGCCGCAACGTGAAAGAACCCAGTCTCCAAGGGCGCGAGCTCAGGGCAATGGCACGACGTACTTGCGTCGCGGATGCGGGGTGCAGGAGACGGCCTGCGTCTGATGGTCACGCAGCTGGTCGGACAAGCGTTCACTCCGCCACCCGTTCGCGTAGCGGCCCGGGAGTTCTTCCGGCGGCGCAATGTGGACATCCCCCCAGGCCGTGCAAGCCTGCGACGCGGTGTCCGCCGACGGCGCCGCCGCACAGGCCGCGCAGGTCTTGGGGCGGTGCTCGCATCGCACGGTGATCGCCAGCTGCTGACTGCGGGCACGGCCCGGATTGCCCGGCTGCTTGCCGGGCCGCTTCCCAGACCCTTTCTGCGTCGATGGCCCTGACCTCGGTCCTTGGCTGCCGGCAAAGGCGGCACAACCGGCCAACCCTCGCTGCTCCGCCAAGCTTGGTGTCGGAATTTTTTACACTCAGCAAGCCACATCTTGGGACGAAATTCGTATCTCTTTGATTTCACGACATCCCATCGCGTTGGCACGGATCATGCTTCATCGAGTCAGACTGTCGGGTTGGCCGGCGTGTCGCGCAAAATATTCTGGGAAAGGTAGAAAACATGAAAAAGTCTTTAGTGGCCGTTTCTCTCGCCGCGCTGACTGGTTTGAGTGTCAGCCAAAGCGCGCAAGCCGATGCGTACGCCTACGCGTTCAACAATATCTTCAACCTGAAAATTGAGTCCAGTCCCTTTCTTGTTCCAACCAGTACAGTGTTCAAACTCACTGACTCGGCTGGCCTGACAGGCTTTGCCAATGATTCCAATGGCCCCACATCGATCGCTGCCGGGACCGCTCCGTTCAACATTCCCGACGCCAATCTGGGGATCGCCTCAACAAACAGCCCTGCGCAGAACTTGAACATCGGCAATAATTATTCCAGAGGCGATGCTTCAATCATTACCTCGGAGTTGAACCCAGGCTCACCACCCGGGATTTCGGGCAACTTGACCGACACATGGGCAGTTGCAGAGAGCTATCTGAATGCCGTCGGAGCTGGCGGGGGAAGCGGCAGTGTCGGCTCGACCACGACCTTTGACTTCGTCTTCGCGACGTCCCTCAAGTTCAGCTTCGACGCAATTCTGAAAATGGTCGCTTGCGTCGACGGCCCTCCGACCTGCGCCGATTCGGACTCCGTCTTTCCGACCAATGCACAGGCGTCAAGCGCCGTCAGCTTCGTACTGACCGATGCGAGCGGGGCCAAAGTGTTCGACTGGGCTCCAGGCACCGGCCCCACGATCGGTAGCGGCGGCGTGAGCACCAATCCGTTTCAAATGAACACCACCATCTCGCGCGACCAGAGCAATACTGGCGTGGCGCTGATTGACGAAGACACGACGAGGGTGGGCGGAACGCAGTTCACGGCACAAACCATAGCCTTCGCACCGGGCAGATACACGCTCAGCCTCAACGATGACAAGAGGGTTACCACCGAACTGACAGTTCCGGAGCCCGCATCGCTGGCCTTGATGGGTGTCGGCCTTCTCGGCGGCCTGTTTGTCAACCGCAGAAAGATCGGAACCGCCGGCAAGACAGCGTAGAGAGACAGCCTCGAACTCGAGGATCGGTAGCGCAAAAAGGGGTAGACGAAATCTACCCCTTTTTTTTTTCGAGGCCCCCCGTTGAATCGCGAGTTGCCCGGCGGGTCGGGCTGCGGACGTGAAGCGACTGAGCGCCTGATTGCTTGCCACGCCTGGCCGGGACAAGACGTGCCTGGCGCCTTTGCGCACCATCCATGCGACCGCGAGACCACCTGACGCGGACCCATGCCGTTTTTTCCTGCTCTGGCTCAGCTGGGCCTGTCTCGGTCGACTCGAGCCCTGCAAGCGTCTTGCCCGAACGGTCACCACCCACCTGACCGGCATCCTCAACGGTTTCGAAGCCGGCAGGCACAGCGGCCGCGTCCAGGCCATGAACCCGGCACCGCATGAAGCACGAGCCCGTGCAACCGGGTACCGCCGCGTCGAGAACTTCGTCGCCACGACCTGCCTATCTCGTTGCCCGGAAACTCACTCAACTGCCCACCCCACCGTTCGCCCAGATGGCGGTCGGCCCACACCAAACGGAGTAACCGCTGGCTGAATCTGCACACCGACGATCTGGTGGCGGAATTCTTTACACTCAACAGGGCCTCTCTTCACACAGGATACGTATCTACCTGATTTAACGGTCGCGCAAAACATTGGCACGGTTCCTGCTTAACAAGATCAGACTGTCGGAGTGGCCGGCGTGTCGTACAAGAAATCCTGGGAAAGGTAATAAACATGAAAAAGTCTTTAGTGGCCGTTTCTCTCGCCGCGCTGACGGGTTTGGCCGTCAGCCAAAGCGCGCAGGCCGATGCTTACGCCTACGCGTACAACAATATCTTCAACCTGAAAATCGAATCCAGTCCTTTTCTCGTTCCCACCAGTTCAGTGTTCAAACTCACTGACTCGGCCGGTTTGACTGGCTTTGCCAATGACTCCAATGGCCCCATATCTTTCAATGGCGGGACTGCTCCGTTCAACATTCCCGATGCCAATATCGGGATCGCATCAACAAACAGCCCTGCGCAAAACTTGAACATCGGCACCAATTATGCCAGAGGCGATGCTTCGATCATTACCTCGGAGTTGAACCCAGGCTCGCCGCCCGGGGTTACGGGCAAGTTGACCGACACCTGGGCCGTCGGCGAGAGCTACCTGAACAGAAATGGATCCGGGGGCGGCAGTGGCAGCGTCGGCTCGACCACGACCTTTGACTTCGTCTTCGCCACGTCCCTCAAATTCAGCTTCGACGCGATCCTGAAAATGGTCGCTTGCGTCGACGGCCCTCCGACCTGCGCCGATTCGGACTCTGTGTTTCCGACCAACGCACAGGCGTCAAGCGCCGTCAGCTTCGTACTGACCGATTCGAGCGGGGCCAAAGTGTTCGACTGGGCTCCAGGCACCGGCCCCACGATCGGTAGCGGCGGCGCGAGCACCAACCCGTTTCAAATGAACACCACCATCTCGCGCGACCAGAGCAATACTGGCGTGTCGCTGATTGATGAAGACACCACGAGGGTGGGCGGAACGCAGTTCACGGCACAAACCGTAGCCTTCGCACCGGGCAGATACACGCTCAGCCTCAATGACGACAAGAGGGTTACCACCGAGCTGGTTATTCCGGAGCCTGGGTCGCTGGCTCTGATGGGTGTGGGCCTCCTCGGCGGCCT
>JAEUOM010000154.1 GCA_016788495.1 Accumulibacter sp. | reverse complement strand
CTACGACGACCTGATGGCCCGCGACAAGGCCAGTCTGGACATCTTCTGGCTCAAGGACGACAGCCTGGACAACCTCGACGACCTGCCGCCGCCGGAGATCCTGCAGCAGGAGATCATCGAGCACCTGGAAGCCGCACTGGCTTCATTCCGGGATGTTGCCGTCGGACTGCGGGGGAAGTGATCGTCGACGCTGGCGGACTGTCGGGTGTCTGCTGGGGTCGGGCGGCAAGCGGTCGGTGATGGACGCGGCCGCGAAGTGAAGCTGATCGACATCCGCGCATCGTCGGCGCCGCATGCGCCATCCATCATGGTGCTCGCGACCGGTGGGCGCCCCAGAGTGGTGCGTACGGGTCGGCGAAGCGCCCGCGTTTCGGCGCAAGATGACGAAGAGCCTCCGTTTTCAGGGCGCCTCGCCTGCCTGGATGAATCTGGCACGTAGCTTGCTTTGTCCTGCCTCGAGGAAGATTTCTTCCCGATTCCACAACACTCGAGGAGCTGACAGATGGTACGTCGCAATTTCATGAAGACGATCTCGGCGGTCGCGGTGACCGCTGCTTTCGGGCTCAATTCGTTCGCCGCACTGGCCGCCGAGACGATCAAGGTCGGTGTCCTGCATTCGCTTTCGGGAACCATGGCGATTTCCGAGACGGCGCTCAAGGAGACTGTCCTGATGGCGATCGACGAGATCAACAGCAAGGGTGGCGTCCTCGGCAGGAAGCTCGAGCCGGTGGTCGTCGATCCGGCGTCGAACTGGCCGCTGTTCGCCGAGAAGGCGCGCCAGCTGCTGAGCAAGGACAAGGTGGCGGTCGTCTTCGGCTGCTGGACTTCGGTGTCGCGCAAGTCGGTCCTGCCGGTGTTCAAGGAGCTCAACGGCCTGCTCTTCTATCCGGTGCAGTACGAGGGCGAGGAACTCGAGTACAACGTCTTCTACACCGGCGCGGCGCCAAACCAGCAAGCGATTCCGGCAGTCGAATACCTGATGAGCAAGGACGGCGGCGAGGCCAAGCGTTTCGTGCTGCTCGGCACCGACTACGTCTATCCGCGTACGACGAACAAGATCCTGCGCGCCTTCCTGAAGTCGAAGGGCGTCGCCGACGCCGACATCATGGAGGAGTACACGCCGTTCGGCCACAGCGATTACCAGACGATCATCGCCAAGATCAAGAAGTTCTCCAGCGAGGGCAAGAAGACGGCGGTCGTGTCGACGATCAACGGTGACTCGAACGTGCCGTTCTACAAGGAACTCGGCAACGCCGGAATCAAGGCGACCGATGTGCCGGTGGTCGCCTTCTCGGTCGGCGAGGAAGAGCTGCGGGGCGTCGACACCAAGCCGCTGGTCGGCCACCTGGCGTCGTGGAACTACTTCATGTCGCTGAAGAATCCGGAAAACGAGAAGTTCACCAAGGCGTATCGGGCGTGGGCGGTCAAGCAGAAGCTGCCCAATGCCGACAAGGCAGTCACCAACGACCCGATGGAAGCGACCTACATCGGCATCCACATGTGGAAGCAGGCGGTCGAGAAGGCGAAATCGACCGACGTCGACAAGGTGATCGCGGCGATGGCGGGGCAGAGCTTCAAGGCGCCGTCCGGGTTCACGATCAAGATGGACGAGAAGAACCACCACCTGCACAAGCCGGTGTTCATCGGCGAGATCAAGGCCGACGGGCAGTTCAACGTCGTCTGGAAGACGCCGGGTCCGGTGCGGGCGCAGCCGTGGAGTCCGTTCATTCCGGGTAACGAGCAGAGGAAGGATCAGCCGGAAGGCAGGTAGGTCGGCATCGGCACGGCGCGCGCCGCTGCGCTGGCGCGCGCGCCGCCCCCGCAGCGGGGTCTGCGGGCGGGGGTCGGCACCAGGGAGAGGGTATGTACACATTGCGATCATTGTTGGCCATCTGCCTGCTCGGCATCTCCTGCGCGCAGGCGGCGATCGATCCGGCGTTGCTCAGGCCGCTCGCCGACGACGACTCGGATCGGCGCATTGCCGCCATCGCGGCGCTGGTCGAGGCGGCGCCGGAAGAGGCGCAGCCGGTGTTGCAGGCGATGGCCGGGGATTCGCTGGCGCTCGCCGGCGAGCGCGTCGTCGTCCTGGGCGCGGGTGGACGGGTCTTCGACGCCGCCAGCAACCGCGAGCTGACGCCGCCGCCGGCCGGCATCGAAACGATCGGCATCAACAACCGCGTGCGGCGCGAACTGGCGTCGGCGCTGGCGGCGCTGCGCCTCTTCTCGGCTGAGCGCGAGGTTCGCTGGCAGGCGGCGCAGGAAGTCAACCAGAACGTCGACGCGAGGATGCTGCCGCTGCTCGACCGCGCGCTCGCCGTGGAGAAGGATCCCAAGATTCGCGATCGGCTGCAGCTCGCGCATGCGCAGGCCAGTCTTGGTTCGACCGACGCCGCCGTTCGCCTCGCGGCGGTCAAGACGCTGGGCGAGAGCAGCGATCCGCGCGTTCGCCAGCTCCTGCTGCCGCTGACCGAGAAGCAGGGCGATAGCTGGCGCGAAGCCGACAGCGCCGTGCGCGCCGCTGCCGGCACGTCGATCCGTTCGATCGAGCAGCGTCTGGCGTGGGCCGACAACCTCGGCCGCGCCTTCACCGGCCTGTCGCTCGGTTCGATCCTGCTGCTCGCGGCGCTCGGCCTGGCGATTACCTACGGCGTCATGGGCGTGATCAACATGGCGCACGGCGAACTGCTGATGGTCGGCGCCTATTCGGCCTGGGCGATGCAGAGCGTCTTTCGCACCCACCTGTCGGGAGCGCTCGACTGGTATCTGCTGGCGGCGATCCCGGTCGGCTTTCTCAGCGCGGCGCTGGTCGGCGTGCTGATGGAGCGGATCGTCATCCGCCACCTCTACGGCCGGCCGCTCGAGACGCTGCTCGCCACCTGGGGCATCTCGCTCTTCCTGATGCAGGTGGCGCGCACGCTGTTCGGCGCGCAGAACGTCGAGGTCGCCAATCCGAGCTGGATGGCCGGTGGCGTCGAGCTGTTGCCGAACCTGCTGCTGCCGTGGAACCGGATCATCATCGTCGCCTTTTCGATCGCCGTGCTGATCGCGATGTGGGCGATCCTCAACCTCTCGCGGCTCGGCATGTTCGTCCGTGCGGTGACGCAGAACCGGCCGATGGCCGGTTGCGTCGGCGTCCCGACCGGTCGCGTCGATACCCTGGCTTTCGGCCTCGGCGCCGGTATCGCCGGCCTCGGTGGCGTCGCGCTGTCGCAGATCGCCAACGTCGGCCCCGACATGGGGCAGGGCTATATCGTCGACTCGTTCATGGTCGTCGTCCTCGGTGGCGTCGGCCAGCTCGCCGGTGCCGTCTGGGCGGCGCTCGGCCTCGGGGTGTTCACCAAGTTCCTCGAAGGCTGGACGGGTGCCGTCGTCGCCAAGATCGTCGTCCTCGTCCTCATCATCGTTTTCATCCAGAAGCGTCCGCAGGGCCTGTTCGCCCTGAAGGGCCGATTCGTCGAATCCTGACCGGGGAACCAAGGATCATGCGCCCTTCGCCTGCACGCACGCCGTTCATCGTCCGCCTCGGGAGCAGTTTCGACGCCCGCAGCTGGCGGCTGATCGGCCTGTTCGCCGCCTTCGCACTGATCGCCGTGCCGGTCATGCACCTGGCGCTGCCCGCCGACCACCCGCTGCACCTGTCGACCTGGTTCATCACGCTGGTCGGCAAGATCCTCTGCTACGCGATCGTTGCCGTCGCCATGGATCTGATCTGGGGCTACGGCGGGATCCTCTCGCTCGGACACGGGCTCTTCTTCGCCCTCGGCGGTTACGGTTTCGGCATGTACCTGATGCGACAGATCGGCCGCGACGGCAGCTACCAGTCGGACCTGCCCGATTTCATGGTCTTCCTCGACTGGAAGGAGCTGCCGTGGTTCTGGATCGGCAGCGACAGCTTCCTCTGGGCCGTGCTGCTGGTGCTCGTCGTGCCGGCGCTGATCGCCTTCGTCTTTGGCTACTTCGCCTTCCGCTCGCGCATCAAGGGGGTCTACTTCTCGATCATCACGCAGGCGCTGACCTATGCCGCGATGCTGCTCTTCTTCCGCAACGAGACCGGCTTCGGTGGCAACAACGGCTTCACCGACTTCAAGCGCATTCTCGGCCATCCGATCACTGCGCCGGAAACGCGTGTCGTCCTCTTCGCGCTGTCGGCGCTGGCGCTGATCGGCACGCTGCTGCTGGCGCGCTACCTCGTGCGCTCGAAGTTTGGCCGCGTCCTGACGGCGATCCGCGACGCCGAGTCGCGGGTCATGTTCATCGGCTACAACCCGCTCTGGTACAAGCTCTGCGCATGGACGCTGTCGGCGGTCCTTTGCGCCATCGCCGGTGCGCTCTACGTGCCGCAGGTGGGGATCATCAACCCGTCGGAGATGTCGGTCGCCAACTCGATCGAGATCGCCATCTGGGTTGCCGTCGGTGGCCGCGGCACGCTGATCGGGCCGGTGATCGGCGCCTTCCTGGTCAATCTCGCGAAGAGCTGGTTTACCGTCAGCTTTCCCGAGTACTGGCTGTTCTTTCTCGGCACGCTGTTCATCGTCGCCACGCTCTACCTGCCGCAGGGTGTTGTCGGCCTCTGGGCGCGGCTGCGCGCCGGCCGGCGGCGCGGCGAGGGCGCTGCTGCCGGCACGACGACCGCAGCGGCGGCGAAGGGAGCGGGGGCATGAACGCCGCCGATCTGCCGGCGACGAACGGCGACAACCCGGACTGGGACAGCGGCACCGCCGAGCTCGGCCACATCCTCATGCCGGGGCAGCTCGACCTCTCGCACAAGGTCATCCTCTATCTCGAGGACATCACGGTCAGCTTCGACGGCTTTCGCGCGCTCAACAAGCTCTCGCTGACGATCGACGCCGGCGAGCTGCGCTGCATCATCGGCCCAAATGGCGCCGGCAAGACGACGATGATGGACGTCATCACCGGCAAGACGCGGCCCGACGAGGGGACGGTGTTCTTCGGCCAGACGATCGACCTGACACGGCTCTCCGAGCCCGAGATCGCCCACATCGGCGTCGGCCGCAAGTTCCAGAAGCCGACGATCTTCGAGAACCACACGGTGTTCGAGAATCTCGAACTGGCGATGAAGACCGACAAGCGGGTCTGGCGCAGCCTGTTCGCCACCCTCGACTCGGCGGCTGGCGACCGCATCGCCGAGACGCTGCAGCTGATCCGCCTGGCGGCCGACGCCGATCGCCTCGCCGGCTTGCTGTCGCACGGGCAGAAGCAGTGGCTCGAGATCGGCATGCTGCTGATGCAGGAGCCGAAGCTGCTGCTGCTCGACGAACCGGTCGCCGGCATGACCGACGAGGAGACCGAGCGCACCGGTGAGCTGTTCCTGTCGCTGGCCGGCAGGCATTCGCTGGTCGTCGTCGAGCACGACATGGCTTTCGTCAAGCAGCTCGGCGGCAGGGTGACGGTGTTGCACGAAGGCAGTGTGCTGGCCGAGGGCAGCCTGGAGGAGGTCCAGGCCGACCAGCGGGTGATCGAAGTCTACCTGGGACGTTAGCGCGAAGATGTTGGCAATCAGCAATCTCAACCAGTATTACGGCGGCAGCCACATCCTGCGCAACCTCAGCTTCAGCGCCGAGGCCGGCAAGGTGACCGCGATCCTCGGGCGCAACGGAGTCGGCAAGTCGACGCTGCTGAAGTCGCTGATGGGACTGCTGCCGACGAAGGGCGGAACGATCGAGTTCGCCGGCCGCGATCTGACGCGCGCGCCGTCGCATCAGCGCGTCCGTGCCGGCATCGGCTACGTGCCGCAGGGGCGCGAGATCTTTCCCCGCCTGACGGTGCAGGAGAACCTGCTGATGGGTCTGGCGACCTGTCCCGGCGGCACCCGCGTTCCCGAGCGCATCTTCGAGATGTTCCCGGTGCTGCGCCAGATGCTGCGCCGACGCGGCGGCGACCTCTCGGGCGGCCAGCAGCAGCAGCTGGCGATCGGCCGCGCGTTGGCGATGGGGCCAAAGCTCCTCATCCTCGACGAGCCGACCGAGGGCATCCAGCCATCGATCATCAAGGACATCGAGCGCGCGATCCGTTCGCTGGCGGCGAGCGGCGAGATGGCCATCCTGCTCGTCGAGCAGTATTACGACTTCGCGCGTTCGCTCGCCGACCAGTACCTGGTCATGGAGCGCGGCGAGATCATCCTGCGCGGGCGCGGTGAGGACATGGAGAAGGACGGGGTGCTGGCGGCGCTGGCCGTTTGACGGCGCGTTCGGCACGGCGGCGAACCGGCCAGCGAAGCCATCCCGGCGGCGGTGCGCCGATCCCCCGGCCGGTCCAGCTCCGACAGGCCTCGGCAGGCGAGATGCCCGGACCGACAGCCGATGGAGGGGTAGCGGCAATGTTGAAGAGCGAGCAGATGTCCCTGAGCGAAGCCGAGCGGCGTTGGCTGCCCTGGTTCGGCAAGACGGGCAAGATGGCGATGCGCTGGGCGACCATCCTCAACAGGAGCCGCTATCAATCGGTCGAGCAGACCTTCGAGGGCATCGCCCAGACCCGCGTGCGCATTCTGCAAGGCTGGACCGATCAGCAATGGTCGCATCTCGCTTCACTCGTCGCCGAGGTGGCTGCTGGCTTTCCGACGATCGACGGTGACGTCCTGATGGGACGGGTGGCCCTCGCCGATGACTTCTCGGAACTCTTCGTGGTCGATAGCACGGGTCGCCTGCTGGCTTCCACGGCGCGTCCGCCGGGAGGCGATGCGGGCCTGCCGCCGCAGGCCCTGGCGAGCGGAATCGCTGGGCGCTTCCTGCACGGCCCCTACTGCGATCCGGTGACCGCGCGCCTGCCGGCCTCCACGTCGCGCTTTCACGACGAGGTGACGCTGATGTTCTATCAGCCGCTGACTCGCGACGAAAAGTTGCTGGGTGCCCTGTGTGGCCGGGTGCCGAACGATGTGCTCGGCGACCTCATCCAGCGTGAAGCCGGCCATGTATTCCATGAGTCCGGCGACAACTACCTGTTCATGGTCCGCTCGAATTTCGACCCGTCGATCCGTCCGGGTACCGCGCTGTCGCGTTCTCGTTTCGAGGACAGTACCTTTTCGCTGGGTGACAATCTGAAGGATGGTGTGCGAACGGCATACGGCGTCATCCAGGTCAGACAGCATACCGAGCTCGAGCTGGTGTTCAACGATCCGTCGACAGGCGAGCTGCATCCCGGCGTTCGGGAAACGATCCGCAAGGGCGACAACCTCTTCGTGACCTACCCGGGCTACTCGGATTATCGCCACATCCCGGTCATTGGCAAGGGCGTGACCTTTCGACTGCCGGCTTCGCCCGATGTCTGGGGCATGATGTGCGAAGGGGATCTCGAGGAAGTCTATCGTTATCGCAGCGTTGCCTTTCGGCTGCAGCGTCTGTACTTGCTGACCGCTGTCGGGGCCTGGGCGGCTGCGGCGGCGGTGCTGCTTGTTCCCGGGGTAGGCGCGCTGACCGCGCTGCCGCTCTCGCTGGCGCTGACGCTCGCGGGAGCGTGGGCGTTTCACGTCTTTGGCGGTTCCCGGCTCGGACGCCGTTTGCAGCAAACGAGCACCATGCTGCGCGGCATCGCCGAAGGTGGCGGCGATCTGCGCCAGCGGCTGCCGCGGGAGTCAGGACACATGGACGAGGCGACCGAGACCGCGCAATGGGCCAATAGCTTCATCGACAACCTGGAGCAGATCGTCCGGCGGGTGATCAGGACGACCAAGGAAATCAACCACACGAACCAGGCTCTGCAACTGACGACGAAGCGCAGCAGTGGCGCATCGGAGCGAATGCTGCTGGAGACCCGGGAGATTCTGCAATCGCTGACCCGTCAGATGGTCGAGGTTGATGCCGCATCCGGCAACGCGAAAGCCATGCGCGAAGGGGTGCGGCGGGTCACCGACGAGGCACGGAAGCAGTTCGGGCAGGTGCAGGAACGCACCGCCGGTATCCGGCAGGCGGTCGATGCCTCGGCAACGACGATCCGCGAGCTCGAGTCGAGCACCGCCGAAATCGGCCGCGTGGTGACCGTGATCCACGATATCGCGAGCCAGACCAATCTGCTCGCGCTCAACGCCGCCATCGAGGCGGCCAGGGCGGGCGACGAGGGGCGTGGGTTCGCGGTGGTGGCCGACGAGGTCCGCAAGCTTGCCGAGCGCACCGCGCTGGCAACCAAGGAGATCCGCACGATGATTGCCAACGTCCAGGGACAGACTGCCGAGGCCGTGGCGCGGATGGAAGGGGGGATGGCACAGATGGAGCAGGGCCTGAAGCTGGCCACCGAGGTCACCACCGACAAGCACGACATGCAGGAGATCATCGAGCGCATGTTCGCCACCATCGATCAGATTGCCGCCGGTGCGTCCGCGAGCAGCGGACTGCTGACGAGCATCGCCACCTCGGGTGAGCAGATGCGCGCGGCGATCGGGGAATCCGGACACAGTGTCGAACAGACGAGTGTCGCCGCCGCGAAACTGGATCAACTGGTCGGCCAGTTCCAGGTATCGTCTTGAATCGAGATCGGCCGCATTCGCGACCAGGCGCAGACGGCGGCCGCTGCCGCGCCGGGCCGGCGGGTGCATGAGCAGAGCGCGTACCTCATCCTCGAAGGCCGTCTCGATGCCGTCGTCAGCGGCATCGAGAGCGAGTACGCCGAAGCCATGGCGGCCGGCACGGCGGAGCTCGCGGCAGCGCTGCAGCCGACTTGGTCAAGTCCGACAGGCTGCTAGACGTTGAACAGGAAGTTCAGCACATCACCGTCCCGGACCACGTACTCCTTGCCTTCGGCACGCATCTTGCCGGCTTCGCGGGCGCCCTGTTCGCCCTTGCAGGCGATGAAATCGGCGAAGGAAATGGTCTGGGCGCGGATGAAGCCGCGCTCGAAGTCGCTGTGGATGACACCGGCGGCCTGCGGCGCAGTGTCGCCGACATGGATGGTCCAGGCGCGGACCTCCTTCGGGCCGGCGGTGAAGTAGGTCTGCAGGCCGAGCAACTCGTAGGAGGCGCGGATCAGCCGGTTGAGTCCGGGTTCGTCGAAGCCGAGGTCGGCGAGGAAGACGGTCTTGTCGTCATCGTCGAGGTCGGCGAGTTCGGCCTCGATCTGGGCACAGAGTGCGACCACCGGCGCGCCCTCGGCGGCGGCGTGCTGGCGCAGGCGGTCGAGGTGCGGGTTGTTCGCGAAGCCGTCCTCGAGGACGTTGCCGACGTACATCGTCGGCTTGATCGTCAGCAGGCAGAGCGGCTTGAGCCGTGCCCGCTCGTCGCTGCTCATCGGCAGCGTGCGCGCCGGGCGGCCTTCGTTGAGGTGCGGCTGCAGCCGTTCCAGGACGCCGACCATTTTCTGCGCCTCCTTGTCGCCGGCACGAGCCTTCTTGATGTCGCGATTGAAGGTGCGGTCTACGGCAGTGAGATCGGCCAGCGCCAGTTCGGTGAGGATGGTCTCGATGTCGGCGAGCGGGTCGACGCGGCCGGAGACGTGGACGACGTTGTCGTCCTCGAAGCAGCGGACGACGTTGATGATGGCATCGGTTTCGCGGATGTTGGCGAGGAACTGGTTGCCGAGGCCTTCGCCGCGCGAGGCGCCGGCAACCAGGCCGGCGATGTCGACGAACTCGACGATCGCCGGCTGCACGCGCTGTGGTCTGGCGATGGCGGCGATCTGGCGCAGTCGCGGGTCGGGGACCTCGACGATGCCGACGTTCGGCTCGATGGTGCAGAAGGGGTAGTTCTCGGCCGCGATTCCCGCCTTGGTCAGCGCGTTGAAGAGGGTGGACTTGCCGACGTTCGGCAGGCCGACGATACCGCATTGGAGGCTCATTCGCTGGTTTCCATGGTCAGACGGTTTTCAGGTGCAACTGTCGTTGAGCGGCGGCGTAGTCGCCGGCGGCGAGCAGCGGCCAGGCGAGCAGGCAGCGGTCGACGGCCGGGTCGATCAGTTCGCGTTCTTCGCGGCGCGGGGGCTTGAGCACGTAATGGATCACCTCGCTGCGTTCGCCGGGGTGGCCGATGCCCAGCCGCAGGCGCCAGAAATCGGGCGTCGCCAGCCGCGACTGAATATCCTTGAGGCCGTTGTGACCGCCGTTGCCGCCGCCCTGCTTGAGGCGGATGCTGCCCGGCGGCAGGTCGAGGTCGTCATGGACGATCAGCGTTTCGTCGGCGGCGATGCGGTAGAAGCGGGCGACGGCGGCAACCGCCTGGCCGGAGAGGTTCATGTAGGTCGCCGGCTGCAGCAGCCACAGATCGTCATGCCGCGCAAGGCGGCCGTAGAACTTGCCCTGGGGCGTCAGCCGCAGTTGCAACTGTCGCGCCAGGAGGTCGATGAACCAGAAGCCGACGTTGTGCCGGGTCTCTTCGTACTCGCTGCCGGGGTTGCCGAGGCCGACGATCAGGCGGGGTGGGGGCATGGCGTCTCGTGCTCGGTGCAAACGACAAGCCGCCGTCGGCAGGGCATGCCCGACGGCGGCCTGGCAGGCATGCGGACCTAGGCGGCGGTCCCGGCTTCGCCTTCCTCGACGTCGGCACCGCTCCTGCGGGCCGGAATCGACACCACGACATAATCGTCGCCGTGCAGCAGCAGCTTGACACCGGCGGGCAGGACGACTTCGGAGGCGTGGATCGCGTGGCCCGATTCGAGGTCCTTCAGGTCGACCTCGATGAAGGCCGGCAGATCCTGCGGCAGGCAGCTGACCTCGATTTCGTTGTGCACGTGCGACACGTTGCCGCCGCTCAGCTTGACGCCCGGCGCGATCTCGGCGTTGATGAAATGCAGCGGAATCCGCTGGTGAATGACGTGCTCGGCGTCGACCCGGTGGAAATCGACGTGCAGAATCACCGGTTTCCACGGGTGGACCTGCGAGTCGCGCAGGACGACGCTCTCGGCGACGCCTTCGACCAGCAGCGTCAGGACCGACGAGTGGAAGGCTTCCTTGGCGTGGTTGAGCAGCGCCTCGTTGTGATCGATGTCGATCAGTTGGGGCGGCTTCGGACCACCGTAGATGATCGCCGGAACACGGCCCTGGCGACGCAGGCGGCGGCTCGCTCCGGACCCCTGCAGGGTGCGCTTGCGCGCTTCAATCTGAAACTTCATGGACAACTCCTGGTTGGACGAACCCCGCCCGCGACCAGGCGGGGGGTTGGGAAAGGATCGGCCGTGGCGGCAGGCGCCCGTGGTCGGCGGCTGCCTCCTGCTATTCGATGAACAGCGACGAGACGGAGTCCTCGTTGCTGATGCGGCGGATCGTCTCGGCCAGCATGCCGGCGACCGAGAGAACGCGGATGCGCGGCGATTCCCTGGCGTCGTCGCGCAACGGAATGGTGTCGGTGACGACCAGTTCGTCGAGGTCGGAGTCGTTGATGCGCTCGACGGCGCGGCCCGAGAGAACGGGGTGCACGCAGTAGGAGAGCACCTTCTTCGCTCCGTGTTCCTTGAGCGCGGTGGCTGCCTTGCAGAGCGTGCCGGCGGTGTCGACCAGGTCGTCCATGATCACGCAGGTGCGGCCGTCGACCTCGCCGATGATGTTCATCACCTCGGAAACATTGGCTTTCGGGCGACGCTTGTCGATGATCGCCAAGTCGCATTCGAGGCGCTTGGCGAGCGCGCGTGCACGGACGACACCGCCGACGTCGGGCGAAACGACCATCAGATTGTCGAAATCATTCTTCCAGACGTCGCCGAGCATGATCGGCAGCGAATAGATGTTGTCGACGGGGATGCTGAAGAAGCCCTGGATCTGCTCCGTATGCAGGTCCATCGTCAGCACGCGGTGGACGCCGGCGGCGGTGAGCAGGTCGGCCACCAGCTTGGCAGCGATCGACACGCGTACCGAACGTACCCGGCGGTCCTGGCGGGCGTAGCCGAAATAGGGGATGGCAGCCGTGATGCGGGCAGCCGAGGCGCGCTTGAGCGCGTCGACCATGATCAGCAACTCCATCAGATTTTCGTTCGCCGGTGCGCAGGTGGACTGCAGGATGAAGACGTCCTTGCCGCGGACGTGCTCCTGAATCTCGACACTGATCTCGCCGTCGGAGAAGCGCCCGACATGGGCACGGCCGAGCGAGATGCTGAGTTGTTTGACGACATCCGCAGCGAGCGCCGGGTTGGCGTTGCCGGTAAAGACCATCAGGCTGTCGTAGGCCATCTTGTGCTTCCC
Source organism: Accumulibacter sp. (assembly GCA_016788495.1). Lineage (GTDB taxonomy): Bacteria > Pseudomonadota > Gammaproteobacteria > Burkholderiales > Rhodocyclaceae > Accumulibacter. The sequence continues at coordinate 150 of JAEUOM010000154.1, read as the reverse complement.
CTGGGGCTTTGCGCCAGGGCGCCCCACAAAGCAAGACGGGCAGGTAAGGACGCCTGCCCGCGTTGACAGAAATCGGATGGCTGGGGAAGAAGGATTCGAACCTTCGAATGCCGGAATCAAAATCCGGTGCCTTGACCAACTTGGCGACTC
>JAEUOM010000144.1 GCA_016788495.1 Accumulibacter sp. | reverse complement strand
GATCGGGTCGATGAACACCTTGAGAATCTTTTCGGGCGTCTTGTGCGCAACCTCTTCGATATCCATGCCGCCCTCGGAAGAGGCCATCATTGCCACCTTCTGAGTCGCACGGTCGGTCAGCGCCGCCACGTAGTACTCCTTGCGGATGTCCGCCCCCTCTTCGATCAGCAAGCGACGCACCTCCTGACCAGCCGGACCGGTCTGATGGGTCACCAACTGCATGCCGAGGATCTGGCCGGCATACTGGCGAACTTCGTCCAGCGACTTGGCTACCTTCACGCCACCGCCCTTGCCACGACCACCGGCGTGAATCTGGGCCTTCACCACCCAGACCTTGCCACCCAGGGATTCGGCTGCCTTGACCGCGTCATCGACGGATTGACAGAACACCCCGCGCGGAACGACAACGCCGAATTTCTTCAGGAGTTCCTTGCCCTGATATTCGTGAATTTTCATGCGCTTTCCTTGCTTGAGTTAAGGTTGCGAAACGTAATGAAACACGGGCAGGACGCCCTACCCAGGCTTCTGGCCGCGGTACCAGCGCGGGTAATAGCGCTGTACTGCGTCTGAATGCGATTCCAGCGCGTGGCAGCGGTCGAGCTGGTAGGGCTTGTGGCCGCTATCGTCACTGTCCGGTACGTCGCTGGCAAAAGTTTGCAGTGCAGCAGTTGGCAGGAACATCAGCAGTTCGCTGAGATGTGAGCAGCCACGCGTGCCGCGGAAGAGGTTCTTGATCGCCGTGCGAAAACCGTGAAACAGGTTCAGGCCGACCAGTTGCGCATAGGCGGGGGTGATCCGGTCGCAGTAGCCGACGTAGGGCACGCCGTCGGTACATGCGACGGCATCGCGAATGGTCATCTGCCGGTCGATCGTCACCCGCACCCACATGTCGTGCACCGCCTCGCCGCGCTTGCGCAGCCCGGACGAAAGCGGGTAGTCGTGGTCCTTGACATCGGTCAAACGAGCCTCGATGTCCCAACAGCCGTCGTCACGCCGATAACCTTCGAGCAGGACGCTGCGAAGGTGCTTGCGAGTCCGTTGGGCAGTGGTGGGAGGCAGCGGCATCGATCGTTGAGGGGGATTTTGCGCAGACTGCAGGATTTCGCGGCTGGCAGGAAATTCTACAGCAAAAAGCCCTCTCCTTCGCGGCGGAATTCATAATTATGGACGCTGGAAACATCGGCACCAATGCCGACCCCGCACCCGGCGACCGCTGCCGCAGCGCTGATGCATGCGGCCTCGTTCAGCAGTCCATCACACGCCTGAGCTCGGCCAGTCCCGCGGAAAGCATCGCCAGATCCTGCGGCTCGTTGATCTTCATCTCGTCGAGCACGCCGCGGGCTGCGGCCGCTGCCGGCAAACGTCCGTCAAGCACCTGCCGCAGCAGACTCTGCCGCAACTCTGCCAGCTCCGCCGCCAGCCGCGCCCGCGCCCGCGCCTGCCAGCGGTTGCCCGCCGGCAGGCGGGCAACTGCGGTGGCGAGCCAGTCGAGATCGAGATGGCTGACGAGCTCGTCCAGTCCACGCGCGACCTCTTCGAGCGACTGCGCGCAAGCGCGGGCCAGGTTGACCCGGTCGATGGCGCCGACGATCACCGCCGCTGCCGCGGTCAGCACCGTTGCCGCCTGTTCACCACTCCTGCCCTGGCGCACCCCGGCAATCGCCGCGACGACAGCCGGCCGGTACTCGTCGACCAGTGCACCGATCGTCGTCCCCTCGAGGTGCCGCGCCACGATCAGTTCCGTCGCCGCCGCCGTCATCGCCCGCAGGGCAAGCATCAGCTCGATCTGCCGCGTGACATCGAGCTGCAGGTCGAGCGCCTCGATCTCGCGCCACAGCGCCTCCGCGTCCAGGATCTGACTGGCTGCATACCACGCGCCGGCCACCTGTGCCGGCGAGGCGCCCGTTTCCTCGCCCAGCTGCAGGACGAAGGTGGTTCCCATCCGGTTCACCAGCCGATTGACCAGCTGCGTGGTGACGATGTCCCGCTGCAGCGGATGCGCCGCCATCAGGGCACGACAAGAGTTGCGCAGGTCGCTCGGGAAGTAGCTTTCCAGCAGGTCGCGAACATCGCCGCTGTCGGGCAGATCGGAGGCCAGAACGGCCTCCTTGAGGGTGATCTTGGCATAGGCCATGAGAACGGCGATTTCGGGCGCGGTGAGGCCGCGTTTCTGCTGGCCGCGCTCGGCGAGGCCCTTGTCGTCGGGCAGGAACTCGACTGCGCGGTGCAGGGCGCCGCGCGCCTCGAGCGTGCGCATCAGCCGTGCGTGTGCCGCCAGCAGCTCGGTGGCGGTCGCCACTTCGAGTGCGATCGCCTGCGTCTGCTGGTAGTTGTCGGCCAGCACCAGGGCCGCCACCTCGTCGGTCATCGACGCCAGCAGTGCGTCGCGCTGCCTGCCGGTCATTTCCCCGCTGGCGACCAGCCCGGCGAGCAGGATCTTGATGTTGACCTCATGGTCCGAGCAGTCGACACCGGCCGAATTGTCGATCGCGTCAGTGTAGATGCGGCCGCCGTTGAGGGCGAACTCGATGCGACCCTTCTGGGTGAGCCCGAGGTTGCCGCCCTCGCCGACGACGCGCGCCCGCAACTGGCCGGCATCGACGCGCAGGATGTCGTTGCCGCGGTCGTTCGCTTCCTGGTGGCTCTGGCTGCCGGCCTTGACATAGGTCCCGATGCCGCCGTTGTAGAGCAGATCGACCGGTGCCTGCAGGAGGTTGCGGATCAGCTCGGGCGGGGACATCTGGCTGGCGTCCGTCGCCAGCCAGGCCTGCACCTGGGGTGACAGGGGAATGGCCTTGGCGGTGCGTGACCAGACACCACCGCCGGCGGAGATCAGCGCCGGATCGTAGTCGGCCCACGACGAGCGCGGCAAGTCGAAGAGGCGCTGTCGCTCGGCGTGGCTGCGCGCTGCGTCCGGGTCGGGATCGATGAAAATGTGGCGGTGATCGAAGGCGGCGAGGAGCCGTATTTCGCGCGACAGCAGCATGCCGTTGCCAAAGACATCGCCGGACATGTCGCCGATGCCGACGACGGTGAAGGCTTGCGTCTGGACGTCGACACCGAGCTCGCGAAAGTGCCGCTTGACGGCTTCCCAGGCGCCGCGTGCGGTGATGCCCATCTTCTTGTGGTCGTAGCCAACCGATCCGCCGGAGGCGAAGGCATCGCCAAGCCAGAAGTCGTATTCGATGGCGATGGAGTTGGCGATGTCCGAGAAGGTTGCGGTCCCCTTGTCGGCGGCGACCACCAGGTAGGGATCGTCGCCATCACGGCGGCGCACGCCGGCGGGGGGCTGCACCTGGCCGTCGACCCGATTGTCAGTCAGGTCGAGCAGGCCCCGGATGAAGGTCGAATAGCAGGCAACACCCTCGGCCTGCCAAGCCTCCCGCTCACTGGGCGGCGGCAACCGCTTGCAGACGAAGCCGCCCTTCGAGCCGAGCGGCACGATCACCGCGTTCTTGACCATCTGCGCCTTGACCAGGCCCAGCACCTCGCTGCGGAAGTCTTCCATGCGATCCGACCAGCGCAGACCGCCACGGGCGACGCGGGCGCCACGCAGGTGCACGCCCTCGACCCGCTCGCTGTAGACGAAGATCTCGTACAACGGGGTTGGCGTCGGCAGGAAGGGTATCTCGCGCGAGGCAAGCTTGAACGACAGATAGCCCTTCGCCGCACCATCCTTTGCCGTCTGGTAGGCGTTGGTGCGCAGCGTCGCCGAGATGGCCGTCTGCAGGGCCGAGAGAATCCGGTCGTCGTCAGGATTGCTGACCTGCAGCAGCGCCATCGTCAGTTCGTCACTCAGCGCAGCGGCGCGGGAATCGTCGGCCGTTACCGTGCAAGTCGCGCGAGCGACTGACGAATCTCCCCTCGCCCGCTCGCCGGAGAGGGGTGGGGGGCGAGGGGAACGGTCATGGCTGGCATCATCCGGAGTGTCTGACAAAGCCATGACCGTTGGGGCAAACAGCGCGGCGAAGAGCTCGACCAGGCGGCGGGTGATTTCGAAGTGGGTCGCCAGGCAGCGCTCGACGTAGGCCTGGCTGAACGGCAGCCCGGCCTGCCGCAGATAGCGGCTGTAGGCACGCAGGATGCCGATCTGTCGTCCATCGAGACCCGCCAGCAGCACCAGGCGGTTGAAGCCGTCGTTCTCCGCCTGGTCACGCAACAGGCGCTCGAGCAGGTCGACGAAGGCCACGCGCGTCGCTTCGTCGTCGAGTGCTCTGGCCTCCGGCAGGCGAACGGCGAAGTCGGCAATGTGCAGGTCGCTCGCCGGCAGGCTGAACGGCTGCTCGGAAAGCACCGTCAGGCCAAGGTTCTCGAGTACCGGCAGGATCGCCGACAGCGGTCGCGGGCGGCCGCGGCGAAAGAGCTTCAGGTGCTGGTGCGCGCCGTCGTCGCCCTGCGCGGCGCTCAGCTTGACTTCGACGAGGCCACTCACTTCGGCGGCCTGCAGGCGGTCGAGATCCGATACCGCAGCGGCCGCTGTCACCCGCTCCTGATACGACAGCGGCAGTTCCGCTGCGTAGCGGCGCAGCAGACGGTTGCCATGCTCCTCGCCATAGTGGCCGACGAGATTCTGTTTCAGCTCGTCGCTCCAGCCGCGGACGATGCGCGCTGCCTGACGCTCGATCGCAGCGGCATCGTAAGCGTAGTGCGTGCCGACCGGCGTGCGCGCGATGAAGTGCAGGCGGGCGAGGCGCGACTCGCCGATCATGACGAAGTAGTCCACCCGTTCCGCTGCCAGCGCCTCGTAGAGCAGCGCCGAGATCCGTTTGCGGACCGTCGTGTCGAAGCGGTCACGTGGCATGTAGGCGATGACCGAAACGTAGCGCCCCCAGCGGTCGTCACGCATGAAGACCCGCACCTGCTCGCGTTCATGCAGGGCGACAATCCCACGCGCGATCCGCACCAGGTCGGCGTGCGCGATCTCGATCAGTTCGTCACGCGGATAGGTCTCGAGGACATTGAGCAGCGTCTTGTCGCGATGGCTGCGCGCGACGAAACCGATCTCCTGCCGCACGCTGGCCACCTTCTGGCGCAGCAGCGGAATGTCGGTCGCCGACACGTGATAGACGTGCGCGGTGTACAGGCCGACGAAGGCGCGCAGACCGACAATGCGGCCGCTGTCATCGAGGCGCTTGACGCCGATGAAGTCGAGATAGGCCGGACGATGGACCGACGAGCGGGCATCGGCCTTGACCAGGATCAGCGACGACGGATCCCTGGCCAGTTCGGCGATTTCGCCGGGAATGGCGGCAAGACAACGGGCAAAGCGCGGGTGATCGCCGTGCCGAAGGATGCCGAGCCCGCTGTCGCTGGCGCGGGTCAGGCGCTGCTCACCGGCAGCGACGAAGTACTCGGCTCCACCAAGAAAGACGAAATTGTTGGCGGCGATCCAGCTGAGGTAGTCCGCCGCCTCGGCGTCCGCGGCGAGCTCGGCAGCGGCTGCGCGCATGTTCTGCTGGATGGCGGCACCATCCTCGACCGCCGAGCGCACATCGGCGAGAACGCCGGCGATCTCCCGCTGCAGATCTTCCACCTCGCCGCTGTCGCCGATGCGGTCGATCTCGAGATGAATCCACGACTCGGCCCGGCTGCCCTGCCCGCCATGCGGCGTGATCCGCTGCAGGCCGCCGTCAGGCCCGCGCTCGGCGCCGAGCAGCGGGTGCAGCAGACGGTGGATGGCCAGCCCGCGGCGATAGACGAGCATGGTGATCGAATCGACGAGGAAAGGCATGTCGTCGGTGACGACGTCGATGACCGTATGCGGCGAATGCCAGCCGTGGCGATCAAAATCCGGCGTGTAGAGGGCGAGCACCGGCTGCCGCAACGACCGCTGCTCGCCGAGGCGAAAATGCTGGGCCGCCGCACCGACGAGCTCTTCGGGACTCGCGTCGCTACCGCCGGCGAAATCGAAGTCGGCGTAGTAGCAATCGAGAAACTCGACGACCGCAGCCGACAGCCTCAGTTGCCCGGCTATTTCGTGCAGGTTGCGGCGCAGGTTGCACTCTGTTTCGGGAATCGTTGCCATGGCGCTCTCCTTGGACACACGGACGGCGACAGCCCCTCGACCGGCAGCGGATCACCGCCCGGGGGCAAGGGCAGCGCGATGGGCCGCCGCCGACCGCAGCGGTGGAGCCGATGCGCTGGCTGTCCGGCTGCTGCGCAACGACACGGCGGCGCGCCCGGAACGCCACCCGCCTGTTGACAACCTTTCAGTGATGCAGAATCTTGGCCAGGAACTGCTGCGCCCGTTCCGAACGCGGATTGCCGAAGAAGGCCTCCTTGCTGTCGTCCTCGACGATCCTGCCCTGGTCCATGAAGATCACGCGGCTGGCAACGCGGCGGGCAAAACCCATCTCGTGCGTCACGCACATCATGGTCATTCCTTCCTGCGCCAGTTCGGTCATGACGTCGAGCACCTCGTTGATCATTTCGGGATCAAGCGCCGAAGTCGGTTCGTCGAAGAGCATGCAGATCGGGTCCATCGACAGCGCGCGGGCAATCGCCACGCGCTGCTGCTGTCCACCCGACAGCTGGCCAGGATATTTTTCCGCCTGCACCCGCAGGCCGACGCGGTCGAGCAGCTTGAAACCCTTTTCGCGCGCCTGCTCGGGATTGCGGCCGAGCACCTTGACCTGGGCGATGGTGAGGTTGTCGATGATGCGCATGTGCGGGAACAGCTCGAAGTTCTGGAAGACCATGCCGACCGTCGAGCGCAGCTTCGACAGGTTGGTCTTCGGATCACCGACCGACACGCCATTGACGATGATCTCGCCGCTCTGGAAGGGCTCGAGGCCATTGACGCACTTGATCAGCGTGGACTTGCCCGATCCGGAAGGACCGCAGACGACGATCACCTCGCCCTTGTGGACCTGCGTCGTGCAGTCGGTGAGCACTTGGAAGGCACCGTAATGCTTGCTGACCTTGTTCATCGAAATCATCTGCGTCTCCTTGCGGCAGGGTCCCGGCTTCAGGCCGTCTTCAGCTTGTTCTGGTAATGGCGGACGATTCGCGATGCAGCGAAGCAGAGGACGAAATACACCGCGCCGGCAAAGAGCAGCAGTTCGACCAGCCGGCCGTCGCGGTCACCGACCTTGTAGGCGGCGCCAAAGAAATCGGCAAGCGCCGAGACATAGACCAGAGAAGTGTCCTGGAAGAGGATGATGCCCTGCGTCAGCAGCAGCGGCACCATGTTGCGGAACGCCTGCGGCAGCACCACCAGCCGCATCGCCTGGCTGTAGGTCATGCCGAGCGCACTCGCCGCCGCCATCTGCCCCCTGGATACCGACTGGATGCCGGCGCGAATGATCTCCGAGTAATAGGCGGCTTCGAACAGCGCGAAGCCGGCGATCGCCGAGGTCAGTCGCATGTCGGTGCCGCGCGGCAGGCCGAACAGGCTTTCGAGCAGGTGCGGCACGATCAGGAAGAACCACAGCAGCACCATCACCAGCGGCACGGCGCGGAAGAGATTGACGTAGCCGGCGGCGAACCACGACAGCGGCGTGATCGACGAGAGCCGCATCAGTGCCAGCAAGGTACCCCAGACGATGCCGAAGACGACGGCGCTGAGCGTGATCTCGAGCGAGATCAGCATCCCGTCCCAGAGGAAGGGCAGCGCATTCGGAATCGACGACCAGTCGAACTCATGCATCTCATTTCCCTCCGATGTAGCCGGGAACGCGCACGTGCGTCTCAACCCAGCGCATGCCGGACATGACGACGACGTTGAGCAGCAGGTAGGCCACGGTGACGGCGATGAACGACTCGTAGGGCTGGGCCGTGTAGTCGACCAGTTGCCGGCCCTGCGCAGCCAGTTCGAGCAGACCGATCGTCGAGCAGACGGCCGAGTTCTTGAAGATGTTTAGGAACTCCGAGGTCAGCGGCGGCACGATCAGGCGCACCGCCATCGGCAGCATGACGTGGCGGTAGGTCTGCGGCAGCGTGAAACCCAGCGCCAGGCCTGCGTTCTTCTGCCCGGGCGGCAGCGAGTTGATTCCAGAGCGCACCTGTTCGGCGACGCGCGCACTGGTAAACAGCGCCAGGCAGATCATCGACGACAGAAACTGCTGCATGATCGGGTTGGTCTGCTTGAAGGCGTTTCCCAGCTTCTCGGGCAACAGCTCGGGCATGACGAAGTACCACAGGAAGAGCTGCACGAGCAGGGGAATGTTGCGGAAGACCTCGACGTAGGCGGTCGCCAGCCCGGACAACCATCTGTTTGGGACGGTCCGCAGAACGCCGACGACGGCGCCGAGCAGCAGCGCGATCAGCCAGGCGGACAACGACAGGCCGACGGTCATCTGCAGCCCGTGCAACATCCAGTCGAGATAGGTCGAGTCGTCACCGGTCGCCGTCGGCTGCAGGAAAACTCCCCAATTCCAGTTGTAGGCCATGTCGCTCCTCCCGCGTCGCGGTCCCGGAAGCCGGACGGCCCCCGGGACTCGCCGGCTGCCTAGTCGAACGCCTTGTCGTTCGGCGACCTGTAGATGTTCTGCACGGCCGTCGACAACGGGAAGTTGAGGTTCAACCCCTTCGGCGGAATCGGCTGCAGGAACCACTTGGCGTAGATCTTCTCCGCTTCGCCGGAGGTCATCACCTTCGCCAGAGCGTTGTCGACCACCTTCTTGAATGCCGGGTCATCCTTGCGCAGCATGCAGCCGTAGGCCTCGTACGACTGCGGCGTGCCGACCACCACCCAGTCGCTCGGCCGCTTGGCCTTGGCCATCTCTCCGTAGAGCAGCGCATCGTCCATCATGAAGGCCACCGCGCGACCGGTCTCGAGAGTCAGGAACGACTCGCCATGATCCTTGGCGCTGATGATGTTCATCTTCATCTGCTTGTCTTCGTTCATCTTGCGCAGCAGACGCTCGGAAGTGGTACCGGCGGTCGTCACGACGTTCTTGCCGGCG
>JAEUOM010000076.1 GCA_016788495.1 Accumulibacter sp. | reverse complement strand
AACCCTCGCAAGGCCTCCAGACCGACCTTCGCCTTGAACTCCGGAGTGTGTACCTTGCGCGTCTTCACTTCGCTCATCGCTTCTCGCTCCCTATGCCAGCGCCTAGCTTAAACTACTGTCTCAAATCTTGGGACCACTATACTCGCGCTGCAGGTCGCGCTTGCCGAACCACGGCAGATCCAGCGACAGCAGGTAGCGCATGCTGCTGACCCCGCTTGGCGAGAGGGTCGCGTTCTGTTCGCCCGACCTGGTGATGTCGCGCAGTTCCATCCGTAACTTCGGGTCGGCCAGCGAGCCGGCAGCCATCGCGCGTTCGCGGGCGGCGTCGGCCTCGGAGCGAGTCGCGGCATACTCGGGATTCCTCTCCCTGGCGAAGGCGAGCAGGCTGGCGGCCGTCCTGCCGATCGCGCCGTCGTCGGCAGATGCGCACGGCGCCACGCCGGGCGTCAGGGCGAGAACGGACAGCAGAGCAAGAACAATCGTTGGCCGCATGCAATCTCCCGCGGTGAGCCGGACTGGCGAAGCTCGGCGACGACCTCCTGGCTTCGCCGGCGGCGCGGCCCCGATGCCGGCGACGGTCGGCCGGTGCCACGCGACCGGGCGCAAGCCATTGCCGGAGCGATCGCAGCCGGCAGTCTGCGCGGGACACCCCGACAGCAAGCTGACTCGGAGATTACATCTTTGTCATCTCGCACCGATTTGCCGGCAGCGATTCGGGCAGTGGCGCTGCGGCGCGCCGGCAGCGGTTACGGCGTCGTCGCCGGGCAGGGCATCGCCAGGGCGATCAGCTCGTGATCGCGCCGCCAGATGACCTCGGCGCGATGGACCACCAGCCACCAGCTCTGCATCGCCGGATGCGGCTTCCTGCCGGCGAATGCCGACGGCGTCAGAACGGCAAGACACCAGCTCGGCTCGGCTGCCCGCACCGAGTGATAGACGACGGCGCCGACGCCTGCGTCGCGGGCGACCCGGGCGAAGGACTGCGTCGCGGCGTAGTCGCCGGCGTGCGTCCAGGCGGCGGCGTCGGTCCGGAAGGGGTCGCCGCGCAGGTCGACGGCCGTCGTGCGCAGCTCGGCGCGGAAAGCGGTGTGCGCGACCGGGCCGATGCGCTCGAGGTCTTCGGCATCCTGCAGGAAGCACCAGCGCCAGTAGCCGAGTTCGGCGCAGGCGGTGCGCACCGTTGCGGCGCCGTAGAAGACGCCGGGATCGGTGACGGCACGGAAGCGCGAGCCGTGTGCCGCGGGCGGATAGCGAAAGGGGGTCGCCAGCAGGTAGTCGAGTCCGCTGGCCGCAGCGGGAAGCGCCGGCTTGCTGGCTTCGAGCAGCGACTCGAGGACTTCCTGCTCGGCGGCGTCGTCGACGATCTTCATCGTCGCCGCCACATGCTGTGCCTCGACGATGCGCCAGACCCAGCCGCGCCAGTCGCGCGCCTCAGACGAGACTGCGGGAGGCGTCCAGGTAATGGACGACACGGACCAGTCCTTCGGTGTTGGCGATGAGGTCCACGGGGCGGCCGTTGAGCCCGCGGTTGTTGCTGGCGAGCCACTTGCACGCGGTTTCCTGTTCACCGACGATGGAGTCGAGCGAGCGGAAGGCGCGGACGAACAATACCGCCAGTTCCCACTCCTTGCGCTTCTCGTCGAGCTGGTAGGCGCCGGAGTACAGTCGGCTGACCGTGGCCGCGCTGATGCCGAGCACCCTGGCCAGTAACGAGCGCTGGATGTGCAGATGATCGGCGGCGCGCGTCACCGCCTTGCTCAGGACGGCCGCTGGCTCGGCTCTGCTGGCCGCCTGCATGCTGCTTCGGGGCATTTCGTTATCCTTTCTGTGGAAATTATAGCGAACAATGGTTTCCATGGAAAGAGCTGGCCGCAGTCTCGCGAAGCGGCGCTGCGTGGCCGTCGAGGCGCCTGGGCGTTCTCTGGCCGTCGCTGGCGGCATTGACGCCGCTCGCCGCGGCTGCCTATACTGCCCGCGGAGCCACCGGATCGGCCAACCCCGGGACGATTCGCGAGAGGACCGAACGATGCGGGGGCGGGCGCCGGACGACAGGGTCGATTCTGCAGGCGGGCGCCGCACCAGCGAGTGACCACGAGCTGCAGGCAGCAAGGAGGCCCGGACATGCAACGCGAACTTCCCGATCTGAAAGTCACGCCGCCGGTGGAAGGCGAGAAGGTGCGCATCGTCTTCCAAGCCGACGGCAAGCAGTACGAGCTGCCCGTCGTCGGCGGCACCCACGGTCCGAAGCTGATCGACGTCCGGCGCCTCTATGCCGAGACAGGCTACCTGACTTACGACCCGGGCTTCATGTCGACCGCCAGCTGCGATTCGGCGATCACGTACATCGATGGCGAGGCAGGCGTCCTGCTGCACCGCGGTTACCCGATCGAGGATCTGGCGGCGCACGCCGATTTCCTCGAGGTGTGCTATCTCCTGCTCTACAGCAAGCTGCCGTCGGCCGCGGAACTGGCCGGCTTCAAGGGGCTGATCGTGCATCACAGCATGGTGCACGAGCAGTTCAAGCGCTTCTTCGAGGGCTTCCGCCGCGATGCCCACCCGATGGCGGTGATGGTCGGCACGGTCGGGGCGCTGAGCGCCTTCTATCACGACCGCATCGACATTACCGACCCGGAAGCGCGGATGGTGGCGACGCATCGCCTGATCGCCAAGATGCCGACGATCTGCGCCATGGCGTTCAAATACTCGCTCGGACGCCCGTTCCTCCATCCGCGCAACGATCTCGGCTACGCCGAGAATTTCCTGCGCATGTCGTTCGGCATTCCAGCCGAGGAGTACGTGGTCAGCCCGGTGCTGGCGCGGGCGATCAACCGTTTCCTCGTCCTGCATGCCGACCACGAGCAGAACGCCTCGACGGCGACGGTGCGCATCGCCGGTTCGAGCCGCGCCAATCCGTACGCCTGCGTCGCCGCCGGCATCACGGCGCTGTGGGGCCCGGACCACGGCGGAGCGAACGAGGCGGTGGTGAACATGCTCGAGGAGATCGGCAACAAGGACCGCATCCCGCTCTACATCAACCGCGCCAAGGACCGCAACGATCCCTTCCGGCTGACCGGCTTCGGCCACCGGGTGTACAAAAACTACGATCCGCGGGCGGCGGTGCTGCGCGAATCGTGCCATGAGGTGCTGGCCGAACTGGGCAAGGAGGACGAGCCGCTGTTCGCACTGGCGCTCGAGCTCGAGCGGATCGCGCTCGATGACGAGTACTTCATCGAGCGCAAGCTGTTCCCGAATGTGGACTTCTACTCGGGAATCATGCTGCGGGCGATCGGCTTCCCGACCGCGATGTTCCCGTCGCTCTTCGCGCTCGGCCGCTCGATCGGCTGGATTGCCCAGTGGAAGGAGATGATCGAAGCCTCCGACCAGCACATCGCGCGGCCGCGTCAGCGTTACACCGGCGAGCCGGTGCGCGCCTACGTGCCGCTTGCCGATCGCTGATGTCACCGGCCGCCGGGCGTTGGCGCTGCGTCCGGCGGGTCGTCATCGAGGCAGATCTCGCGCTCCGGTTCTCAGCACGCTCGATTGATCCTGCGACCTGCGCAGCCGAGCACCCGTTCGACACGCCGTCCACCCTGACTGGCGAGCGTCATCGGCGTGCCGAAACCGAATCTGTCATCCTTTGCGCATCAGGTCGGCAACGCGCGCGTGCCCGTTTCCGAGTCGCTCCGGCGCTTGTGCCTGCGTCCATCCGGATTTGCTGACGCTTTCTCGCAGGGCAGCCATGAGCTGCGCGCGCTTGGTCCATGGGGCGGCGTTTGCGAGGCAGACCCAAGGTCGCGGAATGCGTTGCCGCTAGCTTGGGGGAGTGCTTCCTTGGCCATGAGCCTGGCGAAGCAGCTGACTCGCCGCGTCGGCGATCTGCTGCTGTCGAGGAAATTTACAGGTTCCGTCTGGCCGAACGACGGAAAAGCTCCAACTCATTGAAAAATATATCATGGCACGTTGTTTGCTTCGGTTGGTATGATTTCAATCAACAGGAGACGCCCCCCATGTTCCGGATTTCCGCATTGGCGCTCGCCATGAGCCTCGCCGCCCCGGTCGCTTCGGCGACGACGATCCTCTTCAACGATTTTTCTTCGGTTGGTGGGCTGCAATTGAACAACGCTGCAGCCGCTGCCACGGACGGAAGCAATCGCAGCGTGCTGCGGGTGACTCCCTCCCAGTTCAACCAGGCCGGCTCTGCCTTCAGCACCACAGCGGTCACCCTCAACGCCGATGTATCGTTCAGCACCAAGTTTGCCTTCAACTTCAATGGCCAGCAGGCTGGCGGCGCAGACGGCCTGGTGTTCGTCGTACAGACCGTCTCGAATACCGCCGGCGGCATTGGTGGCGGCATTGGTTACCTTGGTTTGCCGAACAGCGTCGGCATTGAATTCGACAACTGGAACAATGGTATCGGCGATGGCAACAGCGACAACCATGTCGGCATCGACCTGAATGGCAGCGTCAACTCGGTGGCGCTCAACACGGCCCTGCCCGTGACGCTGGATTCGGGGGCCGACCTGTTCGCCTGGATCGATTACGACGGCAACACCGATCAACTGGAAGTACGCTTGAGCGGGTTGGACTCCCGTCCGGCCGCGTCGCTGCTCTCGTACAACGTCGACCTGGCCGCCGTGCTGGGGACTCCCAACGCCTTTGTCGGTTTCACCTCGGGTACCGGCGCGGCGGCGGCCAACCATGACGTGATCTCCTGGGAGTTCCGCGACACCTTCGCTCCGGTCGATCTTCCCGAACCGATGAGCTTGACCCTGCTGGGCGTGGCGCTGGCATCGATGGGGCTGGCGCGTCGCCAGCGCGCCTGATTCGTTCCGTCGCGTACGTTTGACTCGCAAATCCCGCTTCGGCGGGATTTGCGCGTGGTGTGTGGCGCGCCGATCTGAGCCGACTTTCGCCGCAGCGAAGGTGGCCGCTGCGGGGCTTCCTGCTCTGGACGGCCGTTCGTTGCTTCGCGGGTGGACGTCGTTTGAGTCCCGACCAGCCGCCCGATCCGCTGACGCTGCGCGGCGACCGGCGCGCCTCCTGCCAATCGTCGCGTCAGCGCTGTTGCCGATTCATCCGTGAGTGCGGCAACGCTCTCGCCTGCCCAGAACGATGAGAAATCCCCCCCGCCCCAGCACCTCGGCCCTCGCCTGCAGCGGCCCGAGCGGGCCGCTGGCGAGTGGGAATTCCGGCGGCAGGTCACTGAGCGGTCCCAGTTCGCGCATCAGGCGATTCGCGATGCCGCGCGCCGGGCGGCTGGTGAATGAGATCTCACGACTGCGGGGCTGGATGGTCGACCGACGCGCGAAGGCCGGCGCGTGCAGCACCAGGGTCATCAGCGCAGCGTCGGTGACGGCCCCTTTGTCGAGACCGGGGAACTGATCGCGGCCTTGACGATCAGTCAGGTGTGGTCTGATCAGGAGGCTGTGGATTGGTCGATGCGCCTTGCTGATCGGCTCGGCGAGAGCTGCACCGTCGGGACTGGGACGCCCCTCCGTTGCGAACTGGACGAGCTTGCGCCGAGCGAGGCGATCGACCGCTTCCGGGCGCTTGCCACCGTGACGGGACTGAGTGGGGAGATCGACATGACGAATCCAGGACGCGAAGCCAACGATGGGACGGCGTGTCCGCGGGAGGGCCGGCCATGAGCACGAAACTCGAATTCTCGGTACGCATCCAAGCGACGCGGCCACACGTCTGGCGAGCGATGCTCGACGATCCTACCTATCGCGTGTGGACACGGCCTTTCTGCGCCGGCTCGTACTACGAGGGATCCTGGGACGAGGGCGCGCGCATCCGCTTCCTGTCGCCGGAAGGCGGCGGCATGGTGGCGCAGATCGCGGCGAACCGGTTGCACGAGTTCGTTTCGATCCACCAGCTCGGTATCATCCAGGACGGCGTCGAAGACACCGACAGCGCCGCCGTCAAGGCCTGGGGTCCGGCTTTCGAGAACTACCGTTTTCGCGACGTCGACGGTGCGACCGAGGTGTCGGTCGAATGCGACACCTCGCCGGAGTTCGAGGACTACCTGCGCGATGCCTGGCCGAAAGCCCTGGCGGTGCTCAGGGAACTGTGCGAGGCCGGTCCGGACGCGGTGTGAGCAGGTCGATGACTGGGAGCGCGCGATGAGAGTCTGATGCTCTTGCTGCGACAGGGCGGCAACGGCAGTGGCAGCGTTGGCGATGCTGGAAAGCAACGCGGGATGACGGGCACGGCAGCGAATCCGGTACTGCTGGTGGCGACGCGCAAGGGCGCCTGTTTTTTTTATGGTGATGCGGCACGCCGGTCGTGGCGCGCCGACGGCCCGCATTTCCTCGGCCACGTCATCAACCACCTGATGCTCGATGCGCGCGACGGGCGCACCCTGTTGGCGGCGGCGAAGACCGGCCACCTGGGGCCGACGATCTTCCGCTCGACCGACCTGGGCCAGACTTGGAAGGAAGCGGCGAAGCCGCCGGCCTTCGGTCCGGCGACGAACGGCCTTGCGGCGCGCAGCGTCGACCATACTTTCTGGCTGGCGCCGGCGCACACCAGCGAGCCCGGCGTCTGGTACGCCGGCACCTCGCCGCAGGGACTGTTCCGCTCAGCCGATGGCGGCGACACTTGGGCGCCGTTCTCGTCCATCAACGACGACCCGCACTACCGCGAGTGGTTCGGCACGGAGCAGGACGGCACGCCCGACGGGCCGAAGCTGCATTCGATCATCGTCGATCCGCGCGACCCGCGGCACCTCTACTTCGCGATGTCCGGCGGCGGCGTGCACGAGTCGACCGACGGTGGGCAGAGCTTCGCGCCGCTGGTCGATGGCATGGCGGTGGTCGAGGGTTTCGATCCGGGCGACGTCAGCTTCCACGACCCGCACTGCGTGCGCCTGTGCCCAAGCAATCCCGACCGGCTCTACCAGCAGAACCATTGCGGCATCTAGCAGCCTGTCGGACTTGATGGGTCGAAGCGAAAGAAGTGGGAGACGAGCGCAGTTTTTCACGGATTTCAAGCGAATAGTGGTTCTATTCGTGCAGAAATACGGGGAGAAATGAGCCGTCTTCCCACTTTTTGCAGCC
>JAEUOM010000070.1 GCA_016788495.1 Accumulibacter sp. | reverse complement strand
AGCAAGCATGGCCCTGATCATTACCGACGAATGCATCAACTGCGACGTGTGCGAGCCGGAGTGCCCGAACGAAGCGATCTACCAGGGTGCCGAAATCTACGAGATCGACCCGAACAAGTGCACCGAGTGCGTCGGTCATTACGACACCCCGCAATGCGTCGAGGTCTGCCCGGTCGACTGCATCCCGAAGGATCCCGCGCATCAGGAGAGCGAGGAGCAGTTGTGGGTCAAATACGAGAAACTCACCGGCAATCCGGCGCGCGGCTGAGCGCCGCAAGAGCTGCGACAGGTACACGGGGAAGCCGCCCTGCGGGGCGGCTTCCCCGTGCTGCGCGGACCCCAAGACGCTCCACTCGTTCATCGCGCGGCTGATCTGGCCCGCCTGCCGGCCCTTCCGCCGCGTCGTGGGCGGCCAGGATGCGGCCAATGGCCGTCGTCTGGCCCGCGCTGAGCGAGCATTTGATGGACCAGCAAGAACGACGCCGAGCCGGTTGAGCAGACTGGCCTGAAGGCGATCTGGGCCAAGCGGTGGCGTCGCAGTCGGTCGATGGCTGGGTGGGAATGCGTTAGAATCCGCCGCTTCACGGGGCACTTGGGCTCTCGGAAAAAGGGCCGGGCGGTCGAGCAGAAATCCCCTCTCCCCAGAAGCAATCCAGACACACGAGGACGGCATGCGCGCAGTCGAAGATCAACTCAAGCAGATCAGGCGCGGCTCCGATGAGCTCCTGATCGAAGCGGAACTGCTGGCAAAGCTGAAGAGCGGACGGCCGTTGCGCGTCAAGGCCGGCTTCGACCCGACGGCACCCGACCTGCACCTCGGGCACACCGTACTGATCAACAAACTGCGGCATTTTCAGGATCTCGGCCACCACGTCATGTTCCTCATCGGCGACTTCACCGGGATGATCGGCGACCCGACCGGCAAGAACGTCACCCGGCCACCGCTGTCGCACGAGCAGATCGTGGACAACGCAAAGACCTACAAGGAACAGGTATTCACGATCCTCGACCCGCAGAAGACCGAAATCTGCTTCAACTCGGTCTGGTTCGAACCCTTCGGTGCATCGGGGATGATTCGCCTGGCAGCGCTGCATACCGTCGCCCGCATGCTTGAGCGCGACGACTTCGCCAAGCGTTATCGCAACGGCCAGCCGATCGCGATTCACGAACTGCTCTACCCGCTCTGCCAGGGTTACGACTCGGTGGCGATGAACGCCGATGTCGAGCTGGGTGGTACCGACCAGAAGTTCAACCTCCTCGTCGGGCGCGAACTGCAGAAGCACTACGGGCAGGCACCGCAGTGCATCCTGACCATGCCGCTGCTGGAAGGACTCGACGGCGTCAACAAGATGTCGAAGTCGCTGGGCAACTACGTTGGCATCAACGAGTCGCCCGGCGAGATGTTCGGCAAGCTGATGTCGATCTCGGACGAGCTGATGTGGCGCTATTTCGAACTGCTGTCGTTCCGCAGCAGCGAGGCCATCGACGCCCTGCAGCGGGAGGTCGCCGGTGGGCGCAACCCGCGCGATGCCAAGGTCCTGCTCGCTGGCGAGATCGTCGAGCGCTTCCACGGCGCGGCCGCTGCCGCCCGTGCCCTGGCCGACTTCGAAGCCCGTTTCCGGCACGGTGCGATCCCGGACGACATCGCGGAAGTGAGCCTGCAGCCCGGCGCCGAGCCGCTGACCATCGTCCAGGTTCTCAAGCAGGCGGGCCTCACCGCCAGCACCTCGGAGGCGATGCGGATGATCGACCAGGGTGGTGTGCGGATGGACGGCAACCGCGTGGACGACAAGCACCTCGTCGTCCCCGTCGCCGGTACCTTCGTCCTGCAGGTCGGCAAACGCCGCTACGCGCGGGTGCGGGTCGGCTGAGAGGCTGTGAGGGAATCGTCGCGAGCAGGCCGAAATGCCTGGCGCGAGCGGGCGAACGACGAGACAGATCAGCTGGACAGCGAAGGAGTGAGCGAGTGGACAAGGCCGCAGATCGTTCGCGCAGCATATTCATTCACAACATCTGAGCGGACGAGCCCGACGACCCATCTGCAGGCCGTCGAGCCAGCGGCCGACGCTGTTGCGCCAGGCGCAGCGAGCGACACGTCGGACGGAGCAACGAAGCGCCGCACATGACCGGATCGTCGCCGGGGCGTCGCGCAAGCGACGGTCCCGATTCTTTTCGGTTCGCCGCCGTGCGCACGGATTGCCTCCATGGGTCAGCGCGCACGGCAAAGGGCGCAGCGCCCTGGCGTGTGCCGGGGCGTTGCGCGCGAGAGGATCGGCCCTACTTCTCGAAGGGCGTCGGCCGCGGCGTGTTGTCGGCGGATGGCGGCAACTGCGGCAACTTGAAGCTCGGCTGATCGCCGGTCAGCGTCTTCAGGAAGGCAACGATCTTGGCGTTTTCCTCGGGGCTGAACTTCTTGCCAAGCTGTACGCGACCCATCGTATCCACCGCTTCCGAAAGGGTGTCGGCTGCGCCGTCATGGAAGTAGGGATAGGTCAGCTCGACGTTGCGCAGGGTCGGGACCTTGAAGTTGAAGCGGTCGGCATCCTTGCCGGTGACGGCGACGCGCCCTTCGGCCGGGCTGGAAGCCTTGTAGGGTTCGACCACGCCCATTTTCTGGAAGGAGTTGCCCCCCACCGCAACACCGTTGTGGCAGGCGACGCATCCGCTGTCCTTGAACAGTTGATAGCCTTCAAGCTCGGTCTTGCTCAGGGCCTTCTTGTTGCCCTTGAGCCACTTGTCGAAACGCGAGTTGGGTGTGGCCAGTGTCTCCTCGAATGCCGCGATGGCTTCGGTAATGCGGTCCACGTCGACCTTGTCCGAACCGAAGACCTTCTTGAACTCGGCCGTGTAACCCGGGATCGACTGCAGCAGGCTGACGGCGAGTTCGTGCGTGAAGGCCATTTCGCCAGGATTCGCGATCGGACCAGCAGCCTGTGCCTTCAGATCCTTGGCACGGCCATCCCAGAATTGCGCCACGTTGAGGCTCGAGTTGAGCACCGTCGGCGAGTTGATCGGGCCCTTCTGCCAGTTGTGGCCGATCGACGTCTTCAGATTGTCCGAGCCACCCATCGAGAGGTTGTGGCACGAGTTGCAGGAAATGAATCCCGACTTGGAGAGACGCGGGTCGAAGTAGAGCTTCTTGCCGAGCTCGACGAGGGCGGGGTTGCTGACCTTGATCGGTGGGATCGGCTGGATCGGTTCGTTGACTGCACTCCAGCTGCCGGTGCTGCCGAGCATCGCCAGACAGGCGACCACGACGTGTGTTTTCATGCTGCGGGCTCCCAATTTGGTGAGGATGGCGGAAAGGTGACGTCGCTGTCCCGCGTCGTTGCGAGGAGGGCTGGCACGAGTCACCTGGGCGCCAATATATTCGCGTCGAGGATGGTCTTCTTGATCCAGATCAAGGGAGTCGCTTGCGACGAATTCCCTGCACCGTCAGCACTTGCGGACGATCAGGCTGCCGATCGAGTAGCCTGCGCCGAAGGAGCAGATGACGCCGAGATCGCCGCTGGCGAGGTCGGCGCTGTGGCGGTGAAAGCTGATGATCGAGCCGGCGGATGCGGTGTTGGCGAACTCGTCAAGGATCACCGGTGCTTCGTCGGCAGTCGCCTCGCGGCCGAGCAGGCGGCGGCCGATCAACTGGTTCATCGCCAGATTCGCCTGGTGCAGCCAGAAGCGGCGGACCTGCCCCGGCTTCAGGTCGAGGGTCGCGAGATGGCGCGTGATGTGTTCGGCGGCCATCGGGCAGACCTCCTTGAACACCTTGCGACCTTCCTGTACGAAGAGCTGATCACGGTCGCCCGGGTTCCGATCCTCACATCGCGACATGAAGCCGGCGTTGTTGCGGATGTTGTTGGAAAAGCTGGTCGCCAGCCTGCTGCCGAGGATTTCCCACGAGTTCGGCGCCGGCTCCGGCGGCAAGCGCTCGACGACGATCGCCGTGCACACGTCGCCGAAGATGAAATGGCAGTCGCGATCCTGCCAGGCGAGATGCGCCGAGCAGATCTCCGGATCGACGATCAGCACGCGGCGCGCGCTGCTGGAGCGCACGGCGTTGACCGCGATGTCGAGAGCGAAGGTCGCCGACGAGCAGGCGACGTTCATGTCGAACGCGTAGCCCTGGCTGATGCCGAGCGCGTGCTGGATCTCGACCGCCATCGCCGGGTATGGACGCTGCATGTTGGAAGCGGCGCAGATCACGGCATCGATGTCGGCCGGATTGCAGCCGGCAGCCGCCAGCGCCTGCTGGCCGGCGTCGACGGCGATCTCGGCCTGCAGGGACAGCTCGTCGTTGCGCCGCGCAACGAAGCGCGGGCGCATGCGCTGCGGATCGAGCACCCCTTCCTTGTCCATGACGTAGCGGCGGGTGATGCCGGACGCCTTCTCGATGAAGTCGACGCTCGATTCCTCTCGTGCCGCGATCGCACCGTCTGCTATCCGCTGCGCGTTGGCTTCGTTGAAGTGCCGGGCATGGGCGTTGTACGAGGCGACCAGTTCCTCGTTGCTGATGACGCATGGTGCGGTATAGAGGCCGCTGCCACTGATCGAAACGCGCTGCATGAAGACTCTCCCTGGGTTGTCACGGTGGTCTTTTTGGGCTCATAGATGCTGGCTGACCAGCAACGCCGTCAGGAGGACGGCGATCAGCGCCAGCAGCCGCCGCTGCTGCCGCTGTGCCCGCGCCAGTTCGGCCAGCAACGGCGTCAGGTCAGGCTCGCGGCGTGCTGCCAGGGCCTGATACACCAGGCGCGGCAGTTGCGGCAGGGTGCGCGCCCAGTACGGAGCCTCCTGCTGCACGCCCCGGTGAAAGGCGCGTCGCCCGAGTTGTTCGCTCATCCAGCGTTCGAGGAAGGGCTTGGCAGTCTTCCACAGGTCGAGGTCGGGATCGAGCTGGCGGCCCAGACCCTCGATGTTGAGCAGGGTCTTCTGCAGCATCACCAGTTGCGGCTGGATCTCGACGTTGAAGCGGCGCGAAGTCTGAAACAGGCGCAAAAGGACGCGGCCGAACGAAATCTCGTGCAACGGTCGGTCGAAGATCGGTTCGCAGACTGCGCGGATCGCCGCCTCGAATTCGTCTGCCCGCGTCTCGGGCGGTGCCCAGCCGGCCTCGATGTGCGCCGTCGCGACGCGCTTGTAGTCGCGCTGGAAGAAGGCCAGGAAGTTCTGCGCCAGATAGTTCTTGTCGTTGTCGGTCAGGGTGCCGACGATGCCGAAGTCGAGTGCGATGTAGCTGCCATGATGGGCCGCGTCGGTGGCGATGAAGATGTTGCCCGGGTGCATGTCGGCGTGAAAGAAGCCGTCGCGGAAGACCTGCGTGAAGAAGATCTCCACGCCAGCGCGCGACAGCGCGGCGAGATCGATGCCGGCGGCGACCAGGGCCTCGGTCTGGCTGATCGGGATGCCACGCATCCGCTCCATGACCATCACCGTCGTCGTGCACTGGTCCCAGTAGACCTCGGGCACCTGCAGCAGCCGCGAGCCGCTGAAATTGCGACGCAACTGCGAGCAGTTGGCGGCCTCACGCATCAGATCGAGTTCGTCGTAAAGATACTTGGCGAATTCGCCGACCACTTCCCGTGGCTTCAGCCGCTTGCCGTCGGGCCACGCCCTCTCCAGTACGGCGGCGAGTGTCTCGAGCAGTGCCAGGTCGTTGGCGATGACCGCGTGCATCGCCGGTCGCAGCACCTTGACGGCGACCTCGTGCCCACCGTCCTCCGGTCGCAGGCGGGCAAAGTGCACCTGCGCGATCGACGCACTCGCCACGGGTGTCGCGTCGAACTCGGCAAAAACTTCTCTGGCGGGTCGGCCATAGGCCTTCTCGATCTCGGCCAGTGCGAGCTCGGAAGAGAACGGCGGCACCTGATCCTGGAGTTTCGCCAGTTCGTCGGCGATGTCCGGTCGCAGGAGGTCGCGCCGGGTCGACAGAACCTGACCGAACTTGACGAAGATCGGGCCGAGCGACTCGAGTGCCAGTCGCAGGCGCACCGCCGATGGCGCGTCGAAGCGGCGCCAGAAGTGCAGGGTCCGCGACAGCGCGGCCAGGCGCCCGCTCGGCTCGTGCTCGAGGACCATCTCGTCGAGGCCGTAGCGGCTCGCGATACTGAGGATTTTGGCGAGGCGAAGGAGTCGCACGGTGGGCAGGAACTGGTCGGTCGGCAAACGACGAGTTTACACACAAACGGTCGCGGCGGTGGAATCGCCAACACTTCGCCCGCGACCCGGCGCGCCGCGACGCCGTCCTGGCTGGAGCAGGATGCGGGCGCCAAGCGTTGCTTGTTGTCGCAGGCCTGTCTGCCTCTTCGTCTGTCCGCACGCCGGTGTCGCTCGTGCGGCCGGGGATTGGCGCCGCCACGGGCAGAAAAGCTGCGCCGTCGAGCCGCATCACAGCGCCGAGGCAGCCCGCTGACGAGGCCGCCGTCGTATAATCGTCCGCTTGACCCGATTCCCCAACCAATACACCGCGATGAGTTCCGACCTGAAGTTACAGCTTGCCGAGCTGATGCGCGTCGCGCTGCTCAGTGTGGCGCCCGGCGAGGGCAACAGCGAGATCCGCATCGAGCGCCCGAAGCAGGCATCGCACGGTGATTTTTCCTGCAACCTGGCGCTGCAATTGGCGCGTCCCCTGAAACGCAACCCGCGCCAGCTGGCACAGCTCCTGGTTTCGGAATTGCCCTACTCATCGTTGCTCGACCGTACCGAAGTCGCCGGTGCCGGCTTCATCAACTTCCATCTGGCACCGGCTGCACGTCGTCAGGTGTTGCGCGGCATCCTGCAGCAGGGAACGAGCTTCGGCCGTTCACCGGTTGGCGGCGGCAGGACGGTTCTCGTCGAGTTCGTTTCCGCCAATCCGACGGGCCCGCTGCATGTCGGCCATGGTCGGGGAGCCGCCTACGGCGACAGTCTCGCCAAGCTGCTCGCTTTCGCCGGCTGGAGCGTCACCAGCGAATACTACGTCAACGACGCTGGTCGGCAGATGGACATTCTGGCACTGTCGACCTGGTTACGCTACCTCGAACTCGGCAGGCCGTCGGCAGAGCCCGCGGCCTTCCCGCCGAACGCCTATCAGGGCGACTACGTGCGCGACATGGCCCGGCAAATGCGGCTGGCGCACGGCGGACGCTATGAGCGGCCCCTCGCGCAACTCGTTGCCGGCACACCCGGCTTGCCGGACGCGATGCGCACCGACGCCGAGGCTGTCCGGCAGCGGGAGACCCACCTCGATGCCCTGATCGCCAACAGCCGCCTGCTGCTCGCCGAGGACTGGAAGTACGTGCACGACTTCGTGCTTGGCGAACAGCTAGCCGACTGCCGCAGCGATCTCGAGGAAACCGGGGTGCACTTCGACGTTTGGTTTTCCGAGCAGTCTCTGTTTGCCACCGGTCTCGTCGCGCGCTGCGTCGAGCGACTGGCAAAGGCCGGTCATGTCTACGAGCAGGACGGTGCCCGCTGGTTCCGCTCAACAACCTTCGGCGATGAAAAGGACCGCGTCGTACAGCGCGACAACGGCCTCTACACCTACTTCGCGTCCGACATCGCCTACCACCTGAACAAATGCGAAAGGGGTTTCGGGCGGCTGATCAACGTCTGGGGCGCGGACCATCACGGCTACATTCCGCGCGTCCGCGGAGCGCTCGCCGCACTCGGCATCGACGCGTCGATCCTCGACGTCGCACTGGTGCAGTTCGCCGTGCTCTATCGATCCGGCTGGAAGGCACAGATGTCGACCCGTGCGGGGGATTTCGTCACCCTCCGGACGCTGCGTGAGGATGTCGGCCGTGACGCCTGCCGCTTCTTCTACGTGCTGCGCAAGTCCGATCAGCACCTCGATTTCGACCTGGATCTCGCCAAGAGTCAGTCGAGCGACAACCCGGTCTACTACATCCAGTACGCGCATGCACGCGTCTGTTCGCTGCTTGCGCTCTGGGGTGGCGATGCCGAGAGTCTCGCCACGGCCGATCTCGAGAGCCTCGAGAGCCTCGTGAGTCCGCGCGAGTTGGCGCTTGCCACCCGGCTGGGTGAGTTCCCCGAGGTCGTCGAACAGGCCGCAGAGGAGCTCGCACCGCATCTCGTCGCCTTCTACCTCAAGGAACTGGCGGCGGAATTCCACAGCTACTACAATGCCGAACGCATCCTGGTCGATGCGCCGGCGGCACGGGAGGCGCGCGTGACGCTGGCCGCAGCGGTGCGGCAGGTGATCCGCAACGGCATGTCGATTCTCGGTGTCAGCTGTCCGGAATCGATGTAGTAAGAGTACAGAGGATTTCCATGAGTCGTGACATGAGACCCCGCAAGGCGGCACCCGGAAGGAAATCGGGCGGCGGCACGCTGCTCGGCCTGTTCATCGGCCTCGTCATTGGCGTCATCGCGGTTGCCGCTGTCGTCTGGTATGTCAACAAGGCGCCGCTGCCCTTCACGACGACCGGTCAGCAGCCAAGACTGCCGCCGCCGGTCGGCAGCAAGCCGGCCGGCCAGCCGGCGAGCGAGGTACCGCCGGTCGCTTCGGCGCCAGTCGCGCTGCCGGGCAAGCCGGGCGACCCAATTCCCGAGAAGCCGCGTTTCGACTTCTACAAGATCCTGCCGGGCAATGCGGAAGCAGTTCCCGATCCCAAGCCCGACGAGAGCAGACCGGCCGAGCAGCGGCCGACGATCGGCAAGCCCACCGAAACGAAACCAATCGAAAGCAAGGCGGCCGAGACCAAGCCGGCGGAAGGGAGGCCGGCGGAGGGCAAGACGGCAGAAGGCAAAGCCGCTGCCGGCAAGCCGGCCGAGGCGAAAAGTGAAAACAGCCTCAAGGAGCCCATCTACCTGCAGGCCGGCTCGTTCCTGAGCGCCAGCGATGCTGACAACCAGAAGGCCCGGCTGGCGTTGATGGGAGCGGAGGCCCGGATCCAGCAGGTCATGCTGCAGGACAAGGTCTGGTACCGTGTTCGCCTTGGGCCCTATCACAAGATGGACGATGTGAACCACATGCGCGCCGACCTGGCCAAGCAGGGAATTGACGCCAACGTCGTGCGCCGGGACTGAATGGCCGTGTGGAGATCGTCGCGAGTCGAGGGCGATGCCCGGCGCGAGTGAATGCAGGTGAGAGACGAATCAGGTCGATCGATGAGGCGTGAGCGGGAAACGCCGCAGATCGGCCGCGCAGCGGATTCATTCGCAACCTTGAAGGAGAAGACATTGAGGAATCTACGTTTCACTGGAGGGCTGCTGGCCGTCGTCATCACCCTGCTGGCGGCAGCACTACCGGTCCGGGCCGAGCTGGTTGCGGGTCGCGACTATGTCGCGATCGTTCCCCAGCAGACGACCGACAACCCGGCGAAGATCGAGGTGGTCGAGTTCTTCTCGTACGCCTGTCCACATTGCAGCGAGCTGCACCCGACCCTGAGCAAGTGGTCGTCGGCGCTGCCGGCCGACGTCGTCCTGAAGCGCGTGCCGATCACCTTCGGCCGCCAGCAGTGGGCGCCGCTGGCCCGGTTGTTCTATGCGCTCGAGGCGACGGGCGACCTCGCTCGGCTCGACAACGCCGTTTTCGATACCCTGCACCGCCAGGGCGGCAAGCTCTTTGACGACAAGAGCGTCATCGAGTGGGCCACGGCACGCGGCATCGACCGCCAGAAGTTCACCGATGCCTACAATTCCTTCGGAGTGGTCAGCAAGGTCAAGCAGGCCGACCAGATGGCAAAGGCGTACGCGATTCAGGGCGTCCCGGCGCTCGCCGTCGATGGCAAGTACCTCGTCACCGGCAAGGACCTCAAGGATTTCAGCGCCTTGCTGGCGCTGACCGACCAGGTGATCGGCAAGGTCCGGCGCGAGCGCGGAAAGAAGTAAGACCATTGCGCACCTGATTCCGGCAGCTGACGTGCATCGTTGGGAACCGCAGCTAGCACCGCTGCGCTGCTGAGCCGTCAGCGGTGGATCGAATCTTCATCACGGGTGCTTCCTCCGGCATCGGTCGGGCGCTGGCGGAGCACTACGCCGCGCGCGGGGCGCAGCTCGGGCTTGTCGCCCGCCGGCCGCAGTTGCTGCATGAACTGTCGGCTCGCTGGCCAAGACGGGTCAGGGCGTACCCCCTCGACGTCACCGACGCCGCCGCCTTGCGCGCCGCGGCCGCAGACTTCATCGGTTGTGTCGGAGTCCCCGATGTCGTGATCGCCAACGCAGGCGTCTCGGTTGGCACGCTGACCGAACACACCGAGGACCTCGAGGCGATGCGGCGGGTGATGGACGTCAACCATTTCGGCATGGCGGCGACCTTCTCGCCCTTCATTGCCAGCATGCGCCAGGCCGCTCGCGGTCGCCTGGTCGGCGTCGCCTCGCTGGCAGGCATCCGCGGCCTGGCAGGTGCCGCAGCCTATTGCGCGTCGAAGGCGGCAGCAATCAGCTATCTCGAGAGCCTGCGTCTCGAGCTGCGCGATTCGGGAATCCGGGTGGTCACCATCTGCCCGGGCTACGTCAGGACAGCGATGACCGAGGTGAATCAGTTCCCGATGCCCTTTCTACTTGCCGCCGACGAGGCGGCGGTGCGTTTCGCCCGCGTGATCGAACGGGGCAGCAGTTACAGCGTCGTGCCGTGGCAGATGGCTGTCGTCGGCAAGCTGTTGCGGCTGCTGCCGAACGCGGTCTACGACCGACTGTTCGCTTCTGCCCCACGCAAGCCACGTCAGCGACCACCGGGCTAGCTCGTGGGGGTCTTCCAGATGGCACGTCGGCGCATCACCAGTCGATCGCCTGGCGGTCACGGAAGAAGCCGCCACTGGGGCCATCCTCGGGCAGCAGCGCGGCCCAGACGATGCCGCTGGCGCCCTCTTCGGCACTGCGGGTGGCGTTGTCGCCGCCCATTCCGGTGCGGCACCAGCCGGGGCAGACCGAGTTGATCTTGATCGGGCTGCCTGCGAGCTCGCTGGCAGCCAGGCGGGTCAGCGCGTTCAGCGCCGCCTTCGACATCCGGTATCCGGGCCAGAAACCGCCCATTTCGCTGAGTTGCCCCATCCCCGAAGAGACGTTGACGATGCGCCCGTAGCCGTTTTCGCGCATCAGCGGTATACAGGCCTGCAACAGGCGCAGCGCCGCCACGGCATTGCACTCGATCGTCGTCGTGACGGTTTCCGGATCGACGGCGAAGACGCTCGCCGCCGGCGGGGGACGGGCAAAGTCGCGTGTTTCCGGAAAGATGCCGGCGTTGTTGACCAGGATGTCCACGCGGCCGAACTCACGCCGCAGACGAGCGGCGAGAGCAGCGATGGCGCTGGCGTCGGTGACGTCGGCGATGTGCGGCAGCACGTCGAGGTCATCGTCTTGCAGGCGGGCAGCGGCGGCCTCGGTCGCCTCGGCGTTGCGGCCAACCATCAGGACCTTGCAGCCGGCAGTCGCCAAGTCACGCGCCACCGCCAAGCCGATGCCACGTGCCGCTCCGGTCACCACGGCGAGTTTGTGCGCTAGCATGTGCTTTTCCTCCTGTGCGAAGAGGCTGCATGATGCAATGGTCTGACGCGCTCGGCAAGCTCCACGGCCGCTACGCGGGATTGCCGCGGATCGTCTCGCTGGTTCCGAGTCTGACCGAGCTGCTGATCGCCCTCGGGCTCGCTGAGCAGCTGGTTGGCCGTACGGGCTTCTGCATCCACCCGCGCGCGACTGTTCGCCGCATCGCAAAGCTCGGCGGAACGAAGGGATTCGACCGCGAGCGGCTGCGCGCGTTGCAGCCGACCCACGTGCTCGTCAATATCGACGAGAACCGGCGTGACGAAGTCGCCGCCCTGGCAGACTTCGTGCCCCACCTGATCGTCACCCATCCGCTCGCGGCGCGCGACAACCTCGATCTCTACCGTCTGCTCGGCGGCATCTTCAATCGCGAGGATGAGGCGGCAGCGCTGTCTGTCGCCTTCGAGCGCGAATGGGCGGCGCTTTCCGAGGTCGTCGCCATGCTGCCGCGGCAGCAGGTGCTGTACCTGGTCTGGCGCGACCCATGGTTCAGCGTTGCCCGCGACACCTACATCTCGCGCATGCTGGCGGCAGCCGGCTGGGACACACTGCCGTCCGCCAGTGCGCAGCGCTACCCCCAGGTCGAACTGGCGGATGCGGTCCGTGACGCCGAGATCGTCTTCCTCGCCAGCGAACCCTACCCTTTTCGCGAGCGTGACCGGCGGCAACTGCAGGGCGAGATGCCCGCCCGCTGCTGGCAGCTGATCGACGGCGAGATGGTCTCCTGGTACGGCAGTCGTGCGGTCACCGGCCTCGCCTATCTGCGCCAGCTGCGGCTCCGCCTGCGTCAATCGGCCGGAACTTGACGAGCATCAAGCCGCGCCCGGTAGGGGTCACTATACTGGCGAGCTTCGTGCATCAAGGCTTTCCTCCATGGCAGCTCGCAAGATACCCCAGCTCATTTGCCCGGCGGGCAGCCTGCCGGCGCTCAAGACCGCGGTAGACCACGGGGCCGACGCGGTCTATCTCGGTTATCGCAACGATACCAACGCGCGCAACTTCGCCGGCCTCAATTTCGACCACAAGGCCATGATCGAAGGGATTCGCTACGCCCAAGCACGCCGCTGCCAGGTTCTGATGGCGATCAACACCTTTGCCCAGCCAGGACGCTTCGCCGACTGGCAGCGAGCGGTCGACGGGGCGGCAGATCTCGGCGTCGACGCCGTCATCCTTGCCGACGTCGGCCTGCTCGACGACAGCAGTCGTCGCCATCCGGATCTGCGTCTCCACCTTTCGGTGCAGGGCTCGGCGACGAACTACGAGGCGATCAACTTCGCGCAGCGCGAGTTCGGCGTGCGACGCGCCGTCCTGCCGCGCGTCCTGACGCTGGCGCAGGTCGAGACGGTGATCCGCAACACGCCGGTCGAGATCGAGGTGTTTGGCTTCGGCAGCCTGTGCGTGATGAACGAGGGGCGTTGCTGGCTCTCCTCATACGCCACCGGCGAGTCGCCGAACACCGTCGGCGCCTGCTCGCCGGCAAAGTTCGTACATTGGCAGCGATCGCCGGACGGCATGGCGACGCGGCTGAACGGCATCCTGATCGACCGCTTTGCCGATGCCGAGCCGGCCGGCTACCCGACGCTGTGCAAGGGGCGCTTCGAGGTGCAGGGAGAAACCTATTACGCGCTCGAGGAACCGACGAGTCTCAACGTGCTCGAGATCCTGCCCGAGATTGCCCGCATCGGCGTCGCTGCGATCAAGGTCGAAGGCCGCCAGCGCAGCCCGACCTACGTCGCGCAGGTGACGCGTACGCTGCGTGCGGCGCTTGACGAACTCGCGAGCGCCGAGAAGGGCTTCAGCGTCCGACCGGCCTGGCAGGCCGAACTCGCCCGGCTGGCCGAAGGCAGCCAAGTGACGCTTGGTGCCTACAGCCGCCCGTGGCGCTAGGGGGACGAACGGTGAAGCTCTCGCTCGGACCGTTGCTCTACTTCTGGCCGAAGCACGAGGTCTTCGAGTTCTACGCCGCGATGGCGCAAAACCCGGCGATCGACATCGTCTGCCTTGGCGAAGTCGTCTGCTCGCGCCGGCAGCAGATTCGCACCGCTGACTGGCTGGGCCTGGCGCGCGATCTCGCCGCGGCCGGCAAGGAGGTCGTCATTGCCGCGCAGGCGCTGCTCGAATCGGAGAGCGACCTGAAGGCGCTGCGGCGCCTGGCCGATGAGCTGTGCGAGATTCCCGGCTGCCTGCTCGAGGCCAACGACCTCGGCGCGGTCGGCATCGCCGCCGGCCGGCCGTTCGTCGCCGGACCCCATCTCAACATCTACAACGAGGTCACGTTGGCGACGTTCGCCCGGCATGGCATGCGGCGCTGGCTACCGCCGCTCGAGGCCGACCGGCGGCTGATCGAGACGCTGCACGGCGCGCGTCCAGCCGGCGTCGAAACCGAGGTCTTCGTTTTCGGCAAGCTCCCGCTGGCCTTCTCCGCCCGTTGCTTCACTGCCCGCCACTACAATCTCGGCAAGGACGACTGCCAGTTCAGATGTCTCGACCACCCGCAGGGGATAACCCTGCGCACCCGCGAGGGACAGCCTTTCCTCACCATCAACGGCATCCAGACGATGTCCGCGCAGACCTACAGTCTCCTGCCGCAGGTTCCGGAGCTGCTGGCGATGGGCATCGAGGTGATGCGCATCAGTCCGCAACCGCAGGCGATGACGGCGGTCATCGCCGCCTTCGACGCGGCCCGCCGTGGCGAAGCGCATCTGTCGGACACCTCGGTCTGGGCGAGCGACGGGCTGGTCGACGGCTACTGGTTCGGCGATGCCGGCATTGCGCGTCACCAGGCTGCCACGCCCGTCAATCGCGAAGGAATTCACTCATGAATCGGGGTTTCACGATTCCGAGCTTCAAGTTGCCAGGCGTCTTCGCGACGATCGGAGCGCATCTGCCGCAGTGGCCGCACTCGCTGGCGCTGACGACAGCGCTCAATGCGGCCGCCAAGGTCGGCCTGCTGCCGGCCGACAGCCTGGCGCAGCTCGACGAGCGCAGCTTTGTCGTCGAGGTTCTTGATGCCGGAGGCGTCGCTGCGTTCGTCTATCGCGGCGGTCTCTTCCGGCCACTGCTGACCGCCCCGCAGGCGCCGGATCTCTGGTTCCAGGCCAACCTTTCGGCCTTTCTGCAACTGCTGGCACGGCAGGAAGACCCGGATACCCTGTTCTTCAAGCGCGAGCTGTCGATCGTCGGTGACACCGAACTCGGGCTGCTGGTCAAGAACATGCTCGACGCCATCGAGTGGCCATCGTTGCCTCGACTGTCGCCCTTCCAGCGTTGAGCCCGGGAGTCGCCCGGGGGACCGGCGCCGGCGTCGCGGCGAAGCATGTCGCCAGTGTTGCCGGCTAGCAGCCTGTCGGACTTGATGGGTCGAAGCGAAAGAAGTGGGAGACGAGCGCAGATTTTCACGGATTTCAAGCGAACAGTGGTTCTATTCGTGCAGAAATACGGGGAGAAAGGAGCCGACTACCCACTTCTTGCAGCCGACTTGGTCAAGTCCGACAGGCTGCTAGAGCGCCACTGATTGTGGGCATCGCCTGCGCGCTCGGTGCCGGCATGCTCTGGGGACTGGTCTTCGTCGTTCCACTGCTGCTGCCCGAGTATCCGCCGGCGATGCTGTCCTTCGGCCGCTACTTCGGTTTCGGGCTGATCGCCCTGCTGCTCGCATGGAGCGACCGCGCGCGTCTGTCGCGGCTGCAGCGCCAGGATTGGCGAATGGCTTTCGAGCTGGCGCTGGTCGGCAACATCCTCTACTACCTTTTCCTGGCGTCGGCCATCCAACTCGCCGGCGCGCCGTTGCCGACGATGCTCATCGGGACCCTGCCGATCATCATCGCCATTGTCGCCAATTTCGGCAGCGCGGCGTTGCCATGGCGTCGTTTGCTGCCCTCACTGACGGCAATCGCGATCGGCATCGCCCTGGTCAACCGCCACGAGATGACTGTGCTCGGCGGGCAGCGCAGTGCCGACGACTACCTGCGCGGAGCGCTGCTGGCAATGGCAGCGGTCGCCGCCTGGACTTGGTACCCGGTGCGCAACTCAAGCTGGTTGCGGCAGCGGCCGCAGATCGGTTCCGGGACCTGGGCTCTGGCGCAGGGGCTGACGACGCTGCCCCTGGCAGCGGTCGGCATGGCCGCTGCCGGCGTCTGGCCGGACGACCGTTTTGACTACCCGCTGGGACCGCAGCCAATGCGCTACGTCGGACTGATGCTGACGCTCGGTTTCTGTGCCTCGTGGCTTGGCACCCTGCTTTGGAATCGGGCCAGCCAGTTGCTGCCGACCGCGCTCAGCGGCCAGTTGATCGTCTTCGAGACCGTCGCCGCCTTTGCCTACGCCTTCATCTGGCGCGGCTCGCTGCCCGGCGGCTCGGCGCTGCTCGGCATCGGTCTGCTGCTGGCCGGCGTACTTCTCGGCGTGCGCGCCTTCCGCGGCGCGTGAACGGCCTGCCGGTCGCTGCCTGCGGCTGTCCGTGCCATCCGCCGGTGCGGTCGATCGCACGACGTCGTCGCGTGTGGCCGCGCTTGTGCGATCATTGGCCGGTCGCGTCCGCCAGTGGCGCACGAGCGTGACGGGGCGCGCAATGAGCGCCGATCAGCGGAGGTGAGCGATGCGGGTTATGCAGATTCAGGACGACTGGGGGCTGGGCAATCTGCGCCTGGCCGAGAGAGCGAAACCGCAACCCGGGCCGGGGCAGGTGCTGTTGCGGATGCGCGCCGCTTCGCTCAACTATCGTGACCTGGTCGTTCCGGAGCGCGGCTACGGCAGCTTCACCGGCACGTTGCCGTTGATCCCGGTATCCGACGGCGTCGGTGAGGTCGTCGAGGTCGGTGCCGGCGTCCGCCGTGTCGCGCCGGGGGACCGGGTCTGCCCGTGCTTCTTCCAGGGCTGGATCAGCGGCGACCCGGAGCTGGGTCGCATGACGGGGTCGCTCGGCGGCCCGCTCGACGGCGCGATGGCCGAGTTCATGTGCCTCTCCGAGCAGGGCGTGGTGAAGATACCGTCCTGCCTCAGTGACCTCGAAGCGGCGACTCTGCCCTGCGCGGCGCTGACGGCCTGGAGTGCACTCGTCACGCACGGCCGGGTCGGCCCTGGCGAGCGGGTGCTGGTCCAGGGCTCGGGTGGAGTGGCATTGTTTGCCCTCGCCTTTGCCAGGATCGCCGGTGCCCACGTCACCGTCATTTCGTCGAGCGACGAGAAGATCGAGCGCCTGCGGGCGCTCGGCGCCGACGCGACGATCAACTACACGCGAACACCCGAGTGGTCGAAGACCGCACGCGAGATCACCGGCGGGCGTGGCTTCGATCACATCGTCGAGCTTGGCGGTGAGAAGACGCTGCCGCAGTCGTTGCGCTGCATTCGTGCCGGGGGCACGCTGTCGATGATCGGCGTCCTGTCGGGGTCGTTGCTGGCGGTACCCCTGGGTCTGATCGTCACGCGGCAGGTGCGACTGCAGGGGATCACGGTTGGCCATCGCGACGGCTTCGAGGCGATGCTGCGAGCGCTCGAGCAACACCGGCCGGCAGTCACCGTGGACCGGGTCTTCGAGTTCACGGCACTGCGGGAGGCCTTGGCCTATCTCAGGAGTGGTGTCCAGTTCGGCAAGATCTGCATTCGCCATCCCGACTAACTGCTGGCTTGCGAGCTTCCCCGCGCCCGCGGGTCAACCAGCCGCGCGGCACCTGGCGCTGCGTTGCCCGTTCGTTCCCGCCCGCGACCGGTGAGGCCGGCGGTGGGCAGGGTGCTAGAATGCCGCCGATGCTGGTACTCGGAATCGAATCCTCCTGCGATGAAACGGGCGTGGCGCTGTATGACAGCGCTGGCGACGGCGGTTTGTTGGCGAACGCTCTCTACTCGCAGGTCCGCATGCACGCCGAATATGGGGGCGTGGTACCAGAGCTCGCGTCACGCGATCACATCAGCCGCCTCGTCCCGCTGCTGCGGCAGGTTCTCGCTGCCAGCGGCTGTTCTCTGGCACGGATCGATGCCATTGCCTACACGCAGGGGCCCGGCCTCGCCGGTGCCCTCCTCGTCGGCGCCGCCTTCGCCGAGGCCTTGGCGACGGCCCTGGCCGTGCCGACGGTGCCGGTACACCACCTCGAAGGCCACTTGCTGTCGCCACTGCTGTCGGCGCGGCCGCCGCGCTTCCCTTTCGTCGCGCTGCTCGTTTCCGGCGGACACAGTCAGCTGATGCGCGTCACCGGCGTCGGCGAGTACGAGTTGCTGGGCGAGACGCTCGATGACGCCGCCGGCGAGGCCTTCGACAAAACCGCCAAGCTGCTCGGCCTCGGCTATCCTGGTGGCCCGGCGCTGGCGGCGCTTGCCGACAGCGGTCGACCGGGGCGGGTGAAGCTGCCACGGCCGATGCTGCGCTCCGCTAATCTCGATTTCAGCTTCAGCGGCCTGAAAACCGCCGTCTTGACCCGCGTACGCGAGCTGGGCACGCTCGACGACGAGCAGCGGGCGGACGTCGCCTGCGGATTTCAGGAAGCGATCGTCGAGGTGCTGGTGAGCAAGGCGCTGCGCGCAGTCAGGACCAGCGGCCTGCGGCAACTGGTCGTTGCCGGCGGTGTCGGAGCCAACCGCGAACTGCGCCGACAACTCGATGCGCGCGCGGCGAGATCGCGCATCGACGTCTTCTACCCGGAGCTCGAGTTCTGTACCGACAACGGCGCGATGATTGCTCTGGCCGGCGCGTTGCGGCTGGAGGCTGGCCTGGTCGGCAAAACAGCCCGCGCCTTCGCCGTGCGCCCGCGCTGGCCACTGAGCGGCGCCTTGTAGTTCGCTCGGTCAATGTGAAAGTCGCGTCTGCGACTCGCGAAGCTCCCTTCTCCCGTGCGCGGGAGAAGGGCCGGGGATGCGGGCAACGGTCATGACCGTTAGCAACGCTGCCACGGCTCCTGCCCACCCGATTGACTGCGCAAGACAAGCGGTCTCGGGTGGGCGGGGGGCTGGCGTTTTGGATCGCGCAGCCGCTGCCTCTTCAGTCCACGTCGTCAGCTCCGATGCTTTGCCCGACCCTGAGTGCAACAGGCTGCTCGCGTTGCAGGGAGTTGGCCAGGCGAACGAAATCGGCAACCGACAGCTCTTCAGCGCGGCAACTTGATGCCAAGCCGAGAGCTGCCAGTTGTGCACCCTCGACCAGCCCACCCAAGCTGTTGCGCAGCATCTTTCGCCGCTGCGCGAAAGCGGCCGCAACCAGCGCGGCAAAACGCTTTTCGTCAGTTGCCGCCAGTTGCTCGGGCGGCCGCGGAACCAGACGCACCACGGTTGAATCGACCCGCGGCACCGGGTCAAAAGCCTCTGGCGGCACATGCAGCAGTGCTTCCATGCAGAAGCGGTACTGCAGCATGACCGACAGGCGTCCGAAGACGCCGCTTCCGGGAGCCGCGACCATTCGCTCGACAACTTCCCGTTGCAGCATGAAGTGCATGTCGTCAATCACGCCAGCAAAGCGCGCGAGGTGGAACAGAAGTGGGGTCGAAATGTTGTACGGCAGGTTGCCGACGACGCGTAGCCTGCTGCCCACAGCCCTGGACAACCCGGAGAAATCGAAGAGCAGAGCATCGCCAGCGTGTATCGTCAGGCTGTCAGAAGGGTACCGCCGCTGCAGGCAGGCGATGATGTCCCGATCGATCTCGAGCACGTGCAGGTGGCCCAGCCGCTGCAACAACGGGCTGGTCAAGGCGCCCAGACCGGGGCCGATCTCGACCACCTGGTCGCCGGGCTGCAGCGCCAAGCCACCGACAATATCCGCAATGACGTGCTGATCCACCAGGAAATGCTGGCCAAAACGCTTGCGCGCACGGTGCGGCGGCAGCCGATCAGCGGTCGAAGTCAGCGGCACGCCATCTCGATGGCCTGCTCGATGGCAACGAAGAGGCTGCCCGGATCCGCCTCACCGCTCCCCGCCAAGTCGAGCGCCGTACCATGGTCGACCGAGGTACGGATGATCGGCAGCCCCAGGGTCACGTTGATGCCGTGGCCGAAGCTCGCGTACTTCAATACGGGCAGACCCTGGTCGTGGTACATCGCCAGCGCGCAGTCACCGCGCGCGAGTACGGGCTGAGAAAACATCGTGTCCGCCGGCAGCGGCCCGAGCAGTGCCATCCCTTCCTGGGCACGAAGACGTTCGAGGACCGGAATGATGACATCGATCTCCTCCCGGCCGAGGTAACCGCCCTCGCCTGCATGCGGATTGAGCCCGGCAACCAGGATGCGCGGACGAGGAATGCCGTACTTGCGACCCATCTCCCGATGCAGAATGCGCACAGTCTCCTCCAGTGCGACAGCGGTCACAGCCGCCGGCACCTCCTTGAGAGGCAGGTGCGTCGTCACCAGCGCCACCCGCAGCCCGCCACCGGCCAGCATCATCACCACCCGTGAGGTACCGGTGTGTTCGGCCAGGTACTCAGTGTGACCCCGAAAATGCATGCCGGCATCGTTGATCACCCCTTTGTGTACCGGCGCGGTGACCATCGCCGCAAACTCGCCGGACTGGCAACCGGCCAGAGCGCGGTCGAGCAGAGCCAGAACCTGCTGCGCATTGGCGGGGTCGAGGCGGCCCGCACACGCCGGTACGGCCAACGGCAGATGCAGTACGTCCAGGGTATCGACGCGCGGCGGCAGCGAAGCATCCCAGTCGCGCAGGCTGATTGGCACCTGCAGCAGCGCGGCACGTTCGGCCAACAGGAAGCGATCCGCGAGGACGACGATACGGGCCGCAAATGGAGCCTGGCGCGCCCGCTCGAGCAAGCGCAGGCAGATGTCGGGGCCAATGCCCGCGGGCTCGCCAACGGTAACCGCGATCACTGGCAAGGAATGCACGACCTAGCCTTCCTCCAACCGGATTTCCACGTAGGCGCGGTCGCGCGCCTGCCGCAGCCAATCCTGATAAGCCTCGTCACGCTTGCGTTCGCGCAGGGTCTGACGGGCTGCCGCCCGCTGCCGCTCGCTTGATACATCCTGCACCCGGCGCTCGAGCACCTCGATCAGGTGGTAGCCGAATGGCGACTGAACCGGCTGACTGAGTTCGCCCGGTGCGAGTTGATTCATCGCCCGCTCGAACTCCGGAACCGTGTCACCGGGATAGATCCAGCCGAGGTCGCCACCCTTGGAGGCCGACCCGTCCTGTGAGAAGAGTCTCGCCAACTCGGCGAAACGCTCCCCGTGACTGATGCGCTGCCGCAAACCCTCGATCTTGTGACGCGCCTCGGGCTCGGACACGATCTCGTTCACCTTGACCAGGATGTGACGGGCGTGCGTCTGCTCGACTGCCGCCGGAGCACCGCTGCCACGCTTGTCCAGCAGCTTGACCAGGTGAAAACCATTTGAGCTGCGCAGAATTGGCGACACTTCGCCAACCCTGAGCCTGACACTCGCCTCGGCAAAGATCCCGGGCAGACGATCGAGCGGTCGCCAGCCGAGGTCGCCTCCCTTCATGCCGTCAGGGGCATCCGAATAGCTCGCTGCCAACTGGCCAAAGTCATCGCCCTTGCGCAGCCGATCCAGAACCTGTTCCGCCTTGGCGCGCAGCTTCTGGATCTGCTCGGGACTGGCCGATTCGGGCGCGCGCAGGAGAATGTGCGCCAGGCGATACTCCTCGCCTGCCGCTCCCGGCGTAGACAGGCCCGACAGGTAGTTGTCGATCTCTCCGTCAGAGATGAAGATCTTGCTGTCGACCTCGCGCTCGCGTACCCGGGAAATGGTCATCTCGGCGCGGATTTCCTCGCGGAAGCTGGCAAAGGCGATGCCATCCTTCTCCAGCGCCTCCCGGAACTGTCCCAGCGACATGCGGTTGCCGGAGGCAATGCGTTGCAGCGCCTGATCGAGTTGCGCATCATCGACACGCAGCCCCATGTCCCGGGCCAGTTGCAGTTGCACCTTGTCGACCACCAGCCGTTCGAGCACCTGTCTCTCGAGCACGTCCCTCGCCGGCGACTGCATACCCTGACGTTTCAGCTGCGCCAGCGCCGAGTCGAAACGGGCCCGCAGGTCATTCCGGGTGATCACCTCGTCATTGACCACAGCAACCACCCGGTCGACGGGAACTGGCTGGCGACCGGTCCGCTGCTGCGCTGCCGTAGCGCCGACGAGACAGCAGGCGAGCAACACGCAACGCAGGAGAGACGTGATCATTGACTTCACCATTGGGCCAATCCCTGGTCACTGCTCGTTGCCCCTACGGCGTAGCCAGGGATGCGGCGTTGCAGAAGATTCTGGGTACTCGAACCAACGCTCGAGAGGCCGCTCAGCTCCAGCTGGACGAAGAACTGCGTCGTCGAATCGGCCTGTGCCGTCTGCAACCTGTGGGCCACGGTGCGCACGGCCCAGCAGCCGGCGTCGTATTCCAGGCCGCCGATGATCTCGATCGGCGTGTTCTGCAGGAAGGAGTAGTTGTAGCGACCGACCGCCTGCCAGCGACCGGTGATCGGCCATTGCCCGGCAACATCGACCTGCTTGATGGGCACCGAAGCATCGGTATTGAAGACGTAGCTCGCGTTGAGGGCCTTACCCGGCGATGGATGGTAACGAGCGCCGACGGCGTAGCGCTCGAACGTTGAGTCGCTCGGGTCATACTGCAGCGCCGCGTCCACATACAGCCTTGGCCAGACCTGACCGCTGAAGGCTGCCAGGAAATCCGACGACCCCCACTTGCGCATGGTGGTACCCGGCAGCGTCACCTTGTCGTCGGAAAAGTAGATGAGCTGGCCAATCATCGCGCGCATGATCTCCGCCCCGTTCTCCGGGTCGATGAGGCGTGAACTCAGTGCTGCCGTCAGCTGATTGGCGTTGTTGAAGCGATCCCAGCCGGAAAACTGGTTGTCGGCAAAAATCTGGGCGAAGTTGAAGTCTGCCAGCCCAGTGTCGAAGATCGGTATGTCGTCCTGGTTCTTGTAGGGAATGTTGAGGTAGAACAGGCGCGGCTCAAGCGTCTGCGTGTACTCGCGGTCGAACCAGACGCTCGACCGTTCGAAGGTCATCCCGGAATCGACGCTGAAGATCGGCAAGATGCGGCTGATCGATTCCGGACGCAGGACCCCGCCAACCGGATACGACAGGTCGTAGTGGGTGATGTTAACGCCGACTCGAGGCGTCAAGTACCATCCCGGCGTCACGAAAGGCAGCGAGACCTGCGGCTGCAGGACAAGTCGCTGCCCCTCGACCAGCGCGTTCTCGGGATGGACGAACGAGGTGTACTGCCCGAAGAAGGAACTGTCGGTGGAGAATAGATCCGGCCGCCGGGCGTTGACGGTAATCTGCGGCAGCAGACGATACGGCTTGGTAACCGGATTCTTGGGGTCCGGATCCAGCGTCTGGAAAGACTGGACGGTGGCCGTCGCCGACCACCAGTCGTCGCGACTGTACGTGACGGTCCCCTGCTGCAGGAGCTGTGTCTGCGATGTCTGGGTGATGCGGCTTGACAGGTCGGTGTAATAGTCGTTGTCCGACACCCGGTTATAGTTCACCGTCCCGCTGAAGCCAGTCGCTGTCGTCTGCGTGTGCTGCAGGGCGATGCCCCAGCGATCCCGATCCGCCAGCCGGTCATGCGGCAGGTATTCGTACAGCGCGTCGCCGCGGTAGAGCCCACCAAACGCATCGTTGAGGTAGCGGAACTGGGTACCGAGTTGAACGCCACGCTTGCTCATCAGTCGCGGGTAGAAAGTCGCGTCCATGTTCGGTGCGATGTTCCAGTAGTAGGGCACCACCACTTCGATGCCACTGCTGTTGCTCGAGCCATAGGTCGGGGGCAGGACACCGGACTTCCGCTCGTCGTTCAGCGGGAACGACAGCCACGGTGAGTGCAGGATCGGCACGTCGAAGAAGCGCAGCGTGGCGTCGCTGCCCGCCCCCACCTCATTGTCATAGTCGAGCCGGAGATCGGCGACGGTGAGATACCAATCTTCGCTGCCCGGCTTGCAGGTGGTGTAGGTCGCGGCGGTCAGGTGATACTGGTTCTCACCTTCCAGATCGATGCGCTCGGCCTCGCCACGCGCCTCGGTCAATGCATTGGCCGGCTTCTGCTGCGCCTTGACCCTGGTCTGGCCGGGCTTGATGGCGATTGCCCGCGGAACCGCGAAACCTGTCGTCGGTTCGCTTTCGGCAGGCGGAACCGCCTTTGGCTGCCGCTTGATGAAATACGACGCCTGGTCGACGAAGCCGACCTGGTCCTCGAGCTTGAGTCGTGCCTGCGTGCCCAGGATGCGGTCATCGCCCTGTTGCAGCTCGAAGCTGCCGATCCCCTCGACCTCGTCCTCGACCGGCCAGTAAGTCATCCGGTCGGCGGTGACGACGGTTCCGGCCTTGCGCAGTTCGGCGTCCTCTTCGGCCACGGCCTCGCGGTCGAGAACTCCCGAAAGGCGTCGCGCACTGAGGAACACGGGTCGCGGCACATCGCTTTCCGCCGGTGGCGGCTGCATGGTGGTGGCCGCCCGCAACGCCAGTGGCGGCCCATCTGCCGGCCGGGGCGCAGGTGCGGCAGCAGGCGCCGGCGGCACTGCCGGCAAGCGGCCGCCATCGCCCGCAGGCTCCCGGGTGACGGCAGCTGCCGTCGGCCCCGTCCGCGTCGAGCCCGGCTCACCGCGCGGAACACGTGGCGAAGAAGCGGCTTCACTGGTCGCCTGCTGCGCCTGTGGTGCGGGCGCAGCCACCGCAGGAATTCGCGGCGCTGGCACAGCAACGGCCGCCGGCGGGCTGATGACTGCCGGGGCCGGCGTGACCGCTCCGTCCCGCGGGCCGGCATCGACCGCAGCGGCCGGTGCCGCTGCGGCGGCAGGCACTGGCAGCGGCCGCGCCTCGACCACCGGCTCTTCGACCGCCCGCGGTTGGGCCGCCGGGCCGTCAGGCACAGCGCCGGCAGCCGGCCTTGCCGCTGTGACGGGGGCGGGAGGCAAGCCGAGCAGTCGCGGATCGACCCGGAAGGGCACCGTACCCTGCGCACGCGCTGTTGCAGCGAAGCCGACAGCCAACGCTCCGGCGAAGGTGCAACAGAAGATCAAGGTCGTCGGCTTGCGCCGGAAAGGAAGCTTCATTCCGCTGCGGTTCAGGGTCAGTGATTGGTACGTCGAGTGGGTGGTCGTCGGCACATGTAGCGCGCGAGCGGATGCTAAAATCGGGCAATTCTAGCATCATCGTCAAAGGAGAAGCGGCATGCCGCGCACAACCCTGCTGCAGCACTGGGTGCAGAAGCTGTTCGCAGAGCAATTCCCAGGGGAGCACATCCCGCTGCAGCCAGCTTCGGCCGATGCCAGCTTCCGGCGTTACTTCCGCCTCACCCTGCCCGACACGAGCACCCGGATCGTCATGGACGCACCACCCGAGAAGGAAGATTGCCGCCCGTTCCTGCGGGTTGCCGCGCTCTTCCGCCGTGCGGGCACGCATGTCCCCGAGGTGCTGGCAAACGATCTCGAGCAGGGTTTCCTGCTCCTCTCCGATCTCGGCAGCACGACCTACCTGCACGCGCTGGCAGATCGGAGCACAGCGGCACGGCTCTACCGCGATGCCAACAGCGCGCTCATCGCCATTCAGCTTGCCAGCCAGCCCGGGCAACTGCCGGAATACGACCATGCCCTGCTCAGCCGGGAACTGGCTCTGTTCCCGGAATGGTACCTGCAACGACACCTCGGGCTGACCGTCGACACGACAGTCGATCGCGACCTGCACGCGGTCTTCGCCGCCCTCCTGGCGAACAACCTGCGACAGCCGCGCGTCTTCGTCCACCGTGACTATCATTCGCGCAACCTGATGGTGCTTGGTGAAGGAGCGGCCGGTTTTCCGGCCAACCCGGGCATCCTCGACTTCCAGGACGCCGTCCATGGCCCGCTGACCTACGACCTCGTCTCGCTTTATCGCGATGCCTACATCGACTGGCCGGAAGAAGAGGAGCTCGATTTCGTGATCCGCTACTGGGAAGCGGCGCGGCGCGCCGGCCTGCCGGTTCCGGGCGACTTCCACGACTTCTACCGCGACTATGAATGGATGGGCGTACAGCGCCAGCTCAAGGTACTGGGGATCTTCGCCCGTCTCTGTCACCGTGACGGCAAGAGCGATTACGTGAAGGACATGCCCCGGGTCATGGCGTACCTGCGCCGCACCTGCGAGCGTTAC
Organism: Accumulibacter sp.; assembly: GCA_016788495.1. Classification (GTDB taxonomy): domain Bacteria; phylum Pseudomonadota; class Gammaproteobacteria; order Burkholderiales; family Rhodocyclaceae; genus Accumulibacter. The sequence goes on along the minus strand of JAEUOM010000070.1, from coordinate 35,949 downwards.
GCCGAGCTGGTGACAATCGCGAAGCTGTGCGATCGCATCGCTGGGCAACAGCCTCGCGTCGCCTTCAGCTTTTGATGAAGGCGATGATCCTGGCGGCGGGGCGCGGTGAACGGCTGCGTCCGCTGACCGACACGACACCGAAACCGCTGCTCCGCGCCGGCGGACGGCCGCTGATCGCCTGGCACCTGCAGCGCCTCGCGGCAGCCGGCTGGCGCGACGTCGTGATCAACCATGCGCACCTCGGCCAGCAGATCGTCGCGACGCTTGGCGACGGCACCGAGTTTGGGCTGTCGATCAGTTACTCGCCCGAACCAGCCGGGGCTCTCGAAACTGCGGGCGGAATTGCCGCGGCCATGCCACTGCTCGGTCCGCACCCCTTTCTCGCGATCAACGGTGATGTCTGGTGCGACTGGGATGTCGCCCGCGCCCGTCAGCTGGTCGAACGCGAAGAAAGCGGACCGCGATGCGCGCACCTCGTCCTCGTCGACAATCCACCACATCATCCGACCGGAGATTTCCGCCTCGCTGGCGACACGGTCCTGGCGGCCGACCGGCACACGGACGACGGTACGCTCACCTACGCTGGAATCGGCGTCTTCTGGCCAGAGTTCTTTGCCGGCGTCCCGCGCGGCGCCGTGATGAAACTGCGCCCCCTGCTGGACGAGGGAATCCGCCGCGGACTCATCAGCGGCGAGCGGCATGCGGGCCGCTGGGTCGACGTCGGAACCTGCGAGCGGCTTGCGCTGCTGGACATGGAGCTTGTACGAAGCGAATGAAGCACCAGCCCTATACGCGGCGTCGCCAGATTGTCCTCGACCGTCTCGGCGACGGCGTGGCAGTCATCCCGACCGCCCCCGAGAGACTGCGCAACCGCGATGCCCATTACCCCTATCGTTTCGACAGTTACTTCTGGTACCTCAGCGGCTTCCCCGAACCCGAGGCGGTGATCGTCCTGGTCGGTGGCAAGGAAAGCAAGTCGATTCTCTTCTGCCGCGACAAGAACGAAGAGCGGGAAGTCTGGGATGGCTTCCGCTACGGGCCTGCCACCGCTGCTGAAGCCTTCGGCTTCAGCGAAGCGCACCCGATCGGGACGCTTGACGAGAAGCTACCGGAGCTGATTGCCAATCGCGGCAGCCTGTGGCACTCGCTCGGTCACGACCCGACATGGGACCGTCGCATCGCCGCGGCGCTCAACGCCGTTCGCGCCGACAGCCGCAGCGGCGCGCGCGCACCGGGCGAGATTCGCGATCTGCGCGCACTGCTGGACGAGATGCGTCTCACCAAGGACGCGCACGAGATCGACCTCATGCGGCGCGCGTCCGACATCGCCTCGGCCGGCCATGCACGCGCCATGCATGCCTGCCGGCCAGGAATGGCCGAACATGAACTCGAGGCGGAACTGGCTTACGAGTTCCGCCGCCGCGGCGCCGATGGCCATGCCTACCCGCCCATCGTCGCGGGTGGGTCGAACGCCTGCATACTGCACTACGTAGCGAACAACAGGCTGCTGGCGGGAAACTCCCTGGTCCTGATCGACGCCGGCTGCGAACTCGCCGGCTACGCCTCCGACATCACCCGCACCTTCCCGGTCAACGGACGCTTCAGTGCCGAACAGCGAACGGTCTACGAGATCGTCCTCAGCGCACAGCAGGCAGCGATCGCTGCCATCGTCCCCGGTGCGTCCTTCGTGGATTACCACCAAGCCGCGCTGCGGGTCCTGGTCCAGGGGCTGATCGATCTCGGACTGCTCAGCGGCAGTGTCGACGGCGCCATCGAGAGCGAAGCGTACAAGCCCTGGTACATGCACCGTACTGGCCACTGGCTGGGACTCGATGTGCACGACGTCGGCGATTACCGTCGTGGCGAAACCAGCGATGAATGGACCAGGCTCGCTCCCGGAATGACCCTCACCGTCGAGCCAGGACTCTACTTCCGTCCCGGAGTGAACGTGCCCGACCACCTGCATGGCATCGGCGTGCGCATCGAGGATGATGTGCTGGTCAGTGAAGACGGCTGCACGGTTTACAGCAGCGCGCCAAGAACCGTCTCCGAGATCGAAGAGGTCATGCGCCATGACTGAGCATCAGGAGTCCGTCGACATCGCGATCATCGGTGCCGGCCCGGTCGGAATGGCCCTCGCATTGGCGCTCGCGGGAGGCCCTCATCGCCTTCGCCTGATCGACGCCCGGCAACGCGGCGGGTGGCGCAATGACCCACGAGCACTGGCGCTGGCGCACGGGACCCGGCAGGTGCTGGAAGGTCTGCAGGCGTGGAACCGCAACGCGACAACCGCCATTTCGACGATTCACGTCTCGCAGCGCGCCGGCTTCGGTCGTACCCTCATCGATGCCCGTGACTACGGATTGCCGGCTCTGGGCTATGTGATGCGTTACCGCGATCTCGCTGCAGCCCTCGATGCACGCTTGGGAGACTCCCTGTTGCTCGACAACTGCAGCGTGCAGGGGGTCGACAGCAACCCCGCCGGTGCCGAGATCACGCTGCGTCGCGCTGACGAGACCTGGCGCATCATGGCGCAGCTCGTCGTCCATGCCGAGGGTACGCCGGGCAATGACGCCGACATCAGGGTCTGCGATTACCGTCAGCACGCCGTGGTCGCCGAGGTGCGGCCGACAGCGGCACACGATCATCGCGCCTGGGAGCGGTTCACCAGCGACGGGCCGATCGCCCTGCTGCCACTGGGCACCGAGTACTCGCTGGTGTTCACCGTACCACAGGCGAAGGCAGGCGAGTTGCTCGGAGTCGACGAACACGCCTTTCTTGCCACCCTGCGCACACGCTTCGCTGATCGCCTGGACTTCGTTGCCAGCAGTCCGCGTGCCAGCTTTCCACTGGCACTGCGCATGCGTCGGCAGGTCACTGCCGATCGGCAGGTGTGGATTGGCAACGCCGCGCAGACGCTGCACCCGGTCTCGGGTCAGGGCTTCAATCTCGGTCTGCGCGACGCGTGGGAACTGGCCGACACGCTGCTCTGCAGGGCCGGCTGCGATGCGGGCGACGCGGCAGGTCTCGCGGCCTACGGCCGCCGGCGACGGGTCGACCGCTACGGCAGCGCCGCTTTCACCGACGGCATCGTGCGCGTCTTCTCGAACGATCTGGCGCCCCTGCGCCACGCGCGCGGACTTGGCTTGCTGGCACTCGAGTTGCTGCCACCGCTGCGACACTTCGTCGCCCGGCGGATGATCTGGGGAGCGCGCGCGTGGCCATAGGCCCGCAGCCCGGTGACGCGCATGCCGCCAGCGACCGGCTGGCGAAAAGCTGACTCTGGCCATGTTCCGCTTTGTTGCCGATTGGGCTAGACTTGGCCGCTCGCCCACACCAGCCCGGCACGGCCAACGACATCATGCAGCGAACAAACAAGATCCCGCAGCCCATCGAGTTCAAGGGCACCACCCTGCCGGTTGTCGTCGTCACCCTGCGTTCGCTGCAAGCAGACGAACTCGCACGGGCAGCCACGGCGCTGTTTGGTGGCAGCGACTTCTTCGACGGCGATGCCGCCGTACTCGATCTCGCGCAACTCGTCGAGGTTCCCGAGCCCGACTGGCGACGGCTCAAGCAGGTGTTCAAGTCGCATGGCCTGAACGTCATTGGCGTTCGCGGCGGCAGCGAGGAGTTGCGTTACGGAGCCGCCTTTGCGGGCTTGCCGACCTATGCGGTCAGCGACCGCCCGGCCACCGTCGCAGCCGCACGTGGAGCGGTCGCCAGTCCGCCAGCCACCGCCGAGGCGATACCCGCCCCCCAGGTAGATCAGGTTCCGCCGCCAGCTCCAGTTGCCACCAAGACGCCAACGCTGTTCGTCAATCGACCCTTGCGCTCCGGACAACAGGTGTACGCCCGTGGCGGCAACCTCGTCGTCCTGGCCGCGGTCAACGCGGGCGCCGAGGTGATTGCCGACGGCAGCATCCACATCTACGCGCCATTGCGCGGACGCGCACTGGCCGGCGCCAGTGGCGCGACGGAAGCGCGCATCCTCTGCACCCGCTTCGACGCCGAGCTGGTTTCGGTCGCGGGACTGTATCGGACCTTCGACGGCGGCGTCCCGCACGAACTGGCCGGCCGGCCGGTCCAGGTACGACTGGTGGAGAGTGTCGACCAGGACGCCAACCAGTTGATTGTTGAAACACTGAACACCGACTGACGTTCGGCGCCGCGACACGACGGTGCGGCCCCACCTGCCGCGTCAGCCTGGCTTGCAACAGAAAGTACGTTCTGCAGGTAGAATCGCGTCTTTGACTTGCGGGGAAACATCCGTGACACGTATTGTCGTCGTAACATCCGGCAAAGGCGGGGTGGGCAAGACCACTACCAGTGCCAGCTTTGCGTCAGGCCTTGCCCTGCGTGGTTACAAAACGGCCGTAATCGATTTCGATGTCGGCCTGCGCAACCTCGATCTAATCATGGGGTGCGAGCGCAGGGTCGTGTATGACCTGGTCAACGTCCTCAATGGTGAGGCAACCCTCACCCAGGCGCTGATCAAGGACAAGCATGTCGAGAGTGGAAATCTCTTCGTTCTGCCTGCCTCGCAGACCCGCGACAAGGATGCCCTGACCGAGGAAGGCGTGGAGAAGGTCCTCAAGGAGCTCGAACACATGGGCTTCGACTACGTCGTCTGCGACTCACCGGCAGGTATCGAGAAAGGAGCGGTGATGGCGCTGACCTTCGCCGACGAAGCCCTGGTGGTCAGCAACCCGGAGGTTTCGTCGGTACGCGATTCCGACCGCATCCTGGGCATCATCCAAGCCAAGTCACGGCGTGCGCTGCTCGGTGGCGAGCCAGTCAAGGAGCACCTGCTGATCACCCGCTACTCGCCGAAACGTGTCAACGAAGGCGAGATGCTGTCGTACAAGGATGTGCAAGAGATCCTCCGCGTCCCCATCATCGGTGTCATCCCGGAATCCGAAGCGGTGCTGCAGTCTTCGAATGCCGGTACGCCAGCAATCCATCTTGCCGGCAGTGACGTCGCCGGTGCTTACCTCGACGTCGTCGGGCGCTTTCTTGGAGAACACATTCCCCTGCGCTTCGTCGACTACGAAAAGCCGGGTCTGTTGAAGCGACTCTTCGGGGGTAGATGAGGATGTCCCTGTTCTCCCTCATCTTCGGCAGCAAACCGAAGACGGCAGCGATCGCCAAGGAACGCCTGCAACTGATCATCGCGCACGAGCGCAACGGCGGCACCAGCACACCGGATTTCCTGCCGGCCCTGCAGCAGGAACTGATGGCGGTGATCTCGAAGTATGTCTCGGTAAACCCTGAAGACATCAAGGTATCGGTCGAAAAACAGGGCAACTTCGAGGTCCTGGAAGTGAACATCGTGATGCCGGAGGCGGGCAGCCGGCCCTGAGAAAGAGGGGCTGCAAAGGGCTGTTTCACGCGCGTTCCTTCGCCCGCGGTCGCTCTACTTCTTGTCCATTTCCCGCGCGGCACGGATCAGATCCGCGTCGAGCACCGAGGTGTCCGTTCCATAGCAACGCACCATCTCGATCTCCTCGTAGACTGGGGCCTCCTGTGCGGACTCGGTGGACCGGGACATGGGTGCCCCATAATGTTGCCCGCGCCAGCGAGCGACCAGAATCTCCTGTTCGCTGAGACCGGTGTTCAACCCGGGCGGAATTTCGGCGCCGAGTTCGACTAGCACCTTGAGCACCTCCTTCCGCTTGCCGCGGATGGCCATCGACAAAGGCGAGGTCGGCTGCGAGTTGTCCGCCATATTCACCTTGGCGCCGCGACCGACCAACTCGCGGACGATATCGGGAAAACCCATGAAGCACGCCACGCCAAGTGGCAGCCCCGGGTCGCCGCGTCCGTCGAGCAGCTCGACCGGAGCGCCGGAATCGAGCACCGCCTGCACCTCCTGGAGCCGTCCGCTACGGATTGCCTTGAGCAGGTCGATAGCTGAATTCACGCGTTATCCCCCGTTTCAGTCCAGTAGCTGATCACTGACCACGATTCCGTCAGCGTCGACGTAGATCCAGTCGCCAGGCCGGAACGTGACACCGGCGAAAGTGACTGCGAGGTCACGCTCGCCAACACCCTTCTTGATGCTCTTCAGCGGATGCGTATTGAGGGCGCGCAATCCGATGGCGATGCGGGCGATGGGCTCCGAGTCCCGGATACAGCCGTACACCACGATTCCCTCCCACCCGTTGCGCTGCGCAAGGATCGCCAACTGGTCTCCGACGAGAGCACACCGCAGCGAGCCGCCACCATCAATCACGAGCACCTTGCCATGGCCGTCTTCAGCGAGCACTTCACGCACCAGGGAGTTGTCCTCGAACAGCTTCAGCGTGACGATGCGCCCGCAGAAGGCGGAGCGCTCCCCATATCGCTGGAAGATCGGCGCGACGACACGAACGCTGCCATCCACTGTCCTGGCCTCGTGCCTGTCGAGCAGGTCGGGTGTGCTGATACTCATATCGCTGGCCTCTCGCCCTTTTCGTGGCGCAAAAATCGACTATACCTATACCTAGCAGCGTGGCCGCTGCTGGTGGGTTGGTGGAGGGAAACTCAGGCAACGACCTCTGGCTCTTCCTCGAACACCAGTTTGACCTTCTCGTCCTCGTCGAGATCGACCGTCACGTGTCCGCCATGGGCCAGCCTGCCGAACAGCAGTTCGTCAGCCAGTGAGGCGCGAATGGTATCCTGGATCAGCCGCGCCATTGGCCGGGCACCCATCAGCGGATCGAATCCCGCCACCGCGAGGTGCTCCTTCAGGACAGCCGAGAACACCACATCGACCTTCTTGTCATGCAATTGTGCTTCGAGCTGCATGAGGAACTTGTCGACGACGCGCAGGATGACCTCGTGGTCAAGAGCCCGGAACGAGATGGTCGCATCGAGCCGGTTGCGGAACTCGGGCGTGAAGATGCGCTTGATCTCGGCCATCTCGTCGCCGGGCTGCCGCGACGGCGTGAAGCCCATCGTCGCCTTCTGGATCGCCTCCTGCCCGGCGTTGGTGGTCATGATGATCACCACGTTGCGGAAATCCGCCTTGCGGCCGTTGTTGTCGGTCAGCGTACCGTGATCCATGACCTGCAGGAGAATGTTGTAGATGTCCGGATGTGCCTTTTCGATCTCGTCGAGCAGCAGGACGCTGTACGGTTTCTTGGTAATTGCCTCGGTCAGCAGACCACCCTGATCGAAGCCGACGTAGCCAGGCGGCGCACCGATCAGGCGGGAGACCGCGTGCCGCTCCATGTACTCCGACATGTCGAAGCGCACCAGCTCGTTACCGAGGCAATAGGCCAGTTGCTTGGCGACCTCGGTCTTGCCGACACCGGTGGGGCCGGAGAAGAGGAAACTGCCAATCGGTCGGGTCGGATTGCCCAATCCGGATCGTGCCATCTTGATCGCCTTGGCGAGGGCATCGATGGCGGCATCCTGGCCAAACACCACCGCCTTCAGGTCCCGGTCGAGGTTGCGCAGGTTGTTGCGGTCATCGGACGAGACGTGGGTCGAGGGAATGCGGGCAATCTTGGCAACGATCTCCTCAATATCTATCTTGCCGATCAGTTTCTTCTGCTTCGACTTTGGCAGAATCCTTTGCGCTGCGCCTGCCTCGTCGATGACATCGATCGCCTTGTCCGGCAAGTGCCGGTCGGTGATGAAGCGAACCGACAGTTCGACCGCCGACGTCAATGCGGCCGCCGAGTACTTGATTCCGTGGTGAGCCTCGAAGCGTGACTTCAGCCCCTTGAGAATCTCCACCGCCTCGGCGCTCGATGGCTCATTGACGTCGATCTTCTGGAAGCGTCTTGACAGCGCATGGTCCTTCTCGAAGATGCCTCGATACTCGTTGTAGGTCGTCGCGCCGATGCACTTCAGCTGCCCGGTGGACAGGGCAGGCTTGAGCAGGTTCGACGCGTCGAGGGTGCCGCCTGAGGCCGAGCCAGCGCCGATCAGGGTATGAATCTCGTCGATGAACAGGATCGCTTGCGGGTTCTCGCTCAGCTGCTTCAGCACCCCTTTCAGTCGCTGCTCGAAATCGCCCCGGTATTTGGTGCCCGCAAGCAGGGAACCCATGTCGAGGCAATAGACATTGGCTTTGGCAAGGATGTCCGGAATGTCGCTCTCGACGATCCGTCGGGCCAGGCCTTCGGCAATCGCCGTCTTGCCGACACCGGCTTCGCCGACGAGCAAGGGGTTGTTCTTCCGCCGCCGGCAGAGCGTCTGGATCACTCTTTCAAGCTCGGTGTCACGGCCGATCAACGGATCGATCTTGCCCTGCAACGCGAGTGCATTGAGGTTGATCGTGTAGCTGTCGAGTGGCCCCGCTGCCGTTTGCTGTTCGGCTTCCGGCTCGGCTTCCGGTTCGCTGCGAGGCGAGCTCTGCGGCACCTTGCTGATCCCGTGCGAAATGAAGTTGACCACATCGAGGCGCGTGACACCCTGTTTCTGCAGGTAGTAGACCGCGTGCGAATCCTTCTCGCCGAAGATCGCCACGAGGACGTTGGCCCCGTTCACTTCCTTGCGCCCCGAGGACTGGACATGCAGGATGGCGCGCTGGATGACGCGCTGAAAACCCAGCGTCGGCTGCGTGTCGATCTCGTCCTCACCCGACACCGTTGGCGTGTGTTCGCCGATGAAGCGGGTCAGATCCTTGCGCAATTGCTCGATGTTCGCACCACAGGCCCGCAGAGCTTCGGCCGCCGACGGGTTGTCGAGCAGCGCCAGCAGCAGGTGTTCAACGGTGATGAACTCGTGACGCTTTTGCCGAGCTTCGACAAACGCCATGTGCAAGCTCACTTCAAGTTCCTGCGCAATCATTCAGTTCTCCTCCATTACGCACGCCAGCGGGTGCTGGTTGCTGCGTGCGAAACCTGTGACCTGTTCTACCTTGGTGGCCGCGACGTCGCGTGGGTAAACTCCACAGACACCTCTGCCGTCAGTGTGCACTTTGAGCATGATCCGCGTTGCCTGTTCACGATCCATTGCAAAGAACCTCTGCAGAACGACGATGACGAAGTCCATCGGCGTGAAATCATCGTTCAGCAGCAGTACCTTGTACAGTGGCGGCGGCGCAAGGTGCGTGCGCTTCGTTTCGAGGAGTGATCCGTCTTGATGCTTTGTTGCCATAGCGGAATTCTAACCAGTCCATACGGATGCGCAATACCGCCCGCGACGGAGGTCGGCAACTCGCAGGCCATTCGCGCGCAGTGACGAGCAAAAAAGCTTGACGCCCCTGCCTGCTTTAGCGTAAAAAGCGGGCATGCTCCGGATTCGTTGCGCAGCGAGGTTCTTCTGCCTGTCCGAAATGCCTTGTCGGCGTTGGTTGATTTGGAAGCATGCAAGTCGGGCAATGCCCGGATTCAGTCTTTTTTGAAGGAAGTGGCAATATGGCAACTGGTACAGTGAAGTGGTTCAATGACGCCAAGGGTTTCGGCTTCATCACCCCGGACGATGGCAGCGAGGATCTCTTCGCCCATTTCTCCGCGATCAGCATGGGCGGATTCAAGACCCTCAAAGAGGGCGAGAAGGTTTCCTTCGACGTGACGCAGGGCCCCAAGGGCAAGCAAGCATCGAATATCGCGCGCGCCTGATTCTTTCGGGAGCGCACCAGGTACCCGCCTCTGGCGGGTTTTTTTTTGCCCTCGGTCGCTCCGACAGGCGGCCGCTTACCGCACGGCGATGATGACTTCGTCGCGCCGCCGGTCACCCCGGGTGTCAGACCACTCGACCGCGATCCGGTCGCCAGCCTTCAGTCCGCGAGCGTAAAAGGAGAACAGGGGATTGCGCGAGATCGAAGTGTTCAGCTGGCCACCGACCAGGAGTGCGCCGTTGGCGGTGAGCGAGAAGCTCTGTATGAAGTGCGCTGGAACCAGCTGGCCACTGGCGGAATCCTTGCGCTGCCCCGTCTCCATCGGATGCGGCATGAGAAAGCGGATTTCGGTCAGGTCGCCCTGCAGGCTGGCGCGGATCTTGATGGCTTCACCCATCCTCGACTGCCCTCGCTCAGGCACCACAGCCGCCAAGCGTCACCTTGACTTCACGACTGGCATGGTAGTTCTTTCCGTCAGACGCCCTGACCACGACCCGTATGCGTGATGACTCGGCCATCTTGAGCTGCAGCCGGACGCGTGCCTGCGCACCCGCGGCGAAAGTCAGGCTGGCCGCCAGCGGCATCGGGTTCTTCTCGACGAAGATGTTCATGCTCTTGCTGTCGGGTATGTTGCTGATCACCTCAACTGGCACCTGAGCACCGTTCTCGGCAATCTCGACCGTCTTGATGATGATGCTGCCGCTGTCGCTGGAGCCACCTGCGCCGGCTGCCCGGATGGCCTCTGACAGAGTGGTGGCGGTAAAGGCAGCGCGGTTCCAGTCGGCCGCCAGAACAGCCGTGGGCTGCAGCAGATCGGCAGCCAGCAGGGCGCCGGCACTGACGCCTGCAGTCGTCGCCTCGAGCAGCAGGCGACGCAGGCGGTCGCACTCGCCCTTCGCTGCCGGCGGCATCGGCTCTCAACCCTCCTGCTGCCAGTACCCGGAGCGGCCGCCGTCCTTCTCGAGCAGGCGAACGCCCTCCAGGCGCATTCCACGATCGGCCGCCTTGCACATATCGTAGATGGTCAGCAGAGCGATGCTGACCGCCGACAAAGCTTCCATCTCGACACCAGTACGTCCGAAAGTCTCGACACGCGCCTTGCAGGCGACGCTGTTGGCCTCGCCATCGATCTCGAAGTCGACGGTGATTCGGGTCACGGCAATGGGGTGGCACAGCGGGATCAGCTCCGATGTGCGTTTGGCACCCTGAATCGCAGCGATCCGGGCCACCGCCAAGACGTCTCCCTTGCGCGCCGAGCCTTCAACGATGAGCGCCAGAGTCTCCGGGCGCATCGAGATGGAGCCGCTGGCGGTCGCGTGCCGATGGGTCTCGGCCTTGGCCGTGACATCGACCATCTGCGCTTGGCCGTGCCGATCAAAATGGGAGAGAGGACTTGTGGACATCGCAGGAGGCAGATCGCTCAAGGCAGGCAGGACAAGGGCACTGGCGAGCCGACAGGCGCTGTAACGCTTGGTCACACTCTCTCGGCCACTCCTTGAGTATCATAACATCCATTGTCCTTCACCAAAGTCCGGAAACCTCGTTTGATGCCCCTACCGCGTATCGTCGCCGCCCTGCTCACGGCAACCGTCGTCACCGCCTCACCGGCCCTGGCGACGGACGAACTGCCAGACCTCGGTGAGGCCGCCCGTGCCGAGCTGTCGCCACAACTCGAACGCAGGATCGGCGAGCGGATTCTCAACGAGATCCGCCTGCGCGAACCTAGCTACGTCGACGACCCCGAGTTGTCGGATTACCTCAACCATCTGGGGGGTCGCCTGGTGGCTGCCAGCGCGAACCCGACTGCCGACTGCTACTTCTTCCTGATCCGCGACAGCACGGTCAATGCCTTCGCCATGTTCGGTGGTTTCATCGGCGTGAACACCGGAACACTGCTGACGGCGCAGTCGGAGTCCGAACTGGCAGCGGTCCTGGCACACGAGATCTCGCACGTGCTGCAGTCCCACCTGGCGAGGCAGATTCAGCGCGAGAAACAGAGCTCGGTCGCGACCATGATCGCGATGGCCGTCGGTGTCCTCGCCGCGCGCTCGAACTCGCAAGTGGCCACCGCCGCAATCGCCTCGGCACAGGCCGGGTCGATCCAGGCACAGCTGGCCTACAGCCGCGATTTCGAACGCGAGGCTGATCGCGTAGGTTTTCAGACTCTCAGCCAGGCCGGCTTCGACGTGCGCGGCATGGCCGATTTCTTTGGCCGCCTCCAACAGGCCGGCCGGGTGTATGAAAACAGCGCCCCGGTCTACATGCGATCGCATCCGCTGACCGTCGAGCGGATGTCGGACATGCAGAACCGGGCGCAGAGCGCCCCCTATCGGCAGGTGGCCGGCAGCCTCGACTTCCACCTGGTTCGGGCGAAGTTGCGCGCCCAGATGGGCACGCCGCAGGAGGGAATCAGCGAGTTCGGCAGACAGCTGCGGGAGAAGAAGTATGCCTCCGAAGTGGCCGTCCGTTACGGGCTGAGCTACTCGCTGCTGCGAGCAAAGGACGTCGCGGGAGCACAGCGGGAGTTCGATGCGCTCGCCGCCCTGAAGCCTTCTTCGCCGCTGCTTGCCGGACTGGCAGCGGCGATCAGGATCGCCGATAACGACCCGGGCGGCGCAGCGGCGATCTATCGTGATGCCTTGCAGCGCTATCCGCAATCCACGGCGCTGACCTACGGCTACGCCGAAGCCCTGCTCACCGCGAAGCAGTACGAGCAGGCCCGCCTCTTCCTCGATGCGCAGTTGCAGCTTCACACTTCGGACTACAAGCTGCATGGCCTGTCGGCCCGAACCTTCTCGGCAACCGGCAAGCGCTTGCAGCAGCACCGCGCCCAAGCAGAGTTCTATCTGCTGCAGGGACAGCTCGGGCCAGCCGTCGAGCAGCTGCAGTTTGCGCAACAGGCAGGCGACGGGAGCTTCTTCGAGCAGTCGGCGGTTGACGCCCGCCTGCGCGAGTTGCGCCGACTGCAGGTCGAGGAAGCCAAGCAGAAGAGGACAGGGCTTTAGCGTTTACAATACGCGCCCGGCTTTCCTGTGGATCACACCATGCATTTCGATCGAGAGTTAGATGTCAAGGGCCTCAACTGCCCCTTGCCCATCCTGCGGACCAAGAAGGCGCTTTCCGAGATGTCGGCAGGCGAAGTCCTGCATGTACTGGCGACCGACCCCGGGGCAGTCAAGGATTTCGAAGCTTTCGCCAGGCAGACGGGCAACGAGCTGTTGTCGCGTTCCGAGACAGGCAAGGTCTTCGAGTTCTTTCTCCGGCGCAAGTGACACGGGCATCCACCGCAACACGTGCCGCGTGAGGACGCAGGCGCCCGCACGCTGATGTCTGGCGGCGGGGATTTCGCGCTGTTCGATGGTGATCGAGGCGACGCCCTGCTGCTTGACGGCTGCTGCCGAAGCTACCGACTCGCGGCGAGCGACGATCCCGCACCCGTTTTCGCAGCCATCGAGGCCGAACTCGCTGCCGGGCGCTGGGTTGCGATGGCCGCCGATTACGCGCTCGCAGCTTCGTTCGAGAGCGCGGCAGCGGTAGTACCCACGGCCGGTCCGGTCATGCGCGCCTGGGCTTTCGAGCGCGGCGAATGGCTGGACGCGAAGGCTGTCACCGGCTTCCTCGCCGCCCGCGTGGCTGCCCTTCCCGAGCAGCAACGAGCGGCGGGAATCGCCGATCTGCTGCCGGGAGTCTCCGCTGCACGGCACGCGGAGCAGGTACGCCAGATCCGCAACTGGATCGCTGACGGCGACTGCTATCAGATCAACCTCACGTTTCCGATGCGCTGTCGCGTCTACGGAAGCCCGCTGGCGCTGTATCAGCGCTTGCGGCCACGGCAACCCGTCCGCTATGGCGGTTACCTGACGGTCGGCGCCGAGGCGATCCTGTCGTTCTCGCCCGAGTTGTTCTTCGAGCGCCAGGCGGATCGCGTGCTGACGCGGCCGATGAAGGGCACGGCCGCCCGCGGCCGAACGGCGGACGAGGATGAAGCGCAGCGGGCTGCGCTCATCTCGTCGCCCAAGGAGCGGGCAGAGAACATCATGATCGTCGACCTGCTCCGCAACGATCTGGGGCGACTGGCGCAGCCCGGCAAGGTTCGCGTGCTTGCCCTGTGCGAGACCGAGGCGTACCCGACGCTCTGGCAGATGGTATCCACGATTGCCGCCGAGCTGCCGGGGGCAAGCCTCGCGGATCTGTTCAGTGCGCTCTTTCCCTGCGGCTCGATCACCGGCGCGCCGAAGATCCGGGCCATGCAACGCATCGCCGAACTGGAGGAGACGCCGCGCCACCTGTACACCGGCGCCCTTGGCTGGCTGGCCCCGAGCGGCGACTGCCGGTTCAACGTGGCAATCCGCACCCTTGAAATCGGCCCTCACGGCGACACGCGCATCGGCGTAGGCAGCGGCATCGTCGCCGATGCCGATGCCGCGAGCGAATACGCCGAATGCCTGCTGAAGGCGAATTTCCTGATCGGCTCCGATCCCGGGTTCGAACTCTTCGAAACGCTGCGCCTTGAAGCCGGCCGCTACCCACTGCTGCACCTGCACCTCGAACGCCTGCAGGCTTCCGCCGCCAGTCTTGGCTTCAGCTGTGCGCGGCCGAGCCTGTCCGACACACTCGCCGCGGCGGCGAGCGCCCATCCTGCAGGCGTCTTCCGGGTTCGCCTGCTTCTCAGGCACGACGGGCGCCATACCGCCTGCGTGTCACCGCTGCCCGACAGCGCACCGGCAGGGTACACGGCGGTGTTCGCCAGCGAGGCCGTGTCTGCCGATGACTACCTGCTGCGCCACAAGACGACGGTACGGTCGCGCTACGATCGCGCGCTGGCGGCACTGGCGGATCATCGCCCAGAGGTGTTCGATGCCATCTTCTGCAACGAACGTGGCGAGGTCTGTGAAGGCGCCCGCAGCAATGTTTTCGTCGAGCGCGGCGGACTGCTCCTGACGCCGCCCGTGTCTTGCGGTCTGCTGCCGGGAGTCCTGCGGCGACAGTTGCTTGATTCGGGACGTGCAGTCGAACACATCCTGCACCGCTCAGACCTGCAGAACGCGGCGTGCCTCTACCTCGGCAACGGCCTGCGCGGACTGATTCCGGTGACGCTTGCAAGCTGAACAGCGGCTGCGCCGCAGAAGCGCGGCGACGATCGAACTCGGTCAGCTGCTGGCCGGCGCCTGGCCACGCTCGAGGCGCGCGCGCTGTGGCTCGAGTTCAGCCAACGTGGCGACGAAGGCGTCGAGGCGCCTCCTCTCCTGGTCGACCACCGCCGCAGGAGCACGCGCAACGAAGCTCGTGTTGGCCAGTTTGGCCCTTGCCTTGCCGATCTCACCGCTGAGACGGGCGATCTCCCTGTCGAGCCGCTCGCACTCGACGGGGACATCGATCTCCACCTGCAACATCAGCTTCGCTTCGCCGACGACGGCAATCGGTGCGTTCGCATCGCCCGGCATGTCGGCGACGATCTGCAGCTCGGAGAGCTTGCACAGCGACTTGAGATAGGGAGCGAATTCCAACAGTGGCTGACTCCTGCCACAGACGATCAGGGGCACCCGCACTGCCGGCGACAGGTTCATTTCACCGCGCAGATTGCGGCAGGCGTAGGCCAGTGCCTTCAACTCCTTCACGCTGGCTTCGCTCTGCGCATCGACCTTCTCCGGCTGCGCCTGCGGATAGACTGCCAGCATCACCGAATCATGCGTCTTGCGACCGGCGATAGGAGCCACGGCCTGCCAGAGTTCCTCGGTGATGAACGGCAGCAGCGGATGTGCCAGACGCAGGACCGCCTCCAGTACGCGTGCCAGCGTCCGCCGTGTCGCCCGGACCTGCGCTTCGCTCCCCTGCTGCAACTGCACCTTCGACAACTCGACGTACCAATCACAGAATTCGTCCCAGACGAACTCGTAGAGCGACCGCGCCAGGAGATCAAAACGGTAGTCGGCGAAGTGCTGTGCCAGTTCGGCCTCGGTGCGCTGCAGGCGGCTGACGATCCAGCGGTCGGCGAAGGAGAAGTCGAGATTGGTGGCACAGCCGCCGCCAGCGCAGGCAGCGAGCCCCAGATCGTGCCCGGCAGTGTGCATCAGGACAAAGCGGCTCGCGTTCCACAGCTTGTTGCAGAAATTGCGGTAGCCCTCGCAGCGGCCGAGATCGAACTTGATGTCGCGGCCCGGGCTGGCGAGCGAGAGAAAGGTGAAACGCAGTGCATCGGTACCAAAGGCGGGAATACCCTGCGGATACTCCTTGCGCGTGCGCTTCTCGATCTGCTCGGCCTGCCTTGGATTCATCAGGCCACTGGTCCGCTTCTCGATCAGCGCATCGAGGCCGATGCCGTCGATCAGGTCGATCGGGTCGAGCACGTTGCCCTTCGACTTGCTCATCTTCTGCCCCTCGGCGTCCCTGATGAGACCGTGAACATAGACGTGCCTGAACGGGATGCGGCCGGTGATGTGCCGCGTCATCATGACCATCCGCGCGACCCAGAAGAAGATGATGTCGAATCCCGTCACAAGCACGGTAGACGGCAGATAGAGGTCCAGAGCGGGGTTGCTCTCGACTGGCCATCGGGGCGTCCAGTCGAGCGTCGAGAAGGGCCACAGCGCAGACGAATACCACGTGTCGAGGACGTCGGGATCGCGCACCAGCAGCCCCGTGCAACCAGCTGCGTTCGCTTCGGCCCTCGCCTCGGCTTCGTCGTGCGCGACGAAGACCCGCCCGTCCTCGCTGTACCAAGCGGGGATCTGGTGACCCCACCACAGTTGCCGCGAGATGCACCAGTCCTGGATATTGTTCAGCCACTGGTTGTACGTGTTGACCCAGTTCTCCGGGAAGAAGCGGATCTCGCCCGCAGCGACACAGGCGAGAGCCTTGCCGGCGATGCTGCTGCCGTCGGCGCCGGGCTTGCTCATCGCCACGAACCACTGGTCGGTGAGCATCGGCTCGATGACGACACCGGTACGATCGCCGCGTGGCACCTTCAGGAGATGCGGCTCGACCTTGTCGAGGAAGCCCTGCTGCTCGAGATCGCTGACGACGAGTGCGCGCGCGGCGAAGCGATCCAGACCGCGATAGCGCTCCGGGGCGTTGTCATTGATGCGCGCGTCGAGCGTCAGGATCGGGATCACCGGCAACTGGTGACGATGACCGACCGCGTAGTCATTGAAATCGTGTGCCGGGGTCACCTTGACGCAGCCGGTGCCGAAGGCGAGATCGACGTAGGGGTCGGCAATGATCGGGATCTCGCGCTCACAGAGGGGTAGCCGGACCATCTTCCCCAAGCGGTGGCGGTAGCGCTCATCATCGGGATGGACCATCACCGCGGTGTCGCCGAGCATGGTCTCCGGGCGTGTCGTGGCGACCACCAGCGATCCACTGCCGTCAGCCAGCGGGTAGCGGATGTGCCACAGCTGTCCGCGCTCCTCTTCCTGGACCACCTCGAGGTCGGAGACTGCGGTCTGCAGGACGGGATCCCAGTTGACCAGGCGCTTGCCGCGATAGATCAGTCCCTCGCGGTAGAGCTGGACGAAAGTCTCGGTGACCGTCCGCGACAGTCCGGCGTCCATCGTGAAGCGCTCGCGACTCCAGTCTGGCGAGGTGCCGAGGCGGCGCATCTGGCGGGTGATGGTACTGCCCGAGAACTCCTTCCACTGCCACACCTTCTGCAGGAACTTCTCTCGCCCGAGATCGTGGCGGGAGACGCCCTCGGCGTCGAGCTGACGCTCGACGACAATCTGCGTGGCGATCCCGGCGTGATCGGTACCCGGCTGCCACAGCGTGTTGTCGCCCCGCATGCGGTGGTAGCGCGTCAGCGCATCCATGATCGCCTGATTGAAGCCGTGCCCCATGTGCAGGGTACCGGTGACGTTGGGTGGCGGCAGCAGGATGCAGAAGGAGCTGCTTCTGCCGGCATCCAGACCAGCGCCGAAGTACCCCTTCGCTTCCCACATCGGGTACCAGCGTCGTTCAATCTCTGCCGGTTCAAAGCTCTTGGCGAGGTCCATGGGCACACATCAGGGGAAATTCAGGGAGGCACATTATAGCGGATCGTGCATGGGCTCCGCTGCGGACTCCGGCTGCCGGGCCGGACCGGGCAGCGCGCTCTCCTCGGCCACCGGTAGCGGCAGCGGAAGCTGGCCCCGCTGCGCCAGGAAGTCCCCCAGCGCGGCAGCCATGGTGGCGGCAATCCCCTCTCGCAGCTGACAGCTCGCGCTGTCCAGTGCCGACGCGATGAGGGCTGGCATCTCGCTGGCCAACCGCTGCTCGAGCAGGCGGCACAGGTCGCCGGCAAGAAGCGGGCGCAGGGCATCCCTGAGCGTTTCCGGTACCCCGACGTCAGCGTCCGCTACCGGCAGAACGACTTCGGTCAACAATGGCAGATCATCGTCCTCGCCGCAGACTGCGGCACCGTCCTCGATGCCGTTCCGCTCCGCCATCGAAGCGACGAAGCTTCGCCGGCGCCGCCCATGGCGTGGATTGGCGCGACGGTCGCTGCCCGCCGCACCCGCATCGGCACGGATCAGCGAGTCCGCGCGGCTGATCAGGTCGCCATCGTCCGCCATCAGACTCTCCCCGACTGATCGATGTACTGGATGTCGTAGCCGCGATCCCGGTAGAACCTGGCCCGTTGGCGCGCGGCAAGGCGCTCCTCCTCACCCTGGCCGACGATCTCGATCAGACTGTTGAAACGCGAGAACCCTGGCGGCACCTCCGGCGCCAGATTGAACAGCCGCTCGTCACGGTCGATGGCATCGAGCCGGCCGGCAATCACCACCGGCGTTTCCCCGGCCAGCGGTGAATCGACGTCCACATGCGGCACGAAGCCGGTTGGCGGATGCAGCCAGAGGTAACGGTCGAGTGCCGCGGCGACTGCAGCATCGGGAGCATAGACGAGCAGAGCCTTCTTTTGGCCGACCGTCCTGGCAATCAAGCTGGCGGCCGTGGCCACCCGATCGGCGGCGCCGTGGTAGAAGAAGATCCTCGTCAATGGAGTTTTCCGGCGCGTTTGAGCAGATAGTGCAGGAGCAACGAGACCGGTCGACCGGTCGCACCCTTGTCGCTTCCCGACTTCCAGGCGGTACCCGCGATGTCGAGATGTGCCCAGACGTATTTTCTGGTGAAACGGGCAAGAAAGCAGGCAGCCGTGACGCTGCCAGCAGAACGGCCGCCGATGTTCGACATGTCGGCGAAAGGGCTCTTGAGCAACTCCTGGTAGTCATTCCACAACGGCATCTGCCAGGCGCGATCATGTGCCTCATCACCGGCATGCAGCAACTCGCGCGCCAGCGTGTCATTGTTGGCAAAAAGACCGGTGGCGACGTGGCCGAGAGCGATCACGCAGGCACCCGTGAGCGTCGCGACATCGATCACGGTTTCTGGGTCGAAGCGGGCGGCATAGGTCAGTGCATCGCACAGGATCAGTCGGCCTTCGGCGTCGGTGTTGAGAATTTCGATGGTCTGACCGGACATCGAGGTGACGATGTCGCCCGGGCGCGTCGCCCCCCCGCCAGGCATGTTTTCCGCAGCCGGAACGATCACCGTCAGGTTGAGCGGCAGTTTCATCAGCGCCACCGCCTTGATGGTACCGAGCACGCTGGCAGCGCCGCACATGTCGTACTTCATCTCGTCCATTTCAGCGGCCGGCTTGAGGGAAATGCCGCCGGTATCGAACGTGATGCCCTTGCCGATCAGCGCCAGCGGTTTGTCGTCCACCTTGCCGCCCTTGTACTGGAGGACGATCAGCTTGGGTGGCTGCCGTGAGCCGCTGGCGACGGCGAGCAGCGAATGCATGCCGAGTGCTGCCATCTCGTCGCGTTCGATGATCTGGCAGTCGAGCTTGTGCTCGGCCGCCAGCTTCTGCGCGGTGTCGGCAAGATGGCTTGGGGTGCACACGTTGGCCGGCAGGTTGGCGAGGTTCTTCGCAAGATTGACGCCCTCGCCGATCGCCTGGCCCTGGTTCAGGGCGGCCTCAGCGGCAGCGAGCTCGTTCCGCCGGTCGACGACGAAGGTCAGCTTGCGCAGCGGCCGGCGTACCTTGTCCTTCTTGCTCTTGAACTGATCGAAGCGATAGACCGCCTCGTGCGCAACGATCACCGCCTGTCGCACGCGCCACGCCGTACTGCGTCTCCTGACTGCAGTATCCGTCAGAAACACCGTGCCGTCGAACGATCCCGTTTCGTTCAGCGTGCGCACGGCCGCCCGGATTGCGTCGGCGAACTCCTTGTCGCCAAACTCCTTTTCCTTGCCGAGTCCAACCAGCAAGACGCGGTCGCAGAGGGTTCCGGGAACGTTGTGCAGCAGCAGGGTGGAACCGGCCTTACCCTCCATGTCACCACGCCGGATGATGTCCGACAGATGGTTCCGGGCTGCATTGTCGAGGAGTTCCCCGGTCAGCGTCAGCTTGCGCGGCTCGAAGACGCCGACCACCACACAGGCACTGCGCTGCTTCTCCGGGCTGCCACTTTTTATGCTAAATTCCACTGCCCCCCTCCTCGTCACGCGCGTACTGTTTCAGAAAAATATCGATTATCACTGCAGTTTTTCAGCAAAGTCAAAGAATGATCTTTCAGCGCGCGGTGCGGCGCGAGTTTACCCAGACGGCGGCAGGTGTCTTCACCGCCCTGTTCGCCATCATGCTGACGACGCAGTTGATCCGCCTGCTCAACGAGGCTGTGCAGGGCAAGGTCGAAGCCGAGGCCGTGGCAGCACTGCTCGGCTTTGCCGCTCTCAACTACCTGCCGCACCTGCTGTCGTTGTCGCTGTTCATTGCCATCCTCCTGAGCCTCTCGCGGGCCTATCGGGATTCCGAGATGGTCGTCTGGTTCGCCTGCGGTCTGCCGCTGACGGCATGGATTCGACCGGTGATCTCCTTCGCTGCACCGCTCGTGCTGACCATCGCAGTGCTTGCCTTCTTTCTGTCGCCCTGGGCCTTGTCCGAAAGCGTCGAGTTCCGCAACAAGCTCAGCACACGCCGGGATGCCGGGCAGGTGGCGCCCGGCACCTTTCAGGAGTCGTCAACCGGCAACCGTGTGGTTTTTGTCGAAGCGGTCGCCGATGACACGAGCCACGTGCGCAATGTCTTCGTCAGCGACACGCGTCCCGACCGCCAGGGCATCACCGTCGCCGGCACGGGACATCAGGAGATCGCCGCCAATGGCGATCGATTCATCGTTCTCGAGCAGGGTCGCCGTTACGAGTTTGCGCCGGGTAGCGCCGAGTTCAGCCAGATCGACTTTGCACGCTATGCGGTTCGCCTGGAGACCAGGGAGGCGCGGGGCGTTGTTCAGACGCCGCGCAGCATGGGCACCGTGGAACTGCTGGGGCACGATTCGCGCCAGCACCGCAGCGAACTGCTCGGGCGTCTCAGCCTGCCGATTTCGGCGGTGATCCTGGCGCTGCTGTCGATCCCGCTCTCCTTCGTCAACCCGCGCGCCGGTCGCTCGGCCAACATGCTGCTGGCGATTCTGGCGTATCTGTTCTACAACAACCTGGTGACCCTCGGCCAGGAGTGGGTGGCACGCGGCAAGCTCTCGTTTGCCGTCGGCCTGATCGGCATTCATCTGCTGATGCTGTGCCTCCTGCCCATCCTCTTCTACAAACGGATTGCCGTCTCGTCCTTTCTGCGACTTTCGCCGTGAAGCTCTATCAGCGCTACATCGCGCGCGAAGTGGCAGCCGCAGTCCTGCTCGTCCTGCTGGCCTTCCTGGCGCTCTTCGCCTTTTTCGACCTGCTTGGCGAGGTGGGCAATCTCGGCCAGGGCGGCTACAGGATTCAGCATGCCTTTGTCTACGTCCTGCTGCGCCTCGCCGGCCGGGCGTACGAGCTGATGCCTCTGGCCATCCTGATCGGTACCCTGTATGCGCTGGCCAACCTGTCCCGACACTCGGAGATCACGGTGTTGCGTGCCTCCGGCCTGTCGACCGGCAGGCTGCTTGTCTGCCTGTGCCAGATCGCCGCTGCGTTTGCCGTCCTCACCTTCCTGATCGGCGAGTACGTCGCGCCACCGGCCGAGCAAGCCGCCAGCCAGTTGCGGCTGAAGGAACGCGGACGCACGATGCAGGAACTGCGCAGCGTGCGCAACCTGCGCTCCGGGCTATGGGTCAAGGACGAGAGGAGTTTCATCAACATCCGCGTGCTCCTCTCGGACACGAGCCTGCGCGGTATCCGAATCTTCCAGTTTGACGAGCACGGCAAGTTGCTCAGCGTCACCGAGGCAGCCGAAGGGGAATTCTCCTTTGCCGATGGCTGGCACTTGACCAACGTTGCCCACACCGTGCTGCAGAACGACAGCGCCAAGGTCGAGAAACTGGCTGAGATGTCCTGGCGCTCGGCACTGAATCCCGAGATCCTTGCCGTTCTCATGCTGTCGCCCGAGCGCATGTCGCTACGCCACCTGTCGGCGTACACCAGACATCTCTCCGACAATCGCCAGCGAACCAACCGCTATGACATCGCCTTCTGGAAGAAGATCGTCTATCCGCTGGCGGGCCTGGTCATGGTTGCCCTCGCACTGCCTTTTTCCGCCAGACACCACCGCGCGTCGGGGATCGGCGTGCAGATCTTCGTCGGGGTCATGATCGGCATCCTCTTTCACACGCTCAACGGCCTGTCATCGAACCTCGGAGCGATCCACGGCTGGCCACCGCTGCTCAGTGCGGCCGCCCCGTCGGTCCTGTTCCTGATGGCCGCGGGAATGCTGATCTGGTGGGTCGAACGCCGCTGAGCGAGCGGCGAGCAGTCGCGCTTCAGGCGAGGATCAGTCGCGTCCCTGCCAAACGGTCGTGCAGAAACTGCCCGTCACGATCGAGCAGGGCCCAGGCGATGCCGGCGCCACCGAGTAGAATGCTCGGCCAACTGAAAAGGTAGCGCAACAGCGCCTGCGCCAGCCGGATTGGCCGACCGTCGCGACTCACCAGGCGGATGCGCCAGGTCTTCATGGCGAGAGTTTGTCCGCCATGCAACCAGAACCAGACGAAATAGACCAGCAGGACGACGAAGCAATGCGCCTGGATGATGGCCGGCGAGGCCATGCGCTGGGCAAAGGCGCCGAGGATGAGATGCGGCAACACGAAAAGCACGGCAAGCACAGCCATCACGAGCAGCGACTCGTAACACATGCTGGCGAGGCGGCGGCCCATCCCCGGCCTGCCGGCAGGCTGCGCGAGCGGCACTGCCTCAGCGCCCCGGTTCCCCAACGCCACCTGCCGGAGCCGTTTCCGCCGCCGACACCGCCGCACTGCCAGACGCCGGCGACGGCACGGCAGCGACTCCGTCCGCTCCGGCCTTGGCGGTCCGGGCGGCCGCTGGTCCTGTCTGGTCGGGATTCTGGCCGCCGGCTGGAAGCGGGCCGCGCGGGGAGTGCCCAGGCTTCGGCACGGGTTTGCTGGCTGCCTGTTGCTTGAGCCGCTCCTTTTCCGCTTCCGGCAGACTCGAGTACTCTTCCCATTTCTGCCGCAGTTCCTCCTTCTTCTCAGCCGGCAACTGACTGGCGGTGATGAAGTTCTCACGCGCCTGCGCCCGCTGCGCCGGAGTCAGCTTGCCCCACTCCTGCATCTGCGTCTGAATCCGTCGCTGCTCGGCGGGCGTCATGCTGGCAAAGCGCCGTGCGATGCCCAGCCACTTCTTCTGCCGGTTGGACTCCAGGATGTCCCAGTCGTCACTCAGCGGTGCGAGAACGATCTTCTGCTCGACCGTCAGTTCGGTCCACTGCGGTTGCGCCGGGGTGACGATCGCCGACGGCCCGGGCACCTCGGCCCGTACCGGCAGCGCCAACAGAGCTGTCAGGACGGCTACTGCGACGCCGAGCTTTTCAGCCATGCAGCAAAGCCCTTGTCGGTGAAAGCAGCGACCGGCAGCTCATCCGAGAGCAGCGCGCTATCGATGACCTCGAGCTCGGAGATGCTTTGCTCGGCATGCCAGAAGGTATAGGTGCCGATACCAAGCGCCACCAGAAGGGCAAAAACCACCTGCCTGAGGCGCAGATGGTCGGCCTGCTGCAGCAGGAAACCGGCGACTCCGGCGAATACGGAGTGCCGCACGGCCACCTTATGCCGCGCCAGCGCGCGCCGCCGCCCGTCCTCCAGACGCAACCGCGTTTCGTCCGGCAACTCGTGCAGACCACGATTCAGGTGTTGCCTGAGCCTATAGGCAAAATGCTGTTCGTTCATAGGGTGATTCCTTTGGCCTTCAGTGCTGCCGCCAGCGTGTGATTGGCACGCGAGCAATGCGTCTTGACGCTGCCCTCCGAGCAGCCCATCGCGGCTGCCGTCGTGGCGACGTCCATGTCCTCCCAGTAACGCAGAAGAAAGGCTTCGCGTTGACGCGCCGGCAAGGATTGGATCTCTTTCTCGATGATCGCCAGGACTTGCGTTTGCTCGAGCTGCTCTTCGGGAAGCTGCGGGCTGTAAGACCCCGATTCGCTGCCGAAGGTTTCGAGTGGATCGTGATCCTCATCGTCGCCCGGCGACAGCGCCGACAGCAACGTCGTCCACATCGAGCGCACCCTGCTGCGACGGTAGTAGTCGCGGATGGTATTCTGCAGGATGCGCTGGAACAGCATTGGCAGCTCTTCGGCGGGGCGGTCACCGTACTTCTCCGCGAGCTTCATCATCGCATCCTGGACGATGTCGAGCGCGGATTCCTCGTTGTGCACGGCGAACATGGCCTGCTTGAATGCACGACGTTCGACTGCAGTCAGGAAGTCTGACAGTTCGCGTTGGCTGGCCAGAGCGAAAATCCTTGCTTTTTCAGGTTGGAAGCGGTTCCCGCAGTGGGTGTCGTCGTGAACGCCTTGACCAATCGGGGCCAAAGCTTTAACGTTCCACACTTTTTTTAACGCAATTTGCTTGCTGGGGCGACGGCAATGACAATGATGACCGGTGCGGAGATTGTAATCAGGTGCCTGCAGGAAGAAAAGGTCGAGTATGTATTCGGCTATCCTGGGGGCGCCGTGCTGCACATTTATGATGCCCTGTTCAAGCAGGATCAGGTGAAGCACATTCTCGTCCGTCACGAGCAGGCAGCCGTGCACGCCGCCGATGGCCTGGCCCGCTCGTCGAACAAGGTCGGCGTCGCGCTCGTCACCTCCGGCCCCGGCGCGACCAATGCGGTGACCGGGATCGCCACTGCCTACATGGATTCGATCCCGGTCGTCATCATCTCCGGGCAGGTGCCGAACGCCTACATCGGGCAGGACGCCTTCCAGGAGTGCGACACCGTCGGCATCACGCGCCCCTGCGTCAAACACAACTTTCTCGTCAACGACGTACACAAGCTGGCGCTGACGCTGAAGAAAGCCTTCTACATCGCCAACAGCGGTCGTCCCGGCCCGGTTGTCGTCGACATCCCGAAGGACGTCACCGCCGCCAAGTGCAAGTTCGAGTACCCGGAAAGCATCCAGATGCGCTCGTACAACCCGGTGGTCAAAGGCCATCTGGGCCAGATCAGGAAGGCTGTACACCTGCTGCTCGAAGCCAGGCGACCGATGATCTATACCGGTGGCGGGGTCATCCTCGCCAATGGCGCCGAGCAACTGACCCGCCTCGTCCGCCGCCTCGGCTTTCCGATCACCAATACCCTGATGGGCCTCGGCGCGTATCCGGCGACCGACCCGCAGTTCCTCGGCATGCCCGGCATGCACGGCACGGTCGAGGCCAACCTGGCAATGCAGCACTGCGACGTGCTGCTCGCCATCGGTGCGCGTTTTGACGATCGGGTCATCGGCAATCCGGACAACTTCGCCTCGATCCCGCGCAAGATCATCCACATCGACATCGATCCCTCTTCGATCTCGAAACGGGTCAAGGTCGACGTCCCGATAGTCGGCAACGTTCCCGACGTGCTCGAGGAAATGCTCCGCCTGCTCGATGCCGGGAATGCCGCTCCCGACGCACAGGCGCTGGCTGCGTGGTGGAAGGAGATCGAAGCCTGGCGCGCCAGGCAGTGCATGAAGTATGCCCGGAAGAAGAATGTCATCATGCCGCAGTACGTCATCGAGAAGCTTTACGAGGTGACTGCCGGCAAGGCCATCGTCACCTCCGATGTCGGTCAACACCAGATGTGGGCGGCGCAGTACTACAAGTTCGACGAGCCCCGCCGCTGGATCAATTCGGGCGGCCTCGGAACGATGGGTGTCGGCCTACCCTATGCCATGGGTGCTGCCCTGCAGCACCCGCACATGCCGATCGTCTGCGTCACCGGCGAGGGCTCGATCCAGATGTGCATCCAGGAGTTGTCGACGGCCAAGCAGTTCCGCCTGCCAATCAAGATCATCAACCTCAACAACCGCTATCTTGGCATGGTGCGGCAGTGGCAGGAGATGTTCTACGGCAGCCGCTACTCGGAGTCGTACATGGATTCGCTGCCGGACTTCGTCAGGCTCGCCGAAGCCTATGGTCACGTCGGCATCCGCGTCGAGCGGCCGGAAGAGGTCGAGCCAGCGCTGCGCAAGGCCTTCACCGACCACAAGGATGACCTCGTGTTCATGGACTTCATCACCGATCAGAAGGCAAACGTCTTTCCGATGGTCGCCGCCGGCAAGGGCCTGGCGGACATGATCCTGACCGAAGACCTGTAAGGGAAAGCAAGATGCGACACATCATCTCAATTCTGCTCGAGAACGAAGCTGGCGCCTTGTCACGGGTCGCCGGCCTCTTTTCCGCCCGCGCGTACAACATCGAAACGCTGACGGTGGCTCCGACCGAAGACGTCTCGCTATCCCGTCTGACCATCGTCACCACCGGCACCGACGCGGTGATCGAGCAGATCACCAAGCAGCTCAACAAGCTGATCGACGTCATCAAGGTCGTCGATCTCTCCGAGGCGGCACACATCGAGCGCGAGCTGATGCTGATCAAGGTGCGCGCCACCGGCAAGGACCGCGAGGAACTGAAGCGCCTGGCCGACATCTTCCGCGGCCACATCATCGACGTGACCGAGTCGACCTACGTCATCGAACTGACCGCCAGCGGGGCGAAACTCGACTCATTCATCCAGGCCATCGACGCCGGACTGATTCTCGAGACGGTTCGCACTGGTGTCTGCGGCATCGGTCGCGGCGAACGCATTCTCAAGGTCTGAACAGACCGATACCAGCAAGCAGAGGAAATCACATGAAAGTTTTCTACGACAAGGATGCCGACCTTTCGCTGATCAAGGGCAAGAAGGTCACCATCGTCGGCTATGGTTCGCAGGGCCACGCGCACGCCCAGAATCTGAATGATTCTGGAGTCAAGGTCACCGTCGGGCTGCGCAAGGACGGTGCTTCCTGGAGCAAGGCCGAGGCGGCCGGATTGAAGGTGGAAGAGGTCGCCAGAGCGGTCCGCGGCGCCGATGTGGTGATGATCCTGTTGCCCGACGAGAGCATTCCGCAGGTGTACAACGCCGATGTGGCACCAAACATGAAGAAGGGTGCTGCCCTGGCTTTTGCCCATGGTTTCAACATCCATTACAACCAGGTCGTGCCACGCGACGACCTCGACGTCATCATGGTGGCACCAAAGGGCCCTGGGCACACGGTGCGCTCCGAGTACCTCAAGGGCGGTGGCGTGCCTTCGCTGATCGCCGTACACCAGGATCGTTCCGGCAAGGCCCGCGACATCGCCCTCTCCTATGCTGCCGCCAACGGCGGTACCAAGGGCGGCGTGATCGAGACCAACTTCCGCGAGGAAACCGAGACCGACCTCTTCGGCGAACAGACCGTGCTCTGTGGCGGCGCCGTGGAGCTGGTCAAGATGGGCTTCGAGACGCTGGTCGAAGCGGGCTACGCGCCCGAGATGGCGTATTTCGAGTGCCTGCACGAATTGAAACTGATCGTCGACCTGATGTACGAAGGCGGGATCGCCAACATGAACTACTCGATTTCGAACAACGCCGAGTATGGCGAGTACGTGACCGGTCCCGAGGTGATCAACGAGAGCTCGCGCGCCGCGATGCGGGCCGCTCTGCAGCGGATCCAGAACGGTGACTACGCCAAGATGTTCATTCTCGAAGGGCGCACCAACTACCCGTCGATGACCGCCCGTCGCAGGCTGACCGCGCAGCACGAGATCGAGGTGGTCGGCGCCAGGCTGCGCGACATGATGCCCTGGATCAAGAAGAACCGCCTGGTCGACCAGAGCAAGAACTGATCGCTCCTTGGCGCGGCGGGGATCGTGGTCTGACGCCGGAGCCAGACCCCGGTGCACACCGGACGCCGCCGCGGGTCTTCCACACACCTCCGCGCGTGCCTGCCCGCGTGCCATCGGCAGGCCAGGACGCCGGTAGCCGAAGGCAGGCCCCCGGCGAAGCTTCCCCGTACCGCTCCCCCGTGTGACTCCAGCCCAATAGAGCAATGCCCGACATCAAGCCTCGCAAGACACTCTTCAACCCCGAGTTGCGGCGTCGAGGCATCTACGTCCTGCCCAATCTGTTCACGACCGCAGCTCTGTTCTGCGGCTTCTTTGCCATCGTGCAGGCAATGACCGGCAACTTCGAGCGCGCAGCAGTAGCGATCTTCGTGGCGATGATCCTGGATGGCCTCGATGGGCGGGTGGCACGCATGACGCGCACACAGAGCGCTTTCGGCGCAGAGTACGACTCGCTCTCCGACATGGTTTCCTTCGGCGTCGCGCCGGCACTCGTGATCTACGCGTGGGCACTGAAGGACATGGGCCGCGTCGGCTGGATTGCCGCGTTCATCTACTGTGTCGGCGCAGCGTTGCGCCTGGCCCGTTTCAACACGAGCCTGGAGGTGGTCGACAGGCGTTACTTCCAGGGCCTGCCCAGCCCGGCGGCAGCGGCACTGGTCACCGGATTCTTCTGGGTGATGATCGACAAGAGCGTTGCCGCTGCCGAGGTTCGCTGGCTGGCCTGCGCTCTGGTGATCTTTGCCGGGATTTCGATGGTTTCGAATCTTCGCTTCTACAGCTTCAAGGACGTCAATCTGCGGCGCAGCGTCCCTTTCATCTTCGTCGTCGGCATCGCCCTGAGCTTTGCCGTCCTGTCGTATGATACCCCGGTCGCCCTGTTCGGCCTCTTCGTCGCCTATTCCTTGTCCGGCTACCTCCTGGCGCTGCTGCGCAGGTTCAGGCGCACGCCGCTGCCACCGGAATCGCCCCCCCCCATCTGAGTCCCGACCACTGTTGCTGGCCGCATCGAGCAGCGGTGGTGACGCGTGAATGCCCTTGGCAGCCGGATTGACACGACGATTCGAAACTGTTTATAGTCTGCCGCGTGCTTCAGACCAGCCACTCTTCCCGCTGCTTTCCGCTCGGTGCCTGGCTGTTGCGACGGTCGCTGCAGCGCGCCGCACACCACGAAAGCCATCCCCCTTGTTGCGCACACACCTGCAGTCGCTTGCCCGCCATGGGCCACGCTGCGGGGATTCACATCGTTCCATGCGGAGTCAGGACATGAAAGAGCATCTGATGATTTTCGACACGACGTTGCGTGACGGCGAGCAGAGCCCCGGCGCTTCGATGACCAAGGACGAAAAGCTGCGCGTGGCCCGGCAACTGGAGCGCATGCAGGTCGACGTGATCGAAGCGGGTTTCGCGGCCGCCTCTCCCGGAGACTTCGAAGCGATCCGGAGCATTGCCCGGGTCATCAAGGGCTCGACGGTCTGCTCGCTGGCCCGTTCGAGCGAGAATGACATCCGTCGCGCCGGCGAAGCCATCGCTCCGGCGGCACGCGGCCGCATCCATACCTTCATCGCCACCAGTCCGATCCACATGGAAAAGAAGCTCCGCATGACGCCGGATCAGGTGGTCGAAGCGGCGGTGAGGGCCGTGCACTGGGCACGCGAGTATACGGATGACGTCGAGTTCTCGGCCGAGGACGCGGTACGTTCCGAGGTCGACTTCCTCTGCCGGGTCTTCGCCGCGGTCATCGAGGCCGGCGCCAGCACCATCAACGTGCCAGACACCGTCGGCTACAGCGTTCCCACGGTCTGGGGCGAACTGATGCGCACCCTGATTGCGCGCGTTCCGGGAGCCGGGCGCGTCGTCTGGTCAACCCACTGCCACAACGATCTCGGCATGGCCGTCGCCAACTCGCTGTCGGCGGTACTGGCCGGTGCGCGTCAGGTTGAATGCACGATCAATGGCCTTGGCGAACGCGCGGGCAACGCGTCGCTCGAGGAAGTCGTGATGGCGGTCCGCACGCGCAGCGACATCTTCCCGGTACAGACACGCATCGATACGACCCAGATCGTTCCCGCCTCCAAGCTGGTGTCGCAGATCACCGGCTACCCGGTGCAGCCGAACAAGGCGGTCGTCGGTGCCAACGCCTTTGCCCACGAATCCGGAATCCACCAGGACGGCGTCCTCAAGCACCGCGAGACCTACGAGATCATGCGTGCCGAGGATGTCGGCTGGGCACAGAACAAGCTGGTACTGGGCAAGCATTCGGGGCGCAACGCCTTCAAGTCCCGCCTGTCGGCGCTCGGCATCGTCCTCGACAGCGAGGAGGCGCTCAACGCAGCATTCGGCCGCTTCAAGGAACTCGCTGACAAAAAGCACGAAATCTTTGACGAGGACCTGCAGGCACTGGTCTCCGACGAAGAACTGGCGCCGCCGGGCGAGCACTTCAAGCTGGTCTATTCGCGCGTCTGCTCGGAAACCGGAGAAACGCCGGCGGCCGACATCACGCTGACCGTCGGAGGCGTCGAGCGCAAGGCTGCAGGCATCGGCAGCGGACCGGTCGATGCGACGTTCAAGGCAATCGAGTCGATCGCCGACAGTGGTGCCCAGTTGCTGCTCTATTCGGTGAACGCGATCACCACCGGCACCGACGCCCAGGGTGAGGTCACCGTTCGCCTGGCGCGGCAGGGGCGGATCGTCAATGGCAACGGCGCCGATACGGACATCGTCATCGCTTCCGCACGGGCCTACCTCAACGCGCTGAACAAACTGCAGTTTCCCGATCGACTGGACCCGCAGGGCGACGTCTGACCAGGTCCGGCAGCGGCAACCGCTGCAGCGGGCGTGCCAGCCCGATCGCCCGCCGTCAGCGTGTCGCCGGGCGCGTGAGGCGAGCGTAGCCGACGCAGGCAGAGAAGAAGATCAGCGCCAGGCAGATCTCGACGATCGCCAGCAGCTGACCCGTACCGCGCTCGGTGGTTGCCCGCACGACGCCTTCGGCCACGTACAGCAGGATCAGCATCGACGCCCACTGGTAGGTATAGCGCCGTCCGTTGAGAATGCCGAAAAGAGGCGCCAGCAGCGGCAGGCACTTCAGCGCCAGCCAGGTGCCACCTGGCACGACCGGTGCCAGGCGCAGTTCCCAGGCCAGGCAGAGGAAGATCAGCGCGATCAGGCTGCCGCAGGCGCTCAGGTAGAGGCCGCGGATCATCGTGGGTGCAGTTGCAGGGCGACCGAGGCCAGTCTGCGGCCTTGCGCGAAAGCGAGCTGCCGCTCGTCGTCGGTGAGCGTCGGGTTCCCTTCGGGCCCGGCCACGTGGCTGGCGCCATAAGGCGTACCACCGCTGCGCGTGGCCGAGAGCGCGCTTTCGCTGTACGGCAGGCCGAGCAGCAACATTCCGTGGTGCAGGAGCGGCAGCATCATCGACAGCAGCGTACTCTCCTGGCCGCCGTGTGCACTGGCGGTCGAGGTGAACACGCAAGCAGGCTTGCCCGCCAGAATGCCGGCCGACCACTGCGCCGCCGTGCTGTCCCAGAAGTACTTCATCGGCGCCGCCATGTTGCCGAAACGGGTGGGACTGCCCAACGCCAGGCCAATGCACTCGTGGAGATCGGCCACATCGACGTACGGCGCCCCGACCGGCGGAATCTCCGGCTCACTGGCAGTGCAGACGGTGGCGACCCTCGGCACCGTCCGCAAACGCGCCGTGACGCCGGCGACGGACTCGGCGCCCCGGGCGATCTGTTGCGCCAAGGCCCGCACGGAACCCCGGTGGCTGTAATAAAGCACGAGAATCTCTGGCATCGGACTATTATATCCACCTAATGTTCGTCGCACGTTTTCCCTGGCGCCGCTTCGTGGGACGCATCGCGCGTCGCTTCGTCGAAGAGAACTTCGACCAGATCAGCGCCAGCCTCGCCTTCACGACACTGCTGTCACTGGTGCCACTGGTCGCCGTGGTGCTCAGCATCGTCGCCGTGGTACCGTTCTTCCCGAGCATGGTTGAGCAACTCGAACTCTTCCTGGCGCGCAGCTTCCTGCCCGAGCGCAGCGCCGGAATGATCATCGAACACGTCCTGCAGTTTTCGCGGCAAGCGATCAAGGTCACTGCGGTTGGCTCACTGGTGCTCGTGGCGACGGCGGCGATGCTCCTGCTGAGCATCGAGCGTGCCTTCAACCACGTCTGGCTGGTGCGCGAAACACGCACTTGGTGGCGCCGCGCGCGCCTCTATTCCGGACTGATCGTCCTCTGGCCACTCGTCATCGGCGGCGTCCTGCTGGCGACCTCCCATGCCGTGACCATCTCGCTCGGCCTGCTGCAAGAACCCGGGTGGGTCGGACGACTGTTGTTCAGGGCGCTCGGCCTGATGGTCGCCGGCCTCTTCCTGGGCGGACTCTACCATGCCCTGCCGAATACCCGCGTAGCGCCGCGCGACGCCGCCTGGGCCGGCGTCGTCGCGACGATCGGATTCCTCCTCCTGCAGCAGGGTTTCGAGCTCTACCTTGCCAGCTTTCCATCGTACGCCGCCGTCTATGGTGCCTTCGCGACCGTGCCGGTCTTCCTGCTATGGCTCTACCTGTCCTGGGCGGTGGTCCTTCTGGGCGCACTCGTGGCAGCCACCCTGCCGGAGTTCAGGAGTCGTTCTGGCGACGATACGCCACCCTAGCAGCCTGTCGGACTTGACCAAGTCGGCTGCGAAAAGTGGGAAGACGGCTCATTTCTCCCCGTATTTCTGCACGAATAGAACCACTATTCGCTTGAAATCCGTGAACAACTGCGCTCGTCTCCCACTTCTTTCGCTTCGACCCATCAAGTCCGACAGGCTGCTAGTGCGGATTCTGGTCAGGCTCGATCGACAGAATCTCGATGCTGCCTGTCTCCTCGTCGACACAGGTTCGGTTGACCTCGCGCACGATGAGATTCTGGCCCTCGATGATGAGCAGCAGCTTCCTGCTCTCCCGAGGGACCACGCCGGCAGCGACGATCAGCGATTGCCGCGACCGCAGCTTGGGGATCTCCGGCAGGATCAGGACCCGCTGCAGATCAGTGCCGCCATCCCCGGATGGCAGAGCAAGGGTCGCCGGTACCGCCTTCGGCGCCAGAACCTGCAGTCCGAGTTCGAGGTGCTCCGGGTTTTCCGAGATCGCCCAGCGCACGAGGCAAATCTGCCAGTTGGGGTCTACCGCGGTGCGAACCGTGACCACATCGCCGACCGTGAGCGCCCCGGGTTTCCCGGAAACGTGCATGACGGCGTAACCCTCGGGGCTTTCGTTGGTGATCATCCAGGTCGACAGATCGACATTCACCCCTTCACCCTTGCGGCACAAGTGCCACAGCCCATCGATGCCGGCGGCGAGCAGGGTACGATGATTCTGTCGACGGCGATGGAAGCGGCGCCGGCCGGCATCGCCCCAACGCGTCGCGAGTCGCTGCAGGACTCCCCGACCAGCGGCGGAGCCCGCGAAATCCGGCAGATTCAATTCCTGCGGCTGCGCGCCACGCTCAAGCTGGTCGATCTGCGCCCTGAGCAACAGACAGATGGCCGCGCTGGAAAAGCCGCTGCCCTGCCCTTCCGCCTGTGCCGGTTTGCGCAGCGAGGCAACCGCCGGCAGGTCGCGCGCCGGGTCGATCCAGAACACACCGGGCGCTCGCAGCGACCCGCTCGGCACGGCTTCGACATGGCGGCAGAAGCGCTCGAAATAACCGGCCAGGAAAAGCACTTCACGTGGCGTCAGCGATGCCGGCTGCGCGCAGCCCAGGAGTACCGCCGCGTCGTAGACCTCCTGCAGGCTGCGTGCGGTGCCTTGCGGGCGCGCGGTGTGCAACTGCAGGCGCTGCGCCGTGACGTAAGTCTGATGCAGTTGCTGCCAGACCCCAGCGCGCGGCGGAGACGCAATCAGGTGACTGATCATCAGTTCCTTGGCGAGCGCATCCAGGCTGCGCCAGAGGGCCAGGTCGAGAGCCCGGCACGGGTCGGCGTGCTTCGGTGGCGCGCCCTTCTCGACCAGCGCAAGGGTATCGTCGGCGAGCATCTGCAACAGGTCGAGAACGCTGCGCACGATGCGCCGTTCCTTGCGCGGTACCGGCAGCACCAGGTCGACGCTCAGCGCCGGCAGCATGCTGTCGATGACCGTGCTGCTTCGCCGGTACAGCGCATCGAGGGCGCGGGCATGCTGCTCTGCCGAGCCCTCGACATCTCGCAGGGCAATCAGGTGTGAGCGCAGCGAAGGCAGTTCCTCGACTGGATGCGGCGCCAGCGGCAGATCCAGCCATTGCAGGATTGCGCGCATTCCGTAACCCGGAGCGGCTACTCGATCCTTGTCGGCAGCGATAGAATGGGTCTCGGTCATCAGGCCACCTGCGAAAGAGGTTTGCAGCACGGCACGGGCAGCCGCAGTGACGTTCGCTGCCCGACGGAACGAAGCAACTGCCAGGATGGGGATCGGCACACGCCCCGCCCGTCGCGACGGCGTGCCCTGAACTGCCTCTGACTGTGATTATATACTGCCGGGGAGCATGGGGTGTGCTGCCGGCCTGCACGAAAGACCCCTGCGAGCGCTGCACGCAGCCGCCGCCGACAGGTGTCTCGGCAGGCAAGGACCGCCGCAAGGACCGCCGATTTCACACGTTCAGAGGGCCCTTTGTTGTTATAATCACGGCTTTTTTCTGCTTCGGAAGAGAGTGACATGGTCGTTATTCGCCTTGCTCGTGGTGGCGCCAAGAAACGCCCGTTCTACAACATGGTCGTGACCGATTCGCGATCGCGTCGCGACGGTCGCTTCATCGAGCGCATCGGCTTCTACAACCCGCTGGCGACCGAGAAGGAACAGGGTCTGCAGGTTGCCGCGGACCGGCTCAGTTACTGGCAGCAGCAAGGTGCCCAAGCCTCGCCGACCGTCACCCGCCTGCTCAAGCAGTCCGCCGCCAAGGCAGCGGCCTAGGCGTTGTCGGGCCAGGCGCGGCCGCCCGGCGGCGCTGCCGAGGTGGCGGGCGACCGGGCGACGATCGAGGACGTCGTCGTCCTCGGCAGGGTCGGCGCAGCCAGCGGCGTGCGTGGCGAGGTGCACGTACACCCATTCGCCGACGACCCCCAGCAATGGTCGACCCTGTCGCACTGGTGGCTCGGCCGTGAAGGCGATCCGCCAGCATTGTGGCAGCAGCGGAAACTGATCGCATGCTCGGTTCGCAACGGCCGGCTGACGGCACAGCTCGACGGCGTTGCCGACCGCAATGCGGCCGAGGCGCTCAGGGGTGCCCTGGTCGGTGCGCCGCGCGCTGCGCTGCCACCGCCGGCCAAGGACGAATACTATTGGGCCGACCTGCTCGGTCTGCAGGTGCGCAATACCCGGAACCAGCCGCTCGGCCACATCGTCGGGCTGATCGACACACCGGCGAACGCCGTCCTGCAGGTGGCCGATGGCGGCGGCGAAAGATTGCTGCCCTTTGTCGCTGCGGTCGTCCTCGAGGTGGACCTGGCTGCGGGACAGGTGAGGGTCGACTGGGAAGCGGATTGGTGAATGGCACAGCCGACGCAGCGACGGTCCTGCGGCCCCTGGTGACCGACGTCGTGACGCTGTTCCCGGAAATGTTTGCCGCGCTCACCGGCTCGGGTGTGACACGCCGGGCACTGGCATCCGGTCGCTGGCAGCTGCACCTGTGGAATCCGCGTGATTTCACGGCCGACCGGCATCGTACGGTCGATGATCGTCCCTACGGCGGTGGCCCGGGGATGGTGATGATGCTGCCGCCACTGGCGGCGGCCATCGCGGCAGCCAAGGCCCGGCAACGGGCGATTGGCGCCGACTGCAGTCGCGTCGTCTGCCTGTCGCCGCAGGGCCCGTTGCTGACGCACGCGCGCGTGATGCGCCTGGCGCAGGCCGCCGAGGCGTTGGTTCTGGTCTGCGGGCGTTACGAAGGGATCGACCAGCGCCTGATCGACGGCTGTGTCGATGAAGAGGTGTCGATCGGCGATTTCGTTCTCTCGGGCGGCGAGATCCCGGCGATGGCGCTGCTCGACGCGGTGCTCAGGCAACTGCCGGGAGTACTCAACGACGCCGAGTCGGCAGAGCAGGATTCTTTCGTTGCGGGCCTGCTGGATTGCCCGCACTATACGCGGCCCGAGGAGCATGCGGGGTGGCCGGTGCCGGAGGTGTTGCTGTCCGGCCACCACGAAGAGATACGGCGCTGGCGCCTGCAACAGGCGCTGGGTCGGACGTGGCAGAGGCGGCCCGAGCTGTTGGCGGGCCGCTCGCTGTCGAAGCTGGAAACGCAACTCCTGGTGGAGTTTCAGGAGC
>JAEUOM010000167.1 GCA_016788495.1 Accumulibacter sp. | reverse complement strand
CGCGCTGCTGGTCGTCGACGCGCGCCTGCAGGCGCTGGAGGTCGTGCGCCAGGCGTTGTCGCTGTTCACCCATCCGCTGCAGCAACTGGCGCATCTGCCGGCGCATTCGGTCGCCAGCGCCGGTGACTATTTCGTCAGCCTTGCCCATCTGCGCGAGGAGAATGCGCGGCTGCAACAGGCGCGCATCGAGAAGGCGACGATCTTGCTGCGCACGCAGCAACTCGAAGTGGAAAACGAACGCCTGCGCAAGCTGCTTGGCGTCAAGGAGCGGCAGCAGGCCAGCGGCCAGGTGGCACAGATCCTCTATGCGGCACGCGATCCGTACACGCGACGGATCGTCATCGACAAGGGGCAACAGGACCAGATCGCCGCCGGGCTGCCGGTGATCGATGATGCCGGTGTCGTTGGCCAGGTGACACGCGTCTTCCCCTTCGTCGCCGAGGTGACGCTGATCACCGACAAGGAGCAGGCGGTGCCGGTGCAGATCGTCCGCACCGGCCAGCGTTCGGTCGTCTTCGGACTCGGCAACGGACAACTCGAACTGCGCTTCCTGCCAGCCAACGCCGACGTGCAGAATGGTGACGTGCTGGTGACCTCGGGGCTCGACGGGATCTTTCTGCCGGGCTTCCCGGTTGCCCGGGTGGTGCATGTGGAACGTGACACCTCGTACTCCTTTGCCCGCATCTTCTGCATGCCGCTGGCGGGTGTCGAAAACTTCAGCGAGGTGATCGTCCTCGCGCAGCGGCCGCCGGTTGCCCTGCCCGCCGAACTGACGGCGGCGGCCGGCGGCCGTGAGGCGAAGGCGGCCAAGGCGCCGCAGGCGCGCAAGAAGCGGCTCACGAGAGACTAGCGGCATGCAGACCAGCTATCGTTCATCGGCTCGCATCCTCCTGCCGGTTCGCCCATGGTTCATCGGCTGCAGCCTGGCAGTGGCGCTGTTGCTGAACCTGCTGCCGACGGCCGCCTGGCCGATATTGCCCGACTGGCTGGCACTCGTGCTGGTTTTCTGGAGCGTCCGTGAGCCGCGTCGCGTCGGCATGGGGCTCGCCTTTCTCGGCGGCATCGCGATGGACGTCGCCGATGCCGGCCTGCTCGGGCAGCACGCACTGGCCTATGTCCTGGCGGTCTATGGCGGCGGCGCGCTGTCGCGGCGGATCCTCTGGTTTCCACTCGCGCAGCAGGCGCTGCACGTCCTGCCGCTGTTGTTGCTGGTGCCGTTGGTGCAGGTGGTCGTGCGGTTCATCGCGGGCGCGGATTTTCCGGGTTTTGGTTTTCTCCTGGGGCCGCTGCTGGCCACCCTGCTCTGGCCTATCCTGACCTTTGCTCTCCTGCTGCCGCAACATCAGCCGGTCGACCATGATGCCAATCGTCCGCTCTGAGCACCTGCCCAGGGTCCGGCAGCAGCCTTCCAGGGGGCAGTTGGCGGTAGCGGCGCTGCAGCCTCGCTGAAGGAGCTGGCCTTGCTCGCTCGTCAGTCGCAACTCGCTGCTCCGGATCGCGAACTCGCGCGTTTCCGTTTTCGTGTCGGCCTGGCCGCCGTTGCCGTTGCGGCCGCCTTCGTCCTCCTCGCTTCCCGTCTCTTCCACCTGCAGGTCGTGCAGCACGCTTACTACTCGACCCGCGCCGAGGACAACCGCATCTCGCTGGTGCCGATCGTTCCCAATCGCGGGGTCATCGTCGATCGCCAGGGGACGGTGCTGGCGCGCAACTACTCGGCCTTCACCCTGGAGATCACGCCGTCGCGGGTCGACGACCTCGAGGCCACCATCGACGGCCTGAGCAAGCTGATCGAAGTCTTGCCCAAGGACCGCAAGCGCTTCCGCCGCCTGCTCGAGGAGAGCAAGACCTTCGAGAGCCTGCCGATCCGCTCGCGGCTGAGCGAGGAAGAGGTGGCACGCTTTGCCGCCAATCGCTATCTCTTCCCCGGTGTCGAGGTCAAGGCGCGTCTCTTCCGCCACTATCCCGAGGGCTCGGTCGGTGCCCATGCCATCGGCTACATCAGCCGCATCAACAAGCGCGACCTCGAGATCATCGATGAGAACGAACAGACGAACAATTACAAGGGCACCGATCACATCGGCAAGTCCGGGTTGGAGCAGAAGTACGAGTTTCAGCTGCACGGCGAGACCGGCTACGAGCAGGTGGAGATCGACGCCGGTGGTCGCGCCGTGCGCAGCCTGTCGCGCAGCGCCCCAGTGCAGGGCAACAACCTGACCCTGACGCTCGACATCAAGCTGCAGGCGATGGCGGAGAAGGCCTTCGGCGACCGCCGCGGGGCGCTGGTGGCGATCGAGCCCGCCACCGGCGGCATCCTGGCGCTGGTGTCCACGCCGACCTTCGATCCCAACCTGTTCATCGATGGCATTCGCAGCGACGACTGGGATCAGCTCAACAATTCACCCGACAAGCCGTTGCTCAACCGCGCCCTGAATGGCGCCTATCCACCGGGTTCGACCTTCAAGCCGTTCATGGCCCTGGCGGCGCTGGAGACCGGCAAGCGGACACCCGGGCAGGCCATCTCCGATCCGGGCGTCTTCAACTTTGGCGGACACCAGTTCCGTGACGACAAGAAAGGCGGGCATGGCATCGTCGACATGCACAAGTCGATCGTCGTCTCCTGCGATACCTATTACTATGTTCTCGCCAATGACATGGGAATCGATGCCATCGCGCGTTTCATGGGCCAGCTCGGCTTCGGGCAGCGGACCGGTATCGACATCGAGGGCGAATCGCCGGGGGTCCTGCCGTCACCGGAGTGGAAGAAGCGCCGTTTCCGGCGGCCCGAGCAGCAGAAATGGTTTGCTGGTGAAACGATCTCGATCGGCATCGGCCAGGGTTACAATTCCTATACGCCGATCCAGCTGGCGCAGGCTACCGCGACCGTCGCCAACAACGGGATCATGTACCGTCCGCACCTGGTCAAGTACATCACCGACAGCCGTACCGGCGAGAAGACGATGATCGAGCCCGAGCCCCTGCGCGTCCTGCCATGGAAGCGGCAGAACATCGAGGTCATCAAGCGGGCTCTGGTCGGGGTCAACATCGCCGGTACCAGCGCGCGGGCCTTCGCCGGCGCCGGCTACACCTCGGCCGGCAAGACCGGAACGGCACAGGTCTTCAGCCTCAAGGGCGCCGAGTACAAGGCCTCGCGGGTGAAGAAGGAGTTGCGTGACCATGCGCTGTTCATCGCCTATGCGCCCGCTGAGCAGCCGAAGATCGCCGTCGCCGTGCTGGTGGAGAACGGCGGCTTTGGTGCGCAGTCGGCGGCGCCGATCGCGCGCATGGTTTTCGACTACTACCTCCTCGGCAAGCTGCCCAAGGGGGCGGCTGGGGAAGACGATGTCGAGGAGGACTAGCTGATGTCGCAACAGTTGCTGGAGCGGCTCTGGGCGCGTCTCGTCGGGCATGTCGACGGCGTCCTGCTGCTGCTGACGCTGGCGCTGATGGCAACGGGTCTGGCGACGGTCTACAGTGCCACGGCCGACAGCAGCAGCCGTCTGCTCGCTCAGGCGCTGAACATGACGGTTGGGCTCTGCGTGATGTGGACGGTTGCGCAGTTGCCACCACAGAAGCTGATGCGCTTCGGCGTTCCGCTCTACCTGGCCGGCGTCGTCCTGCTGATCCTGGTCTTTCTCTTCGGCATCAAGGTCAACGGCGCCCGGCGCTGGCTGTCGCTCGGGTTTACCCGGATCCAGCCGTCCGAGGTGCTGAAGATCGCCGTGCCGCTGATGCTCGCCTGGTACTTCCACAAACACGAGTCGGCGCTGAAGGCTCGTCACTACGCCGTTGCCTGCCTCTTGCTGTTGGTTCCGTTCGCGCTGATCGCCAAGCAGCCGGATCTGGGAACGGCCATCCTCGTCGGCGCCGCTGGCTTCTACGTGATCTTCCTCGCCGGCCTGCCGTGGAAGGTGATCGTCGGCCTGCTGGCGGCGGGCGCGGCTGCCGCTCCGTTCGCCTGGACGATGCTGCACGACTACCAGCGCAAGCGCATCCTGACCCTGATCGATCCGACCACCGACCCGCTCGGCGCCGGCTATCACATCATCCAGGCGACCAT
Source organism: Accumulibacter sp. (assembly GCA_016788495.1). Lineage (GTDB taxonomy): Bacteria > Pseudomonadota > Gammaproteobacteria > Burkholderiales > Rhodocyclaceae > Accumulibacter. Next base: position 8,023 of record JAEUOM010000167.1, on the reverse strand, counting down.
CGCCATCGGTTCCGGTGGCAGTTTCGGCAAGGGTTGGCTGGAGGGGACGCAGACCCACCTCGAGTTCATTCCCGAGCGCCATACCGACTTCATCTTCGCCGTCTATGCGGAGGAGAGGGGTCTTCTCGGCAACGCCGTCCTGTTGCTGCTCTACCTGTTGCTGATCGGGCGTGGGCTGATGATTGCCGCCAATGCGTCGACGCTGTTCGCGCGCGTCCTCGCCGGGTCGATCACCCTCAGCCTGTTCACCTATGTCTTCGTCAACGTCGGCATGGTCAGCGGCATCCTGCCGGTTGTCGGCGTACCGCTGCCGTACATGAGCTACGGCGGGACGGCGCTGGTGACCCTGTCGGTCGGAGTCGGCATCCTGATGAGCATCCAGACGCATCGGATGCTGGTGCGCCAATGAAGCGCCGCACGTCTTCCGTGTTCCTGGCGCCGGCGGGCGCTGCCTGCTGCCTGGCGCTGCTGCTGGCTGCCTGTGGTGGGCAGCCAGCGCGCTCGCCGGAGCAGGTCGCGCGCAGTCCTGAGCAGGCCAGGGCGCCGGCGAAGCTGCCACGCAAGTCGAACGTCGTGCAGAAACGTGGCGGCGCCTACTACAAGGATGACGGCCCGGGCGACGAGATTCCCGACAATCTCGACGACATACCCGATGCCCAGCCGCGACTGGAACCGCTGCACCGCTTTGCCAACCGACCTTATGTCGTCCTCGGCAAGGCCTACGAACCACATTCCAGCCTGCGGCCGCACCAGGAGCGCGGTATCGCGAGCTGGTATGGCAAGAAGTTTCATGGCCTCAAGACATCAATCGGCGAGCAGTACGACATGTTTGCGATGACCGCCGCGCATCCGACGCTGGCGATTCCCTCATACGTCAGGGTGACGCGGGTCGGCAACGGCAAGTCGGTGGTCGTGCGCGTGACCGACCGCGGACCGTTCCACGCCGACCGGGTGATCGACCTGTCCTACGCTGCCGCGCACCGGCTCGGCTACGTCGACGATGGCAGTACGCTGGTGCACGTCGAGGCCATCCTGCCCGAGGGCGCAACGACCATGAGCTATGCGCAGGTGATGGCGGCGCCGGCGCCGGTCGCGGCCACCGGTGGCGCAGCGGAGCGCGACGAGATCGAGCTGCTCGCCGTTCGCCTCGGCCTCGATACAGCGCGCGCACCGGCGCCTGGGCCCGCGCGCGACATGCCGCGGCCAGCCGCTCCGGCGGCAGCAGCGGTGCCTCCGGTTGCTGCCAGTCCCGGCGGCGGTATCTTCCTCCAGCTCGGCGCTTTCGCCAGCGCCGACAATGCCGACAGCCTGCGCCTGCATCTGCAGCGCGAACTCGACTGGCTGAACGAAGGGGTGCAGGTCAGCGCCGCCGGTGGCCTGCACCGTGTACATCTCGGTCCCTACCTCAGCCGGGCCGATGCCGACAAGGTCGCCGAAAGGATTCGTCTTGCCCTCGGCTACAAACCCACTTTCGTCGTCCGCTGATCAGGCGTCGTCGAGGCTGGGATCAAGCGGCCGGAACATACCCTGCACGATCTCCCTGCCCTGACCAAGCTGGACGAGCCGGCTGCTGATCTCCACCGGGATCAGGGTGCCGTCGTCGGCGACGACGGCACTGCGCAGCACCTCCGCCTCGCCGCCGCTGCCGATCTGGCGGCAGAGATCGCGCAGCTCGACCGCATCGTAGCGCCGGCAGAGTTCGCCGTGCAGGGCACCGAGGATGTCCTGCCAGCGCCGCCCGAAAAGTTTCTCCGCCTGCGGGTTGGCGTCGATGATCTCGCCGGTCCGCGCATCGGCGATCAGGATCGCATCGCGGGCGCCGTTGAAGAGGGCCTGTCGCAGGTTGAGCGCGTCACGCAGTTCCTCCTTCCGGGACAGCAGCTCGTGCTGCAGCAAGGCGAGGCTGACGAGGCTGGCGACGGCGTGTACGAACAACCGTTGTACCGAGGTCCAGGCTGAGTGCTGGCCGACCCGTTCGATCGAGAGGACGCCCTGCAGCTCGCCATCGGCGTGGATTGGCGAGTTGATCAGGGCACTGATGCCATGCATCAGCAGATGATCGCGCAGGAATTCCTGCGTTGACGGATGCTTCAGCGCGTCATCGGCGAGGATCGGTTCACCCAGGCTGAGCGCCCGGAAGTATTCGGGGTAGCGCTTGGCGTGCAGCTTGAAGCCGTTGCTGTGACGGTCTTGCGACAGCTCATAGAGGTCGATGCACTCGAGCTCCTGGCTCTGGTGGCACAGGCCCCACAGGCTGACCCGCTCGATGTTCAGTGTCTGCGCGGTGGTGGCGGTGAGCTGGCGCAGCACCTCGTCGAGGCGGTTGCCGTGGAACCCGCGCCTTGCCAGTTGTGCGAAGGCGCCCTGCAGGTCAAGGGAACTCGAGAGCGGTCGAAAGGGAGGCTGCATGAAGGTCGAGTCGGTGGCGCTCTGGTTCTGGCGGGGGGCAGGAAGAGTGCCGCCATCGTACGCCCCGGGCCAGCACGCGGGCTGTGGAGTAAGTCACGGCAGCACGCACCAAGTGCCAAGCCATGCTCACAAAAGGCGTACAGACGGTTGCGAGGGGGTTGCTATAATCGCCGCTTTTTCCCGGACCACGCCATGTCCAAGCTTCGCTCGCTCCTTCTGCTGATCCTCTGTCTGTCGCTTCCGGCCGTCGCCCAGGAACTGCCGACGCCGCCGTCGCTGGCTGCCAGGTCCTGGCTGCTGGTCGATGTCGCATCCGGTCAAACCCTCGCCGCACAGGCGGCCGAGCAGCGCCTGGAGCCTGCTTCGCTGACCAAGCTGATGACCGCCTACCTGAGCTTTGCCGCCATCAGGCAGGGTACGCTGAAGGTCGATCAGACCGTGCCGGTCTCGCAGAAAGCCTGGAAGACCGGCGGTTCGAAGATGTTCATCCAAGTGGGCACGCAGGTCACGGTCGACGACCTGCTCAAGGGCATGATCGTCCAGTCGGGCAACGACGCCTGCGTGGCACTGGCGGAGGCGATTGCCGGTGACGAGGAGAACTTTGCGCAGATGATGAATCGCGAGGCGCAACGGCTCGGCATGAAGGATTCGAGCTTTCGCAACGCCAGCGGCCTGCCCGACCCGCAACACTTCACCACGGCGCGCGACTTGGCGCTCCTGGCGGCGGCGCTGATTCGCGACTTTCCCGAGGATTACGCCAAGTACTACTCGCTCAAGGAGTTTCGCTACAACAATATCACGCAACCGAATCGCAACCGGCTGCTGCAGATCGATCCGAGCGTCGACGGCCTGAAGACCGGCCATACCGAAGCTGCTGGCTATTGCCTGGTGTCGTCGGCCAAACGTGGCCCCCGCCGGCTGCTGTCGGTCGTTCTCGGTGCAGCATCAGACAAGACGCGCATCCAGGAGTCGCTGAAGCTGCTCAACTACGGTTTCCAGTTCTACGATGCGCTGCAGCTTTATGCCAGGAACGAGGCGGTGGCGACGCTGAAGGTCTGGAAGGGCCAGCAGGCCTCGGTCAGGGTCGGCTTCACCAACGATCTGGTGCTGACCGTCCCGAAGGGCTTCGGGCCAAGGATACGCAGCGAACTCGTTTCGCCGCAGACGCTGATCGCGCCGATCGCGGCCGGACAGGTAATCGGCACGCTCAAGCTGAGTCTCGACGACAAGCCCTACGGAGAGTACCCGGTGCTGGCACTCGAGGCGGTCCCGGCGGCTGGCATCATCGGCCGAATGATCGACACGATCCGCCTGTGGTTCAACTGATGGGCGTCGATCGCCGTGACTCGTGCCGGCGCTGCCAAGTGGGTGCCGATGGTTGATGAGCGCCAGAGCCTGCTCGAGTTTCCCTGCGCCTTTCCGCTCAAGATCATGGGCCGCGCCGAGGACGGTTTCGCCCAGGCGGTGCTCGAAGTGGTGCTGCGGCATGCGCCGGATTTCGACGCGGCGACGATGGAGATGCGCGCCTCGAGCGCCGGCAGGTACCTCGGCCTGACCTGCACGATCAACGCCACCAGCCGCGAACAGCTTGACCTTCTGTACCGGGAACTGAGCGCGCATCCGCTGGTCAGGCTGCTGTTGTGAGCGACGCTGCCCAGCAGCGACTGGCGCAGGCCGGGCAGTTTCCGCTGTGTCTTCGCCAGCTCGGGCGCTGCGGTTACCAGGAGACCTGGCAGGCGATGGCGGCCTTCACCGCCGCGCGCGACGCGGCGACCGGCGACGAACTCTGGTGCTGCGAGCACCCGCCGGTGTTCACGCTCGGCCAGGCAGGCAAGCTGGAGCACCTCCTGACCGACCTCGGCATCCCGCTGCTGCAAACCGATCGTGGTGGGCAGATCACCTATCACGGTCCCGGGCAGGTGGTGATCTACCTGCTCCTCGATCTCGCCCGGCGCCGGCTGAAGGTGCGTGAACTGGTGGCGATGATCGAGCAGGCCGTGATCGACCTGCTGGCGGAACATGGCGTCGCCGCTGCGCGTCACGCCGGCGCGCCGGGCGTCTACGTCGCTGCGGCCAAGGTCGCCGCACTCGGTCTGCGCGTGCGCCGGAACTGCTGCTACCATGGCGTCAGCCTCAATGTCGACATGGACCTGTCGCCCTTTGCGGCGATCAACCCCTGCGGCTTCGCCGGCCTGCCGGTGACGCAGACCAGCGATCTCGGCGTCGCGCTGACGCCGGAGCAAGCGGCAGCGGCACTTGCCGGACACCTCGCGAGACAACTGGAGCGCAAGCAATGAGCACCCGCAACGATGGCCAGCCAGGCAGTGCTTCGACGAGGGTCGCCGGCGTCAAGGAAAAGGGCGAACTGAAGACGGCGCGCATACCGATCAAGATCATCCCGCAGGCACCACAGCGCAAGCCCGAATGGATTCGCGTCAAGGCCGGCAACGAGAGTGGCCGCTTCGGCGAGATCAAGAAGATGCTGCGCGAGCAGAAGCTGCACACGGTCTGCGAGGAAGCCGCCTGCCCGAACATCGGCGAGTGTTTCGGCCGTGGCACCGCGACCTTCATGATCCTCGGCGACATCTGTACGCGCCGCTGCCCATTCTGCGACGTCGGCCACGGCAAGCCGCTGCCACCCGCCGCCGACGAGCCGTCCAGCCTCGCCAACAGCGTCGCCCGGCTCAAGCTCCGTTACGTGGTGATCACCAGCGTTGACCGCGACGACCTGCGCGACGGTGGCGCACAGCACTTCGCCGAGGTCGTCGCCGCCGTGCGCCGGCGCTCGCCGGGAACCGTCATCGAAACACTGGTGCCCGATTTCCGCGGGCGCATGGAGATTGCCCTCGATGTCCTTGGCCAGTCGCTGCCCGACGTCCTCAACCACAACCTGGAGACCGTGCCGCGGCTCTATCGGCAGGCGAGGCCGGGCGCCGATTACGCACACTCGCTGGCCTTCCTCAAGACCTTCAAGGCGCGCTATCCGCAGGTGCCGACGAAGTCGGGACTGATGGTCGGCTTGGGCGAGACCGACGACGAGATCATCGAGGTGCTGCGCGATCTGCGCGCCCATGATGTCGAGATGCTGACCATCGGCCAGTACTTGGCGCCATCGCTCCACCACCTGCCGGTGCAGCGCTACGTTCACCCCGATGTCTTCCGGTGCTACGAGCAGGCGGCGCTGGCGATGGGTTTCAGCGGCGCGGCCTGCGGGCCGATGGTGCGCTCCAGTTACTGGGCGGACGTGCAGGCGCACAGCGCCGGCGTCGCCTGACGGCCACCTCGCCAGCCGCAAAGTCACCACCTCTCAGTTGTAGCGTACGAAGCGCGCCGGGTAGAGGGCAGTCCCCCAGGCCAGGAACAGGTACTTGGCCGTCTTGCCGATGGCGACGGCGACCAGGATGCCGGGCGTCGACAGCTCGGCGAGGGCGCAGAAGAGCAGCGCCGGCGTCTGCGGCAGCGGCCCAGCGGCGATGACCATCAGCGCCAGCAGCCCCCAGCGCTGCAACCATTCGCTGGCCGTCTGCCAGGCGGCGCTCTGTACCAGCGCCGGGTAACGCGAGAGAACGAGCTCCGAGCCGAGAAAGCCGAAGATCTCGACCAGCACCGCCGCACCGCAGCCACTGGCGATACCGCAGGAGAAGCCGAGAGTCCGCCAGCGCCGGGGTGACAGCAGGACGGCCGGGATCAGCACGGCGACGAAGGGAAAGGCGAAGGTCACCGTTGCGCAGAAGGCGATCGCCGTCACCACCGCGGTGTAGTATCGATGGCCGACGCTGCGCAGCAGCAGCCTGCGCAACCAGTCCGGCAGGACGTGCGTCTTCATGTGCAGCACGCCCGCTGTCGCTGCCGGCGCCTTGTGCCGACGGCCGCAGGCAGGCTATGCTTGCCTGCGTGGCGCCTGACGGCGCGCGCACTGTCCTGAGAACCCATTCTTGTCAATCATGCACACCTGGTCAGCCATGGCGGGAATTGTAGGTCGAACGCGGCCTCCTGCGGCTTTTCCCGTTCACCGCAGGAGAGCAGGGCTGACGACGGCAGTGACCCGGAGCAGGCGGCCTTGAGGCTGCCGTTCGCCGCCCTGGCCCTGTTGCTTTCGGTGGTGGCGCTGGCGGAGGACTTTCCTGCGCTCGGAGCGCACAGCCGTTTCGTCGAGTCGCGGCCGGTCGTTGCCGGCCGGGCCAGCTTCTACTCCACCGCCTTCCATGGCCGCCGGACGGCATCGGGCGAGGCCTATCAACATCACGTCATCTCGGCGGCGAGCAACCGCTTTCCCCTCGGAACCGTGGTGGCAGTGCGGCGAGTCCCTTCCACGCGTTGCGTCGTTGTCCGCATCAACGACCGCATGGGACACCGCAAGCGGGTCATCGACCTGTCGCGCGAGGCGGCGGTCGCTCTCGGCATGATCGACGCCGGTGTCGTCGATGTCGAGGTGACGCCGCTGCCGAAGTTCCTTTTCGGGCACGAGAGCGCCTGCATGCTCGCCTTCCAGCCGCCGGCGCATCTGCAGGCTGCGGACGGTCCGGGCCTGCGCGGCCCCGAGCGCTAAGGCGCGCTGCGGCAGCGGACAAACCGCCCGCGACGCGGGCGCGGGCAGATCGGCGCAGGGCGCTCGGGCACTGCTGCAGTTGACCTGGCCTGGCAAAGTCAGGAATACTCGCGCGCACGGTCGGCACTTGCTGGTGCGGCGACTGCGCGAAGGGGGAAGACAATGAACGACGCGTTGCAGGCCGGGATCCCCAGGACCAAGAAATCGGTCGCCCTGTCGGGCGTGGTCGCCGGCAATACCGCCATCTGCTCGGTGGGGCGCAGCGGCAACGACCTGCACTACCGCGGCTATGACGTCATCGCGCTTGCCGAGGATGCGAGTTTTGAGGAGGTTGCCTACCTCCTGCTTTACGGGCGCCTGCCCAGTCCGACGCAGCTCAATCAGTACCGCAAGAAACTGAAGACCCTGCGCGGGCTGCCGGTGATGCTGCGGCCGATGCTCGAGAATCTGCCGGCCTCGGCGCATCCGATGGATGTCCTGCGCAGTGGCTGTTCGGCGTTGGGAACCATCCTGCCCGAAGCTCAGGACCACAATCCCGGGGCGGCGCGCGAGATTGCCAACCGACTGATCGCCGGCTTCGCCTCGATGCTGCTCTACTGGTATCACTGGTCGCACAACGGCCGGCGCATCGACACCGAGACCGACGACGACTCGATTGCCGCGCATTTCCTCCATCTCCTGCGCGGCAAGGCACCGCCGCCATTGCATGCGCGCAGCCTCGACAAGTCGCTGGTGCTGTACGCCGAGCACGAGTTCAACGCCTCGACCTTCACGGCCCGCACCATCACCGGCACCGGCGCCGATCTGTATGCGGCGATCAGCGGCGCCATCGGCGCACTCAGTGGCCGCCGGCACGGCGGCGCCAACGAGGTCGCGTTCGAGATCCAGAGCCGTTACGACGACGCAGCACAGGCCGAACAGGATATCCGCCGCCGTCTCGAGAACCGGGAGATCATCACCGGCTTCGGTCATCCGCTCTACACCATCGCCGACCCGCGCAGCAAGGTGATCCGTTCGGTTGCCCGGCAGCTCTGCATCGATGGGGACAACCTCGTCCTGTTCGAC
>JAEUOM010000162.1 GCA_016788495.1 Accumulibacter sp. | reverse complement strand
TGATTGCATCACCGTGATGTCGGCGCCGGCAGCGAAAGCCTTGTCCGAACCGGTGATGACGATGGCGCCGATGTTCTCGTCGGCCTCGAAGCCGCCGAGTGCGTCGCCCAGTTCGTCCATCAGGTCATCGTTCAGCGCGTTGAGCTGTTTCGGGCGATTGAGCGTGATGAGGCCGACTTTGCCGCGCACTTCGGTGATGATGTTGACGTAGGTCATGAACAGAGAACTCCTGTGATGGAAGTTTCGATGGGGGGGCGCGGCTCCCGCTCACCCGGAGTCGGGGCGGGAGCGCGCGGAATGTGCGGCCCCCGGGTCATCCAGCCCGGGGGTCGGGAGGTGTTGCCGCGACCAGGATCAGGAGATCTCCATCTGGAACTTGACCGGGCCGCGCACCTCCTTGCCGTTGGCGTCCTTGAAGGAGCCGTTGACCGGCGACTTCTTGCCGTACGGGCTGGTCAGGATGGCGACGTGGCCGCCGAAGAAGGCGACCGACTCAAGGCCGTCCCAGCCCTCGAGGAACTTGTTGCCGGCGGTGGCGCAGGGCGGCGTGACGAGGTCGTCCTTGATCGCGTAGTTCTGGTACCACGGCACCTTGAGGTCGATCAGGCCCTTGATGTTGAGCGGCTTGTCGAACAGTTTCACCGGCAGTGTGCCGTCGTCGGCGATCGGATCCTGGAAGGTGTGCGAGCTCATGTTGGCGATCGCCAGCGGCAGGTGTACGCGCTCCTTGAGCAGCCAGCGGAAGAGGGCAGCCGGCGTCTTGCCCGGGTTGAGGTCGGTGGCGCGATGCAACGAGGCCTGGTCGAGTACCTTGACCAGCGGCGACTCGCGGTCGATGGCGACGAAGCGCATGCCAAGGCTCAGCAGATAGCCGTTGGCCACTTTGTTGCCGCTCGGCAGCGTCGTCGTGATGAAGTCGTGGTGCATCGTCGGCATGCCGCTGATGGCATCGCTGTAGGTGCCATCGACCGGCGTCACGTTGGTGATCAGCGCGTCGCAGACCTTCTGCAGCTTGCCGGAGAGCACGTTCATCAGGCAGATGTAGCCACCCTGGCAGGTGCCGTTGAGCGTCACCTTCTTGCCGCTGTTGAGCTCCATGACCTTGGCGCAAAGTTCGCGCGTCTGTTCGCAGTCCTGCTCCGGAGTCATCGTCTGGACCTTCTCGACGGTCATGATGTCCTTGACGACGCGGACGTAGGTCGGGATGCCTTCGTTGGCGAAGGAGTGGCTGTAGCTCTTGTTCTCATAGGGCAGGAAGGAGAGGATGTGCACGCCGAGCATGTAGGGCGGCACGAGGATCACCGGCTTGAGATCCCTGTTAACCTCGACGCCCTTCTTCAGCGGCAGAACCTGATACAGCTGGAAGGCGTCGGTTTCGTGCACCAGCTTGTAGTTCGAGGTATTGAAATGGAAGCCGAACTCGTCGGCGATCGCCTCGATCTGTTCGTTGAAGTTGGATACGGCCTCCATCACTTCGGCCTCACGCCGCATGTAGCCGCCGAGCTTCTCGCCTTCCGCGTTCATCACCGTGTTGAGGAACGCGCGGGTGGCTTCTTCCATCTGGTCGAAGGCGTAGTCGGCCATCTTGTCCTGCATGCCGGCCAGCCCCTTGCGCGCCATGCCGACGTTGTGCTCGAGGATTTCGAAGGTCTCCATCATGCTCAGCGGGTTGTCGCGGGCGGCGGTCATTGCGATGTGCGCGGCAATGAACAGATTGTCGTTGAACTCGCTGATCTCACGGTTCGAGGCGCGCATCATGGCCATCGTGTAACGCCACCAGCTCGTCGTGAAATCGGGCATTTCCCTTAGCAGTGCATTCATTTTTCCAACCTCCAGCAGTTAGACGTGATACCTGAGTCAAAAAAGGGTCGGCCCGCGGCGGACCACCCACGCTTACCCTGGTGCCGCCGCCGGGGCGGACACCGACGATCTCTTTGCGACCATTCCGACCGATACAGGCACACCCAGCCCGGCCGCCGCGCGTACCCGCGCCGCTGCGTGGCGATAGACGCCATGGTCAGCGTGTCGGCAGCTCGTTTGAGTACCAGCCATGTGCCGGCAGGATCCGTTCGGCCACGCTCGATTGCGCAGCGCACAATACATTCTACTCCTCTGCGCGCGATTTGTTCACGCCGTTTCACGCTTGCCCGCCGGGGCCTTGGTCGGGCTTGACGCAGCAAGGCTACAGGCTGCTTGAATGGGCTCTGCAGCTTCCCGCAAGGGGGTTCTCGGCAGGCGTCTGCGGGACTTTTGCATGGCAGCGGTGTCGGCGGCCGCGAGGCGATGTATAGTATGTTTCTGTTGCGCTGCGATAAGGCTGGGTCGGCGACCGGCGGGTCGGCAGACGGAGGCCGGCCGCAGCTTGGCCGGAGGAGAGTACGATGCTGCAACTTGCGACGCTGATCAACCACCACGCGGCGTTTCGGCCCGATGAACTGGCGCTCGTCTTCGAAGATGAGCGACTCAACTGGCGTGACTTCGCGGCCCGCGTCGACCGTTGCGCCTGCCTGCTGCAGTGGCTTGGCGTGCGCCGCGGTGACCGGGTTGCGACGGTTCTTGGCAATTGCCGCGAGTTGCTCGAGATCTACTGGGCAGTACCGGCGATCGGTGCCGTCCTGGTCCCGTTGAGCCCGCTGCTGCTGGCCTCCGGCCTGGCCAGCCTGGTGCGCGACGCGGGTGCCGCCTGCGTGATCACACAGCGTTCGCTGGCGCCGATGCTCGAAGAGGTGCGTGGCGAACTGCCGCAACTGCGCGCCGACCGCATCCTGCTGGTGGACGGCGCCAGCGGAGATTTCCCCGACTACCGGGCGCTGCTCGGCAGTTGTCCCGCTGGCGGCCACAGCCCGGTGCCGGTTGCCCAGGACGAGCTGTTCAACATCATGTACACCAGTGGCACGACCGGTCTGCCGAAAGGGATCATGCACAGCCATTTCGTGCGCGCGATGTATTGCACGCTGTTTGCCGCTGCCTGGCGGATGCGCCCGGAGTCGGTCGTCCTGCACACCGGCGCGATCGTTTTCAACGGCGCCTTCGTCACCCTGATGCCCTGCTTCTATCTCGGCGCGCGCTACGTCCTGCAGCGGCAGTTCGACGCTGTCGAGGCGATCGAGATCATCGCCCGCGAACGCGTCACGCACACGATGATGGTGCCGGCGCAGATCATCGCTCTGCTCAACGCGCCGAACTTCGCAGCGGAAAAGCTCGCCTCGCTGGAAATGATCCTCTCGCTCGGCGCGCCGCTCCACCAGGAACACAAGGACCAGCTCAACCGCCTTCTGCCAAACCGGTTCTACGAACTCTACGGCCTGACCGAGGGCTTCTGGACGATTCTCGACCGCACGCAGTCGTTGCGCAAGTCGGGCTCAGTCGGCTCGCCGCCCTGCTTCTACGAGATGCGCATCGTGCGCGAGGACGGCAGCGACGCCGAAGCCGGCGAAGTCGGCGAGATCGTCGGTCGCGGCCCGTCATTGATGCTCGGCTACTACGGCCGGCCCGACCTCACCGACCAGGCGATCCGCGATGGCTGGCTGCACACCGGCGATCTCGGCTACGCCGACGGTGAGGGCTACCTCTACCTCGTCGACCGCAAGAAGGACATGATCGACAGTGGCGGCGTCAAGGTCTATCCGAGGGACATCGAGGAGGTTGCCGCCCGCCACCCGGCGATCCGCGAAGTCGCGGTCTTTGGGGTGGCGCACGAGAAGTGGGGCGAGACCCCGGTCGCCGCCGTCCTCCTGCACGCCGGTGCCAGCGCGACCGCGAGTGAGCTGTGCGGCTGGATCAACGATCGTGTCGGCGCCCGTTATCAGCGTGTCCACGCCGTGCAGATCATGGATGATTTCCCGCGCAATGCTGCCGGCAAGACGCTCAAGCGGGAGATGCGCGACGCCTACAGAGAGAGAAACGACGCCGGCCGGTGACCGCTCACCATGCGTTCGGATTACCGTTGCCCGCGTCGTCAGCTTGCTCGCAGAGGAAGTCGAGCAGCGGCATCGCCGCAGCGAGGCGTTGCGCGGCAAGGTCGGCCAACCCGTCGGCGGTCGCTTCGGCGAGTGACAATGGTGCCAGCGCGATGAAGTCCTTGCGCCGGATGTCGTCGATCGCCGGATGGTCCGGGGCGTAACCGCGTGGTGGCCGGCTCAGGCTGTCGCCGGCGAGCGCCCAGTGCGCGGTGAACCGCGGATCGTCGCGCACGGCAAACCAGCGCTGCGGCTGATCGGCGATGCGCGCGCGGATGTCGGCGAGCACGACCGGGTGCGGGTGCCAGCAACCGGCGCCGAAGAAGCAACCATCACTGGCGAGGTGGACATAGAAAGCCGCGGCATGCACATCCTTGCCGAGTTCGTGGCGAAACTGGATGCCGATGTTGGTCTTGTAGGGACGCTTGTCGCGGCTGAAGCGCGTGTCGCGATGGATGCGCATCAGCGAGCCGCAGGTCGGCCGCGGGTCGGCGCGAAAATGCGGGGCGAAGCGCCGCAACCCGGGCTCCATCGCGGTGATGAAAGCCAGAGCTGGCGTGCGGACCAGCGACTCGTAGCGCTCCCGGTTGGCGGCGAACCATGAGCGCTCGTTGTTGGCCGCAAGTTCGTCGAGGAAGTCGAAGGTGGCCTGGCTGAACATGGCGGATTCTCCTTGCCGTCGGTCTGGTTGGGCAAGCGGGCGCCTGCAGCACGCATTGTTGCGCCTGCCGGGCGGCCAGTAAAGACGACTCGTCATGTCGCTGCACCGTTCGCTCGCTGGTCGGTGTGCCGGCCTCGGATGATTGGCCGAAGATGGCGGCGGCGTTGGTCGCCGGATGGATCAGGGCCCTGGCGGTGCGCCGCTGCGGATGGAGCGGCGTGGCGCGCGAGCCGCCCTCCGGCCCCCTTGCGAACCGCGACCGGCAGCGGCTGACGGCAGCACTTGTCGTAAGATCGCGAGGCAGATGGCAGACAGGAGGCGCAGCGCATGCAACCGATCTTTCGCGGCGACGAGTCGGTGGAGACCGTTCGTGTTCCCGGCGCGGCACCGATCAGGATGTGGACCGAGGGCGTGCCGGTCGAAGACGAGGCGCGGCAGCAACTGATCAATACCGCTCGTCTGCCGTTCATCTTCCACCACCTGGCGGTGATGCCCGACGTGCATCTCGGCAAGGGGTCGACGATCGGTAGCGTCATCCCGACGCGCGGCGCGATCATCCCGGCTGCCGTCGGCGTCGACATCGGCTGCGGCATGATCGCCACGCGCACGACGCTGGCCGCCGCCGATCTGCCGGACAACCTGCACGCACTGCGCAGCGCGATCGAGCGCGCCGTGCCGCATGGCCGGATGGTCGGTCGCGGCCGGCGTGACGAGGGCAGCTGGGAGAAGCCGCCGCCATTGGTCAACGCGCACTGGGCCGAGCTGCTGCCTCGTTTCCGGCGTCTGGTCGAGAAATACCCGCGCCTCGCCAATACCAACAACCACAACCACCTGGGGACGCTGGGAACCGGCAACCACTTCATCGAAGTGTGCCTCGACGAGGCCGACCGGGTGTGGCTGATGCTGCACTCGGGATCGCGCGGCGTCGGCAACGCCATCGGCAGCACCTTCATCGCGCTGGCGCAGGCGGACATGCGGCAACACCTGGCCAACCTGCCCGATCGGGATCTGGCGTACCTCGAAGAGGGCAGCAGCCACTTCGCCGACTACGTCGAGGCGGTCGACTGGGCACAGGACTACGCGCGCCACAACCGCGCGGTGATGATGGCCAACCTGATCGCCGCGACCAGCCAAGTGATCGCCAGACCCTTCAGCGTCGACGTCGAGGCGGTGAACTGCCATCACAACTACGTGCAGAAGGAGACGCACTTCGGCGCCGAGGTCTTCGTCACGCGCAAGGGCGCCGTGTCGGCGCGACGCGGCGAACTCGGCATCATCCCCGGCTCGATGGGCGCCCGCAGCTACATCGTGCGCGGTCTCGGCAATCCGGAGTCGTTCTGCTCGTGCAGCCACGGCGCCGGCCGCGTCATGAGCCGCAACGAAGCCCGCCGTCGCTTCACCGTCGCCGACCAGGAACGCGCCACCGCGCACGTCGAGTGCCGCAAGGACAGCGAGGTGATCGACGAGATCCCGATGGCCTACAAGGACATCGACGCGGTGATGCATGCGCAGCGCTCGCTGGTCGAAGTCGTGCACACGCTGCGGCAGGTGGTCTGCGTCAAGGGCTGAGACGCCCCTCGAACTCGTCGACGACATCAGCGACGCTGGTCCGGCGGCCGAAGTCGCCGATGCTCTCCTCAAGTCCCTCGGCGCGCAGGATGTCGCGTACCGCGGCGTGCGCTGCCACCAGCCGCAGGCCTATGCCCGTCGCCTGCAGCTCCGCATGCAGCTTCGCCAGCATGCGTGCGCCGGCGAGGTCGACAGACGGTGACGCGGACAGATCGAACACCGCCAGCGCCAGTGCTTCCGGCGTGGAGCGGATGCGCTGCCAGATGAGTTCACGCACGTGCTCGACGTTGAAGTACAGCAGGGCGGACTCGACACGGAAGAGCAGCGCTCCCGGGACGGCCACGTTGTCCGGGTTGCGCCCGATGTCGGAGTAACTCCGCGTTCCCGGAATGCGACCGAGGAAGGCGACGTGCGGGTGTGCGGCGCGCCGGATGAGCAGCAGGAGCGACACCAGGACGGCGACGATCACGCCCTTGAGAATGCCGAGTACCAGAACACCGGTGAAGGCGACCATCGAGACGCCGAACTCGAAACGGCTGACTCGCCACAGATGCCGCAGTTCGCCGATGTTGATCAGGCCCTTGACGGCAACCAGTACGATCGCTGCCAGAACCACGTTCGGCAGGTTGTACAGCAGCTCCGTCAGGAACATCAGGCAGAGGCCGATCGTCACCGAGGCGAAAACCAGAGCGAGCGGTGTCCGGGCGCCGGCCTGGTCGTTGACCGACGACTGCGACAGGCCGCCGGCAACCGGATAAGCCTGGAAAAGTCCCGCAGCCAGGTTCGCCGCGCCGATTCCGAGAAGTTCCTGGCGCGCATCGATCTCGTAACCGCGGGCCTGCGCCAGCGCGCGCGCGGCAGAAACACTTTCGACGTAGGCGAGCAACAGGCAGGCGAAGGCGAGGGGGATCACCCCGTCAACATCGCGTACCCGCAAGTCCGGTAGCCGAAAGTCGGGCAGACCCTGCGGCAACGCGCCGACGATCCTGAAGCCGTGCTCGCCGAGTGGGGTCAGCGACAGCAAGACAATCGAAACTACCACTACCAGGAGCGCGACCGGGCGCCCAGGCAGGAACTTCTCCCCGAGCAGCAACACCGCGAGCGCGGCCAGACCGAAAGCGAGCACGGCGAAATTGGTATCCGGGAGCTGGCCGGCCAGGGTGACGACGGATTCGAAGAAGCCGTGCCCACCACCCTGGACGCCGAACAGCTTGGGCAGCTGGGTCACCGCAATGGTCAGTGCCGCGCCCGCCTTGAAACCCAGGAGGATGGTTTCGCTGATGAAGTTGACCAGCGAACTCAGGCGGAACAGCCACGCCAGCACGCACATGAGCGCGATGACCAGCGCAGTCAGTGCGGCAATCGACGCCCAGCGTCCCGGATCGCCCTGCGCCATGCCGGCGACGGTGACGCCGACCAGCATCGAGATCGCCGAGGTGGGGCCGATCGCCAGCTGGCGTGAGGACCCGAACAGCGCATAGAACAGGCCGCCAACGAGATAGCAGTAGATGCCGTATTGCGGCGGCAGTCCGGCGAGCGAGGCGTAGGCGAGCGACACCGGAATGCCGTAGGCGGCCAGCGTAACGCCGGCCACCGCGTCGTTCACCAGCCAGGTTGTCCGATACGAGGCGAGCCACTGTGCCGGGGGAAAGACCGCGCGCCAGCCGGTAACCGCGGCTTCGCGTGCCTGGGCGTTTGCGGCCTGCGATGCCTCGGCATCCGGCGCAGGACTCACGGACCGTCCTCGACCTGGGCCTCGAGTCGTCCTTCGCGGACTGCCTTGACGAAAGCTCGGTAGTCACGCTGATTCTGGTCGCTGTACTCGACGGCGAACTCGCAGATCGCATCGTCGAAGGCGGTATTCGAACCCATGTAGCCGGCGATCAGTGCGGCGTCGCCGGAGCGTGCATGCGCCCGCGCCAGTGCCCAGGCACAGAGTCTGCCGTAGGCCAGCAGGAGGTCGATGTCCCAGCCCTCGATGATCGCGCTGATCTTGACGTCGCGCAGTTGGCGGATGTAGTAATCCGTGCCATCCAGTCCTCTGGTCCAGCCGAGGAAGATGTCGGAAGCGACCTGCATCAGGCGCTGCCCGGCAATCACTCGCTGGCCATGGTTCGGATGGAGGCTCTGCCCAGCGTACGCTTCGAGCACCGACGCCCTCGCCTCCTTGACCTGCAGGAAGAGTGGGTCATTGTCGGCGGCCATGAACAGACCGATCGAACACCTGGTGCCGACGCTGCCGACCCCGACGACCTTGGCGGCCAGATCGAAAAAACGGAAACGGTCGAACAGCACGCGCACGTGCTCGGCCAGCGACTCGCGATAGCTGGCCAGGGCGTCTCTGTACTGCGTCGCAAATCCCGGGGTCTGTTCCTCGCTGTGGTGAAAGATCAGCGGCGGGTCATCCTTGATGCGGGGCAGCGCGCCGTGGTGTTCGGCAAGCTTCGGGAAGATGAATTCGGCAGCGCTTTGCTGGCGGGCCTTCTGCAGACGCCGGGTGATTCGCTTCCTGACCTCGTCGCTGCCGGCTTCGGCCATCACGCGCTCGACGGTAATCGTGTCGTACCAGACCTCGAGCGCGCGCATCGAGGAATAGTCGGCCATCCGTTCCCGGTACGCGCGCACGGTCGCCGTCGCCGCTCTTGCCGCTTCGCTCTCATTGAGCCGAAGATGATGTGCGGCAATTACGACACTCGCCGTCAGGCGCTTGAGATCCCATTCCCAGGGTGCTGGCAGCGTCTCGTCGAGGTCGTTGATGTCGAACACCACATTTCGTTCGGGCGTGGCAAAGCCGCCGAAATTCAGCAGGTGCGCGTCGCCGCAGGCCTGCACCCGAATGCCGGAGGTTGGCGTCGTTGCCAGATCGGCGGCCATGATCGCAGCCGAGCCGCGGTAGAAGGCAAACGGCGACTGCAGCATGCGGCCGAAGCGGATCGGCACGAGTTCAGGTAAACGACCGACGTTCGATTCGACCAACAGTTCGAGCGGATCGCGTCGCTTCTTCGGTGCCTTCCAGCCGCCCTGCGCCTCGCGCGGCACTGCGTCGCGCAGAGCCTTCCCCTGCGCGCGACGCTCATCGGGTGAAAGGACTGCCGCCTGCAGATTGCCGCCGCCGACTGCCTCGATGTCATCAAGCTTGCCCCTTTTCATCAGAGAACACCTTCCGTAACGAATGTCCGCAAGGACATTATAGGCGATCGGCTGCGGCATCGCCGCCGTGGAGAGGCTCGCCGAAGCGGCCTGCACATTGAACGTTGGGCTTCAATCTGAGCCAGTCCTGGCGTGCAGCCCCGGGCACCGGGTTCCTTGCTGCCGGTCCGCCGGTTCGTTGACGCAGGCTTGACGAGTGTCGACCGTATCCACTGCTCTGCTTTCCTGACGGATACCCCTGAAAGACAATGCCTGCGCTGTACCGCTTCCATCCTCCTGCCCTGATGGTTCTCTTTGCCGACCTCGCGAGCCACGCCCGCGGGCAGGCCAAGGTCTTCGTCGGGACGGCCGGGAGCGTACTGGAGCGCAGCAACGCCGATGGGTTTCGCGTTTACGCCCACCAGTTCTACGACGGCGACGGAAAGAAGCGCGAACGGTACGTGGCCGGCCCCATCGGAGCGCCCGAACCGGATGCGACGGCCCGGGCTCTCCGGCTTGCCGTCGCCGAAACCAAGGCAGCCACCACCTGAGCTATCTGCTGGCGGACTCACAGGCGAGTCTGTTGCTGGCCAGGGAAGGGTGCTGCATGGTTCGGGTGCCGTTGCCCGAGCCTTTTGCCCTGCACAAGCTCATGGAGTCCCAGTTGCGGGTTGATCGGGGGGGCAAGTCGGAGAAGGACCTGTTCCAGGCCGCGGTGCTTCTTGCCGTCCTTGGAGAGCGGCATCCCGGTGCGATCGAGGGCGCTCTGCGATGGGCTCCGCTGTCGATCCTTGGTCGTCTGAAGTCTGCCGTTCAACTGCTATGGCAGCTGCTGGAGAACGATCACCCGCGTGCCTGGGACGAACTCAACCCGGAATAGTCAGCGCCCGGTTGCCCGCCTCTTCCTTCGGACACGGTTCGACAAGGGGCCGCCCGACGCACGGGCGTCGGTACTGGAGCGTGCATTCCGCCACGAGGTGCGCGGGCATGGCTGGGGCGTCGCTGCCGCCCCTCACCACTACTTCGCCGTTGTCGCCTTCGCCTTGCCTGCCTGGACGCCCTGCTGGTAGGCGCGTTGCTCCCGTTGCTGCTGCTGGTCGTAGAGAAAGCCGCCGGCAGCGCCGATCGCCGCTCCGCCGGCTGCCCAACCCCAATCGCCGGTCGCCGCTCCGACCACCGCACCGACGCCGGTGCCGATCGCCGCACCGCTCAGCGTGCGCTGCTCGGTCGAACTCATGTTGGCACAACCGCCGATGGCGAGCATGCCCGCCAGCAGCGGGACGCCGATCAATCCATGTTTCATCGTCCTGCTCCTCATGTCTGTGGTCTGTCCAGGCGGCCGCGCGCCGCGCGCCGCTACTTGCGGCAAGGGAATATCTCGCCGGCGAAGCGGAAGAGGGTGTCGATCGCTCCGGCGCTCATCAACTGCGGCCGGGCGTTCGCCCAGGCGACGAAGTCACTCGCCACCTGCGAGCGCTTGGGGCTCGGGTCGGGAACGCAGACGAAGCGATCGGCGGGCTGTGTCGATGCGTCGTAGTAGCCGTAGGCACCCGCGAGGACGCCGTGGCAGAAAGCGAGGGCGCTTGCGTGGTCGGGATCCGACGCCGGTACGCTGCACACCTTGACCAGTTCGCCGGCGTTGCGGATGCGGTACTGGTCAGGTGGCAGAGCGTAGGCCGTGGCGGCGAACGTGGTCGCGGCGGCAAGAAGGGCAAGGCGCATGGCGGAAACCTCCGGTGGGTGGGGCGACGGCTCCGTCGCCCGCAGTGACAAGGCTGTTCAGTAGACCTCGGGAACGTACTTCAGCGGCAGACCGGGGTCCACGTAGTCGCCGGCTTTCTGTCGCCGTGGCAGGCTGATCTTCGGCGCCTTGGCGACCTCGTAGGGAATGCTGCTCAACAGGTGCTTGATGATGTTGAGCCGCACCCGCTTCTTGTCGTCCGAGCGGGCGACGAACCACGGCGCCCAGTCGGTATCGGTGGCCCGGAACATGTCGTCGCGGGCACGCGAGTAGTCGTACCAGCGACTGTACGACTTGAGATCCATCGGCGACAGCTTCCATTGCTTGCGCGGATCGGTGATGCGCGCTTCGAGACGGCGCGTCTGCTCGTCCATGTCGACCTCGAGCCAGTACTTGCGCAGGATGATCTGGTTGCCATCGACCATCAGCTTCTCGAACAGCGGTGCCAGACGCAGGAATCCCTGCACCTGCTCGTCGCTGGCGAAGCCCATCACCCGTTCGACGCCGGCGCGGTTGTACCAGCTGCGGTCGAAGATGACCACCTCGCCGGCTGCCGGCAGGTGTGGCAGATAACGCTGCACGTACATCTGCGTCTTCTCGCGCTCGGTCGGCGCCGGCAAGGCGACGACGCGGAAGACGCGCGGGCTGACGCGGCCGGTGATCGCCTTGATCGTGCCACCCTTGCCGGCGCCGTCGCGTCCTTCGAAGACGATCACCACCTTCAGCCCCTTTTCGATCACCCAGCTCTGCAGGTGAGCGAGTTCGCCCTCGAGCTGCTCGAGTTCCCGGTAATACTCTTTCGACGACATCTTCCGCGCTGGCTGCTCGGCCGCCTCCGTTGTCGCCACGCCAGTCGCGGGTTCGGGCTGGCCGAGTTGCTTCAATTTGGTTTTCCTTGCCGCTTTGCCCTTCTTGCCCATGTTTCTCTCCTTTGCGGTTGCATCCTGGCGCTGCTGGACCGGGCAGCGCCCGCCGGCTGGCACGCTCACGGTTGCCTGGCTACTGCGACGTCGTCCGCCTTGCCGGCGAGCCGATCCGCTTCGTTGACCCAGCCGCCACCCATTGCCAGGTACAGACTGATCATCGCCTGGAACTCCGTCCCCTGGGTCTGCGTGTACTGCAGTTGCACGCTGAACAGGCTGCGTTCGGCGTCGAGGACCTCGATGAAGCTGGTGTAGCCATTGTCGTAGCGCAGGCGGGCGGTGGCGGCGTACTGCTGCAAGGCTTCGACCTGACGCCGCTGTGCGTGCAACTGCTCGCGCGTCCGGTCCTGGTTGATCAGCGCATCGTTGACCTCGCGGAAAGCCTCCTGAATCGCCTTCTGGTAGCTGAACAGCGCCTGCTGCTGTGTCGCCTCGGCGGACTGCAACTGTCCCGCCAGCGCGCCGGCGGTGAAGATCGGCATGCTGATCGGCAGGCCGTAGTTCCACACCTTGTTCTCGCCTTGGAAGAGGTTGCTGAGGCTGGTACTCGAGTATCCGAAGAGTCCGGTGAGCGAGATCGTCGGGAAGTACGCCGCCTTGGCGGCGCCGATCAGGGCATTGGCGGCGATCAGCTCCTGTTCGGCACGGCGCAGGTCGGGCCGCCGCTCGAGGAGTTCCGACGGCAAGCCGGCAGGGATCGCCGGCAGTGTCAGTTCGTCAATGCTCTTGCCGCGGGCGATGGGCCCCGGGTTGCGTCCGAGCAGCACGCTGAGGCCGTTTTCCTGCTGTGCGATCGCTTTCTCGATGGGCGGGATCGTCGCCAGCGCCTCCTCGTATTGCGAGCGGTTCTGGCTCAGTTCGAGCAAGGATATCAGGCCACCTTCGAAGCGCAGCTTGAACAGCTCGTACGACTCGCCGCGCGTCTTGGCCGTCGCCTGCGCGATCTCCAGCTGCCGGTCGAGATCGCGCAGGTTGATGTAGGCGCCGGCGACGCTGCCGACGAGCGACAGGATGACACCGCGCCGGCCTTCCTCGCTGGCCAGCAGGCGCGCACGCGCCGCTTCTGTCTGGCGCCGGATGCGCCCCCAGATGTCGATCTCCCAACTGGCGTTGAGCAGGACATTGTAGGTGCTGAAGGTATTGTCCTGCCCGGCGCCGAGGACCACTGCGCCGACGTCGCGCTGCCGGCGGGCGTCGGCGCTGGCGCCGACCTGCGGGAAAAGGCCGGAGCGAACGAAGCCGTACCTGCCGGCGAACTCCTCGACGCGGGCGCTGGCAATCATCAGATCCTTGTTCTCGCGCAGCGCCGTCGTCACCAAGTCGTTGAGCACCGGGTCGGCGAACTGCTCCCACCAGGCGGTGTTGGCGAGATCACGCGCATCCTTCTCGTCCAGGCGCCAGGCCGCCGGTGCGTCGAGGGGCGGGCGGACATAGTCGGGGCCGACCATGCAGCCGCCGGCGAGCAGGGTGATCAACATCGCAGCGATGGGATTACGCATGGCCATCCCCTTCCTTGGCGGCAGCCGGTTGCTCGTTCGCGCCGGCGCTTTCGACCGGCAGCGGATCGGTCTTGCCGCGGTGGCTGAGCCGCTCGATGACGTAGAAGCTCACCGGGATCATGAAGATCGCGATGCCGGTGGCGGCCAGCATGCCGCCGATGACCGCACCGCCCATCACCTGCCGCGAGATGGCGCCGGCGCCGCTGGCCAGCGCGAGCGGAACGCAGCCGAGGATGAAGGCGAACGAGGTCATCAGGATCGGCCGCAGGCGCAACTGCGCGCCCTTCAGGGTGGCCTCCGCCAGCGACAGCTCGCCCTTCTCGTATTCCATCTTGGCGAATTCGACGATCAGGATGGCGTTCTTGGCCGCGAGGCCGATCAGCATGACGAGGCCGATCTGCGCATAGACATTGAGCTCCTGCCCGCGCAGCAGCAGCGCCGCGAAAGCCCCGGCGACGGCGATCGGCGTCCCGAGCAGCACCGAGAACGGCAGCGACCAGCTCTCGTACTGGGCGGCGAGGATCAGGAAGACGCAGAGCAGCGAGAAGGCGAAGATGGCGACCGGCGAGACGCCCTGCGCGGCTTTCTGTTCCTGGAACGACATGCCGGAGTAGTCGAAGCCCATTTCGCTCGGCATGGTCTCGTGGAACACCTCTTCCAGCGCGCGCATGACCTGTGCCGAACTGAAGCCCGGCGCGGCCGAGGCGTTGATCTGCGCGCTGCGGTAGAGGTTGAAGCGCATCGTGAACTCGGGGCCGGCGATGTTGCGTACCGAGGTCAGTGCCGACAGCGGGACCGGCTGGCCATCCTTGTTGCGCACGTAGAACTGGCCGACATTCTGGATGTCGGTGCGGAAGTCGCCCTCGGCCTGGATGTAGACCTGCCACTGGCGGCCGAAGCGGTTGAAATAGTTGATGAAGCCGCTGCCGAGGAAGGACTGCAGCGTCTGGTAGACCTCCTTGATATTGACTCCCTGCTTGAGCACCTTGTCGCGGTCCACGTCGATGAACAGCTGCGGCACGACCGGGCGGAAGGTGGTCGACAGGCCGGCCAGTTCTGGTCGCTTGCGCGCCGCTTCGAGGAACTTGTTGGTCTGCTCGGCGAGGAAGGCGATGTCCTTGCCGGCGCGATCCTGCAGGATGAAGGTGGCGCCGCCCGAGACACCGACGCCCTGGATCGCCGGCGGCGGAAAGGCGAAGCCGATGGCGCCGCTGATGCCGGAAAGCCGCCGGGTCAGCTCATCCTTGATCGCCCCGTACTGCTCCTCCGGCTTCTTGCGCTTCGACCATTCCTCGAAAGTGATGAAGAAGAACGCGCTGTAGGTGTTCTGCACCTGGCTCAACAGGTTGTAGCCGACCACGGTGGTGACGTACTTGACGCCGGGAACGTCCTTGATCAGGTCTTCGGCCTGGCGGGCGACTTCCGAGGTGCGCTGCAGCGAACCCGCATCGGGAAGCTGCACGCCGGCGAAGACGTAGCCCTGGTCCTCGTCGGGCAGGAAGCCGGTCGGCAGCGTCTTGCCGAACAGGCCGGCGAGGGCGGCGAGGCCGGCAATGAAGATCAGGCTGATGAAGCTCTTGCGGATCGCCAGGCGGCAGACGCCGACGTAGCCGCCGGTGACCCGGCCGAACACCTCGTTGAACCAGTCGTAGAACTTCTGCAGCGGCCCGCTTCCCTTGACCTTGGGCCGGAGCAGCAGGGCGCACAGGGCCGGGCTCAGGGTCAGCGCGTTGAAGGCCGAGATGACGACCGAAATCGCGATGGTCACCGCGAACTGCTGGTAGAGCTG
>JAEUOM010000246.1 GCA_016788495.1 Accumulibacter sp. | reverse complement strand
TCAGTCGTTGCTCGTCGAGAAAGTGATGTATCGGCAGCAGGTTGACGGCGGTGACGCCAAGCCGCTGGAAATGCCCGATCATCGCCGGGGTGGCGAGACCTGCGTAGCTGCCGCGCAGGGCCTCCGGAACGCCGGGATGCTCCCGGCTCATTCCCTTGACGTGCGCTTCGTAGAGCACCGTGTCCGACCAGGGCGTTGCCGGTGGCGAATCATCGGCCCAGTCGAAGCGTTCGTCCACCACGGCGGCGGTCAGCAGATGCACCGGATCGTCGTGCGCCGGCCACGAGAAGCGGCCGACGACTTCGCGTGCATAGGGGTCGAGCAGCAGTCGCCTGCCGTCAAAACGATGCCCCTCTGCGGGTACGTTCTGGCCATGAACGCGAAAGCCATAGCGCAGGCCCGGCGCCGCACCGGCGAGGTAGCCGTGCCACACCTGATCGGTGCACTCGCGCAACGGCAGCACGCGCATCCGTCCGCCTGCGAGGAGACACAGTTCGACGCGCTCGGCATGGGCCGAGAAGAGTGCGAAATTGACGCCGGCGCCGTCCCAGTGACTGCCGAGTGGCCAGGGCCGCCCGTCAGTGAGTGCCCCGCAGTCGCTCAGGCCGTCCATTCGAAGTACAGTCCGGCCAACGGCGGCAAGGTCAGATTGAGCGACCAGGGGCGACCGTGCGCGGCGACCTCCTCGGCAAACAGCGGTTCGAACCCGTTGCCGACGTTGCTGCCGCCATAGTGCTGCGAGTCTGTATTGAGCCGCTCGCGATACATTCCCGCCATCGGTACGCCGATGCGATAACCATGGCGCACGACCGGAGTGAAGTTGCCGACGTAGAGCACGGCGCGCGAACGATCACGGCTCCAGCGGACGAAGGCGACCACCGAGCACTCCGCATCGTCGGCAGCAACCCATTCGAAACCGGCAGGCTCGAAATCGACCTCGTGCAGCGCCGGGTTGCTGCGGTAGATGCCGTTGAGATCACGGATGAGGTCACGCACGCCAGCGTGCAGCGGAAAGTCGAGAAGCCCCCAGTCGAGCGAGCTGTCGTGGTTCCACTCGTTCCATTGACCAATTTCTCCGCCCATGAAAAGCAGCTTCTTGCCCGGATGGGCCCACATGAAGGCATACAGCGAGCGCAGATTGGCGAATTTCTGCCAGTAATCGCCCGCCATCTTGCTGATCAGGGAGCCCTTGCCATGGACAACCTCGTCGTGCGACAGGGGCAGCACGAAGTTCTCCGTGAAGGCGTACATCAGGCCGAAGCTGAGCTGATTGTGGTGATATTTGCGATGCACCGGATCACGCGACATGTAGTCGAGGACGTCGTGCATCCAGCCCATGTTCCACTTGTAATGAAAGCCGAGGCCGCCCATTTCCGGTGGCCGGCTGACCATTGGCCACGCCGTGGATTCCTCGGCATGCGTCGACGCGGCAGGATGTTCCTGGCCGAGAACCTCATTCATGCGGCGCAGGAAAGCCACGGCCTCGAGATTCTCGCGACCACCATGCACGTTCGGGAGCCATTGTCCGTCTTCGCGGCTGTAGTCGCGATACAGCATCGATGCGACGGCATCGACGCGCAGCGCGTCCACCCCGTAGCGCTCGATCCAGAAGAGGGCATTGCCGATCAGGTAGTTGCTCACTTCGCGGCGGCCGAAGTTGTAGATCAGGGTACCCCAGTCCTGATGCATTCCCTCGCGCGGGTCGGAATGCTCGTAGAGTGCCGTACCGTCAAAGCGACCAAGGCCGTGCTCGTCGGTCGGGAAATGCGCTGGCACCCAGTCGACGATCACTCGCAGGCCGGCAGCGTGGCAGGCACGAACGAAGTCGCGGAAGCCGGTTGGCGTACCATGGCGGGCAGTCGGCGAGTACAGTCCGAGCGGCTGGTAGCCCCAGGAGCCGTCGAAGGGGTGCTCGGAAACCGGCAGCAGCTCGAGATGTGTAAAACCCAGGTCGACCAGATAGGGGATCAGCGTCTCGCTGATCCGCTGCCAGTCGGGGAAGCCGCCATCGTCGGCCCGCCGCCAGGAAGCCAGGTGGACCTCGTAGATCGACATTGGCGCATCCAGCTGGTCGCCGGCCGGAATCAACGAGGCCTCTACGGGCGGCGGCAGCGCGCAGACGACTGACGCGGTGGACGGGCGCATCTCGGCCTGAAAGCCGTAGGGGTCCGCCTTCAGCGGCAGCAGGTAACCGTCGCGCGAGCGGATTTCGAACTTGTAGTGGGCGCCGGCCGTGACGCCGGGCAGGAAGATCTCCCAGACGCCGCATTCGCGGCGCAGGCGCATCGGGTGCCGGCGACCGTCCCAGGTGTTGAAGTCGCCTACGACACTGACTCGTTGCGCATCGGGCGCCCAGACGGCAAATGCGGTTCCGGCAACCCCGTCGATTTCACAAAGGTGGGCCCCGAGGCGCTCGAAGGGTCGCAGGTGCGAGCCTTCGGCGAGCAGCCAGACGTCCATCTCGCCGAGCACGGTCCAGAAGCGATACGGATCATCGGTCTCCTGTACCCCTTCCTGCCAGCTGATTCGCAGGCGATATGGGAAGTAGTTGCGGCGGCGGGGAATGACCCCCTCGAAGAAACCGTCCACTCCCTCGATCCGGCGGTGTTCGAGCTCGGCGACCGGACGGCCGGTCTTGGCGTCGACGACGGCGACCGACATGGCGCCGGGCTGCATGCTGCGCACCCAGAGTTTCCCGTCGGCGTCGGTATGCATTCCAAGGACCGCATAGGGGTCACTGTGTTGCGCCCGATAGAGGGCTATGACGTCAGCAGAGTCAAGCATTTGAGACTTCCTTACTTAAAGTGTTCGGATGTGCCACGTGTCTCTGGCATAGTCGCGAATCGTCCGGTCAGCAGAAAACGGGCCCATGCCGGCGACGTTGATGATCGCCTTGCGCTGCCATTCGTCGCTGTTCAGGTAGAGTGCGTCGACCCGTCCTTGTGTTGCCACGTAGTCGGCGTAGTCGGCGAGCAGCAGGTAGTGATCGCCGTAGTGCAGGAGACTGTTGAAGATGTCGTGGTAGCGCGAACGCTCCCCAGGCGAGAAGAAGCCGCTGTCGATGCGGTCGAGTGCCTCCTTGAGGGCGGGATCGCCGTGGTACAACGCCAGTGGTTGATGACCAGCCTGCCTGATCGCGCTGACCTGGGCCGTGTTGTTGCCGAAGATGAAAATGTTGTCGGCGCCGACGTTGTCGCGGATCTCGATGTTGGCACCGTCCTCGGTGCCGATTGTCAGTGCGCCGTTGAGCGACAGCTTCATGTTGCCGGTACCCGAGGCTTCGGTGCCGGCGGTGGAAATCTGCTCCGACAGGTTGGCCGCCGGCATGATCAGCTCGGCGATCGACACGCCGTAGTTGGGGATGAACACCACGCGCAGCAGATCGCGCGTCCGCGGGTCGTTGTTGACTACCGCAGCCACGTCATGGATCAAGCGGATCACCTGTTTCGCCATGTGGTATGAGGAGGCTGCCTTGCCGGCGAAGATCACGCTGCGCGGCGCGTAGTCGCGCGCCGAACCGTCTAGCAGTGCGTTGTAGCGGGTGATGACGTGCAGCACGTTCAGCAGTTGGCGCTTGTATTCGTGAATCCGTTTCACCTGAACGTCGAACAGGCTGTCGGGGTCGAGGCAGACAGCCAGTTCGCGCGCGACATAACTGGCCAGGCGCAGTTTGTTGCCGCGCTTCGCTGTCGCGAAGGCACTGCGGAAACCGGCTTCGTCGGCGCTTGCCCGCAGCTCCTGCAGACGGTCGAGATTGAGTCGCCAGGTCTTGCCGCCAAGTCGTTCGTCAAGCAGTGTCGACAGCGCCGGGTTGGCCTGTGCGAGCCAGCGCCGTGGCGTCACGCCGTTGGTCTTGTTGTGGAAGCGCTCCGGATAGAGGCGGGCAAAGTCGGCGAAGATGGTCTGCACCATGAGGTCCGAGTGCAGTTGCGAGACGCCGTTGACCCGGTGGCTGCCGACGATGCACAGGTTCGCCATGCGCACCCGCTTGTCCTTGTCGTGCCCACCGCCATCATCGATCAGCGAGACCCGCCGCATGAGGTCGATATCGCCGGGGTACAGACGGACGACTTCGTCGAGGAACTCCTGGTTGATGCGGTAGATGATCAGGATGTGACGCGGCAGAACGCGCTGGATCAGAGTCACTTTCCAGGTTTCGAGCGCCTCCGGCATCAGCGTGTGGTTGGTGTAGGAGAAGATCCTTCGGCATTGCTCCCAGGCGGCAGCCCACGGCATTCCATGATCGTCCACCAGCAGCCGCATCAGCTCGGCGACGCTGATCGCCGGGTGCGTATCATTGAGGTGGATCGCCACGTGCTCGGCGAGGTTGCTGAAGGTGCCATGCTCGGCGTCGTGGCGTTGCAGGATGTCCTGCAAGGATGCCGAAACGAAGAAGTACTCCTGGCGCAGGCGCAGTTCGCGGCCGGCGGACGTACTGTCATTCGGGTAGAGTACCCACGAGATGTTCTCGAAACGGTTCTTGAAGTCCGCCGCGCGGTGGTAGTCGCCGGTGTTGAAGGCACCGAGGTCGATCTCCGATGGAGCTGCCGCTTTCCACAGACGCAGGGTGCTGACGCGATCCGTACCGTGGCCGGGGATGACGTAGTCGAAGGCCTTCGCCTCGACCGAGTCCGCAGCATGCCATTCCGCCCATTCGCCGTGATGCTCGCAGGTGCCGCCGAAGCGGACGGTGTGATGCTTGTTCGCACGCGGGAATTCCCAGGGCGACCGATCCTGCAGCCAGGCTTCGGGTTTCTCGACCTGCTGTCCGTTGAGGATCGACTGGGCAAACATGCCGTACTCGTAACGGACGCCATAACCCCAGGAGGGCAGTCCGACGGTGGCCATCGAATCGAGGAAGCAGGCAGCCAGTCGGCCCAGGCCGCCATTCCCCAGCGCTGCATCAGGCTCGCACTCCATCACCTCGTCGAGCGACGGGCTCGGCGGCGTGAACAGGGCTGCTGCCTGGTCGCGCAGCCCGATGGCCGAGAGCGCGTTGTTCATCGCCCGTCCGATGAGGAATTCCATCGACAGGTAGTAGATCCGGCGTGCCTTGTTGTCGCGGTCTGCATTCTGGGTGCGCACCCAACGCGCGGCCAACTGCTCGCGTGCCACTTGCGAAAGCGCGAGATAGAGATCGGCGCGGGTGGCGCGGGTCGGCTCGGCAGCGACCGTGCCGACGAGCTTTTGCTCGATGGCGCAGCGCAGTTGTTCGCTTTCGGAAAGGGGGTTGGCGGCGTCGGACATCAGGCTGGTACTCCAAAAAAGTTCATGGGCAACCCTCGCACTCGGCCAGGGCACGGGCAGCACCCAGCAGGGCCGGTGCAGGCGAAAGGATTACATAGGTCGGAATTGCGGCCAGATAGGAAGCGAAGCGCCCCTTGGCCTCGAAACGCGCGCGGAAGGGCGAGCGATCGAAGATTTCCCCCAGGCGGGGAATGATACCACCGCCCACATAAACGCCACCCTGTGCGCCGAGGGTGAGTGCGAGATTGCCAGCCAGCGAGCCGAGCAGCGCGCAGAAGGTATCGATCGCCGCGGCGCATTGCAGATCGTCTCCGGCCACGGCACGCGCGACGATCTCGGCGGTACCCAAGGGCGCATGCGTTCGCCCGTCCACCGTCGCGACCAGTCGATGCAGCAGCGGCAGGCCGCTGCCGGACAGAACTCTCTCGGCAGAGACATGCTCGAACTCGCGCCAGGCCAGCGCCAGGATAGCCGCCTCACGCTCGTCCGCCGGGGCCAGCGAGCAATGACCGCCTTCCCCGCTCAGAGGCAGCCAGTGGCCGGCATGGTGGAGGAGGCCGGAAACACCCAGCCCAGTCCCGG
Source organism: Accumulibacter sp. (assembly GCA_016788495.1). GTDB lineage: Bacteria > Pseudomonadota > Gammaproteobacteria > Burkholderiales > Rhodocyclaceae > Accumulibacter. The sequence continues at coordinate 5,236 of JAEUOM010000246.1, read as the reverse complement.
GACCGAGTACGGCCTTGGCTGCGCCGGCGACGGGGCTTCCGCCGCCGACCGGGCGCAGTTGGGCGGCGGGAAGATGCGGTAGCGACAGGGCGAGGGCGCTGAAGTCATTGAGCAGCAGCAACTGCCGCAGCCCCAGTCGCGCCCTGATGCTCTCGCGCGAGAAGCTCCACGAAGCGTTCGTCAGCGCGACCACGCCATCATGTACTGGTGCCGCGATGGCGATGGCAGCGGCTGATGGGGCAGGGCTCGCAGCCGCTGCGAGGTAGGCCTGGATTGCCTCGACCGGCCCCGCGAAGTCGGCAACCGCCAGGACTTCCATGTGCCGTGGCGTACCCGCTTCGTCGAGCAATGCGAAGCGGGCATGGGTGCCTCCGATGTCCCCAACGATTCTTGTCGGGAGGTTCATCGGTGGCGGCACCGTGGGGGTTCAGCCTGTGGCTGCTGCAGATGGCGCACGCGTTGCCGTCTGCCTGCGTCGATGTGAGCGATGGTCATGGGGTTCGAGGGGACACTATCTCCGCCTGGCGTGGTTGACGATGGTATTGCAGGCCTTGGTCAGGGTCTGGGATGCCAGGCAGCAACCGGTCTGGACAGAATCTTCGCATCAAACGCGAGATTAATCAAAGACCCTGCTAACATGAGCTACGCTTGCCGTTACAAGCGCCGCGGTGCCAGGCGGCTGGTGGCACTGGCCGTTGGTGAACCGCTGCAGGCACCCATCCTTGAGCGCAGAGGTATCGGTGGACAACGCATGTCTGATCGGCAAGCTCGGTGAAGTGGTTGGTGAGGCGAACGTGCTGGTCGCCGCCGACGCGATGGCCGGGCATCTTGTCGACTGGCGGGGTCGCTATCGTGGGACTGCCGTCTGCGTTGTCAGACCGTCGACCACGGCCGCGGTGTCGGCGGTGGTCCGGTTGTGTGCGCAGGCTGATGTGACCATGGTGCCGCAGGGCGGGAACACCAGCCTCTGTGGCGCGGCGACGCCGGCCGCCGACGGCCGCTCGGTGGTGATCAGTCTCGCGCTGCTCAATCGCGTGCGAGCGATCGATGCGGCGAACAATACGATCACCGTCGAAGCTGGTTGCCTTCTGCAGCGCGTACAGGAGGCTGCTGTGGCAGCCGGACGCCTGTTTCCGCTGTCACTCGCCGCCGAGGGAAGCTGCCAGATCGGTGGCAATCTATCGACCAATGCCGGCGGTGTGCAGGTTCTGCGCTACGGCAACGCGCGCGAGCTGACCCTGGGTCTCGAGGTGGTCCTGCCCAGCGGTGAGATCTGGGATGGCCTGCGTGGCCTGCGCAAGGACAACAGCGGCTACGACCTCAAACACCTGTTCATCGGCGCGGAAGGAACGCTCGGCATCATCACTGCCGCCGTGTTGCGACTCTTTCCCTGGCCGCGGGCGAAGGCGACCGCCTGGTTGGCGATTGCTGCCCCGGTGACGGCGGTGTGCGTGCTGGGCCTCCTGCAGGATCGTTTCGGACCGGCGCTCACTGCTTGCGAACTGGTTTCCGAGGTCGCCCTGGGTCTGGTTCACAAACACATCCCCGGTCCCCACCCGGCGCTGGCCGACAGTCCGTGGCACCTTCTGGTCGAGCTGTCCGCTGGCGGTGACGAGCTTCTCTTGCGCGATGCGCTGGCCTCCTTCCTGGCGAGCATGATCGAGGATCGGACCGTCGCTGACGCAGTGCTGGCACAGAGTGGCGAGCAGGCACGTCGGCTGTGGATGCTGCGCGAGAGCATTGGCGAGGCGCAGCGGATCGAGGGTCCGAGCATCAAGCACGACGTTTCACTGCCGATCTCGCGCCTGCCGGAGTTCGTCGAGCGCGCAGACCGAGCCCTGCTCGAGGCTTTTCCGGGCATCAGGATGGTCACCTTCGGCCATGTCGGCGATGGCAATCTGCACTACAACCAGTCGCGACCGACAGTCGGGGACCAGGCTGCGTTTCTGGCCGCGCAGCCACAGGTCGACCGCGTCGTGCATGACCTCGTGCACGAACTCGGCGGGAGCATCAGTGCCGAGCATGGCATCGGGCAGTTGAAGCGCGCGGAACTGTTGCGTTACAGGACGCAGCTGGAGATCGGCATGATGCGCGCGGTCAAGGGGGCGCTGGACCCGCGTGGATTGATGAATCCCGGCAAGCTGCTGTGAGTGCCGGTCGCGGCAGGTCGATCAGTGCCGTGTCGTCGGAGAAGTCGTCACCGGTCTGGCGAACAGCTCGTCGATCGCCGGCGCGTCGAAACGGTACTCGCGGTTGCAGATCTCATCCCGGATCACTACTTCGCCGTTCTCGCGCAGGGCGGCATAGACTTCACGCGCGCCCAGGGTGCGCAGGAGCGCGCCCGCCTTCTGCCAGTCCTCGGGGCAGTTGAGGGCGACTTCCTGCGCGGCAAAGAGGCGGATCGTTTCCTCGGGAAAAAGCCGTGGCAAGAGTTCTTCAGCCGCCAGCGATAGCAGTTCCGGACGACTGACGGTCGCTGCCAGCGCCTCGGCGCGGGCCCAGCCGTCGGCATCGCGTTCCTCGGTCGTCGGTAGCTTCTGCAGCAGCAGGCCGGCGGCCGTTTCGTCCGACACTGCCAAGAAGAGGCGTGCCGGCTGCTGTACCGATTGCCCCAGATAGTGCTCGAACACCTGGGCGACGGTCTCGCTGTCGACGGGTACGATGCTCTGGTACGGCTCGCGCATGGACGGCATGTCGAGCGAGAGAAGCAGTTGGCCATCACCGAGAAGCTCGCGCAGGGATCCGTGTACGATCTCTTGCGCGCACTTCGCCATGCCGCGAATCTGCAGTTGCTCGTTGCAGTCGATGACCAGCAGAGAGATCGGACCATTGCCGCGCAACTGGATGGTCACCCGTCCCGGCTGCTTGAGATTGCTGCTGACAAGCAGGCTGCTGGCAGACAATTCGCCAAGCAGCTCTGCCACCGGCAACGGGTAACCGCGATCCTCGAGGAGTTCTTGCCACACCGGGCCGAGCCGGACCAGGGCGCCCGAGATGTCCAGATCGTCGAGCACGAAGCGGTACAGACAGTCGGTGGTCATTGGCTTGCGGGCGGCCACAGAACGGCAGCAGGCGCGCGCCGGCGGCGCACTTCAACGGCGCATCCCGTCTTCATCGCGGCCGCGAGTTGCTGCCCGATGCGCGTGCCGCGCTGCTGGCTCCCCGGCATGTGCATGCTGTCTTCACGACACCTCTAGCATGCGGTCGAGTGCCAGCCTGGCGAGTTCCCGCTCATGTTCGGGCACGCTGATCTGGTTGACCACCGTCCCTTCCGCCAAGTTTTCCAGGGTCCATGCCAGATGCTGCGGGTCGATGCGCTGCATGGTGGAACACATGCAGACCGTCGGCGCCATGAACTGAACGATCTTGCCCTCGTGCCTGACTTCTTCGGCGAGGCGGTTCACCAGATTCAGTTCGGTGCCGACCAACCAGCGCGTATTGGCGCTGGCTTCCTTGATCGTGCGGACGATGTGTTCGGTCGAGCCGACGAAGTCTGATTGCCGGCAGACCTCGAAGCTGCACTCGGGGTGGGAGATCACCAGACCGTCAGGATGCTGATTGCGAAACCGCAGGATGTGCGCCGGCTGGAACATCTGGTGTACCGAGCAGTGACCCTTCCAGAGCAGGAGCCTGGCGTCGCGGATCTGCTGCGGAGTCAGACCGCCCCGCTCGAGATCGGGATCCCAGACCACCATCTCGTCGAGCGGGATGCCCATCTGGAATCCTGTCCAGCGCCCGAGATGCTGGTCGGGAAAGAAGAGAATCTTCTCCCGCCGTGCGAAGGCCCAAGTGGCGATGGTGCCGGCGTTCGAGGAGGTGCAGACGATGCCGCCATGTTCGCCGCAGAAGGCCTTGAGGTCGGCCGCAGAGTTGATGTAGGTCACCGGGGTGACCAACTGATCGACGTCGATCAGTTCGCCAAGCTCGCGCCAGCAGCGTTCGACCTTGGCGAGGTTGGCCATGTCGGCCATTGAGCAGCCGGCCGCCAGATCGGGCAGGATGGCGATCTGTTGGGGTTTCGACATGATGTCGGCGACCTCGGCCATGAAGTGAACGCCGCAGAAGACGATGAAGCGGGAATCGGTGTTCGCGGCCAGGCGCGACAGCTTGAGCGAATCGCCCGTCAGGTCGGCGTATTGGTAGACGTCGGCGCGCTGATAGTGATGGCAGAGCAGCACGACTTCCTTGCCCAGGCGCCCGCGGGCGGTGCGGATGCGCTGATGGCAGGCGTCGTCCTGCAACTGGTTGAACCTGTCGAAGCTGATGGTGGCGGTCTGCATGTGTGGTGGTCGAATCGATGTGGGTGAAAGCCCGGCCGGACGGAGGAATCGAATCTCAGTGGATGTGCATCGATCCGCTGCCTTGCCAGTCCGCTGTGGCGCTCGCTGCCGCCCCGAACTGCGGCCTGTTGGCGATGATCTGTTGCACCACCTCTCAGCTCTGCCAAGGCAGGCCGGCGTGGCGCCAGCCACCGACCCTGCCGCGCTGGCCGCTGGCGTCGACATCGCCTTCGAAGCCCTCGAGTACGTTGTAACATTCGCGCTGCATGGCTTGCGTGGCGAGTGCAGCGGCATGGTGCGACCGCGCTCCGCTGCGGCAGATGAACAGCAGCAGTGCCTCACGATCGGCTTGCTGCTTGAGGTGGGCGAGAAAATGGGAGTTCGGCCGGCTGTCTGGGTAACCCATCCACTCGATCTCGACGGCACCGGGGATCCGGCCCACCCAGTCCCACTCTGCTCGGGTGCGCACGTCAACCAACCGCGCTCCTGGTGCCAATTGCCAGACCTCGAAAGCTTCACGCGGTGTCAGCGCGCCGGCGTAAGGCAGGCCCAGCTCCTGACCGCGCTCGCGGGCGAGTTGCAGAAGGTCGGTCAGTCTTCCCATGATGTCTGTCCAAGCCTCGTCGGATGAGATGTCAGCGATCTGGGAGTATAAATCACTTGTTTCGTTCCCGGCGGACCCACACGCGTGCTGCCGGGCCGCACGACCGCACCATGGTGGTGCGGATGCTTCGCGATGGCACCAATGCTGTGCGCCAAAAAAGCGCGATCGTGGCACACACCGTTGTGGCACAATGTTCAGTCAGCTAGGGATCAGTTGGCACGTTTCGTGCTTTTACCCTCGCGCAACGATTTTCCATTGTCGCCGCTGACCCCGGCACCTGTTCAGGAGGCCCTTTGATGGCAAGCCCGCAAGACGTGATCAAGATGGTGAAGGACAACGAAGCGAAGTTTGT
>JAEUOM010000187.1 GCA_016788495.1 Accumulibacter sp. | reverse complement strand
GCCGGGCAGCGCGAGCCAAGATGGACGAGGCGAGGTTCTTGCATTCAATCCACGGCAGGATGATGAATCGCGCGTTGCTTACGACGCCGTGCAGGTGCTCCTGACGTTGCGCGGGCGTCCACCCAATATAGTGGTCGCACTGCTGGGTCTTCCAGGCGGTGGCCCCGAAGCTGAGCAAGGCGATGGGCTGTCCGCTGGCGCGGACGATGTAGCGCAATTGGGCAGCGGTTGATAGCCGAGGTAGCGGTAACGGTCGATGTTGCTGCAGAGAGTTTCCAGCCGGTGTCCTGGCGGAGACGAAGGGATTCGAACCCTTGATGCAGGTTTATGCCCGCATGCTCCCTTAGCAGGGGAGTGCCTTCGACCTCTCGGCCACGTCTCCTAGGACGGCGTGATGATATCGGTTTCACCTCTACCGGTCAAACCCAACTTCGACTTCGGGGGCTTCTCGAGACCGAAGGCCTTGTGCAGTACGCGCACGGCAAGTTCCAGGTACTTTTCCTCGATCACCACCGAGATCTTGATCTCCGATGTCGAAATCATCTGCAGGTTGATGTTCTCCTTCGCCAGCGCAGCGAACATCCTGCTGGCGACGCCGGGGTGCGAGCGCATGCCGACCCCGACCGCTGAAACCTTGCACGTCGTCGCGTCGCCGTTGACATCGCGCGCGCCGATCTTTTCCTTGACTCCCTCGAGAATCCTGAGCGACTTGCTGAAATCGTTGCGATTGACGGTGAAGGAGAAATCCGTGGTGCCGTCACGACCGATGTTCTGGATGATCATGTCGACATCGATGTTGGCGTCGGCGATCGGTCCCAGGATCTGGTAGGCGATCCCCGGGCGGTCCGGCACGCCCAGCACGGTCAGTTTGGCTTCGTCGCGGTTGAAAGCGATGCCGGAGATGATCGGTTGTTCCATTTGGCCTTTTTCCTCAACAGTGATCAGCGTTCCTTCGCCCTCGTCGGCAAAGCTGGAAAGGACGCGAAGTTTGACTTTGTACTTGCCGGCGAACTCCACCGAGCGGATCTGCAGCACCTTCGAGCCGAGACTGGCCATTTCGAGCATCTCCTCGAAGGTGATCGTGTCCAGCTTCCGGGCCTCCGGAACGACACGCGGGTCGGTCGTATACACACCGTCCACGTCAGTATAGATCTGGCACTCGTCGGCCTTCATCGCCGCCGCCAGAGCGACCGCCGAGGTGTCGGATCCGCCGCGTCCCAGCGTCGTGATGTTGCCTTCCTCATCGGCGCCCTGGAAGCCGGCGACGACGACGACGTTGCCATCGGCCAGGGCCTTGCGGATCCGGCCCTGGTCGATCTTCAGGATGCGCGCCTTGGTGAAGGTGCTGTCGGTCAGCACGCCGACCTGCGATCCCGTGAAACTCTTCGCCTTGACTCCTTCCCCATGCATCGCCATGGCCAGCAGGGCTATCGTCACCTGTTCTCCGGTGGAAGCGATGACATCGAGTTCGCGCGGGTCTGGCGACGGAGAGACCTCCTTTGCCAGAGCCAGCAGGCGATTGGTTTCCCCGGCCATCGCCGACGGAACCAGGATGATGTCGTGTCCCTGCGCGCGCCAGCGAGCGACACGCCTGGCGACATTCTTGATGCGTTCCGTCGAACCGACCGACGTGCCGCCGAATTTCTGTACGATCAATGCCATTGGAGATCCCGTTGAGCAGTGCCAAGAGGTCGCTATTCTAGGACAATGATTGGCCTGGCAGCAAAGAAGGTCGGCGCCAGGACCGGCAGCAGGCAGCAGCGCGCTCTGCCGCATCAATGCTGCTTGCAATTGCGGACGAAATCCTTATAGTGTGGCGTGCGTCATTCCATCCAAATGGTATGCAGCGACGACAGGGGGTCGGGGGGCTCGCTGCCAAGCGCCAACAAATAGCAAGAAAGGACTGTCATGAGCACCGTCAAGGTCGTTGAACGCGTCGATCCGCGCGAGATTCGTCGCAGGCTGGGCATGAATCAGCAGCAGTTCTGGTCGAAAATCGGCGTTACACAGAGCGGCGGCTCGCGCTACGAGAGCGGTCGCAACATGCCCAAGCCAGTCCGCGAGCTGTTGCGCCTGGTCCATGTCGAGCAGATCGACATCCAGCGAGTGAAGCGCGAGGACTTCGAGGTGGTGGAGTACCTCAAGACAGAGGATCCGGACCAGTTCAAGGCCCTCAGGAAAGCGGCGAAGCACAAACTCAAGAAAGCGGCTGCCAAGACGCTCGGAGACGGCCCGGCTGCACCCTAGCAGCGCCCGCTTGCGAGATCCCGAGCAGGTGATTGAGAAGCCCGGTTGCATCGCCCTCCGGCAGGATTCCCGCCACACAACTGCCACTCGGTCTCGGCGGCCCTTTCCCCGGCGAGGTCGCTGTCGCCGACACCGACGAGGGTGAGTCCGACGCCCGTTCGACAGACGGCGGTTGGTTCGGGGGGTGCAGAGCGCTAGCCCTGCCCTTTACCCGAAAAATTAGGACTGGACTTTCTTGATCGAACCAACTATGGTTCGGTATGAATGAGCCAAACCAAGTCAAGCGAGCGCTGAGACAGCAAGCCTCGATTGAGGTTATCCGAGAGCTGTTGGCGCGCAAGGAGCATCGAAGTCTATCCTCGGTTGCCGAGTCGATTTGTCAACACTTCGGCTTGCGTGATGCCCGCGGGCGTAGCCAGATCGCAGGCTGCGTCAAGGCGCTGCGTGAGTTGGAGGGGGCGGGGCACTTCGTTCTGCCGGCACCGATGCGCAGGCGCCGTACGGCCGCAGGGCCGCGGCGTCTGGGTCAACCCGTTGATGGGGCGATGGACGTGCCGACGGTGCTCGCAGAGCTTCGTGGGCTGAGGCTGGTCCTCGTTGAGACTCTCGAGCTGATGCGGGTGTGGAACGAGTTGATGCTGTGCGAGCATCCGCAGGGGGCTGGGCCTTTGGTGGGGGCGCAGATGCGCTACCTGATCGGCTCTGAGCATGGCTGGCTGGGCGGCTTTGGTTTTGGGGCGTCGGCGCTGCATCTGGCCGACCGAGAGCGATGGATCGGCTGGAACGATCATGCCCGGCGCCAGCACCTGCACGGGGTGATTGGCATGAGCCGCTTTCTCATCCGCCACTCGGTGCACTGCCCGAATCTGGCCTCGCACGTGCTGGGGATGGTCTTGCGGCGCGTGGGTGCGGATTACGAGGCCCAGTACGGCTATCGCCCTTGGCTGGTGGAGAGCTTTGTGGACACGCAACACTTCATCGGCAGCAGCTACCGGGCAGCGAACTGGCTGGAGATTGGCCAGACCAAAGGGCGTGGCCGACAGGATCGCTTCAACGAGAACGCGAAGACGGTCAAGGCCATCTACGTCTATGAACTCGAGCCCGATGTACGCGCCCGCTTGGCAGCCATTGCCGAACCGCTCCAAGTGACTGCGCTGCAGATCAGCGAAGGTCTGGAGGGGGACGAGTGGGCGGGCCA
>JAEUOM010000164.1 GCA_016788495.1 Accumulibacter sp. | reverse complement strand
CGCGCCAGGCGACACGGTCGTCGTCCAGGTCAAGGTCAAGGAGGGCGCGCGCGAGCGTCTGCAGGCCTATGAAGGCGTGGTCATCGCCAAGCGCAACCGCGGCCTCAACTCCAGTTTCATCGTCCGCAAGGTCTCCTCGGGCGAGGGGGTCGAACGGACCTTCCAGACCTACTCGCCGCTGGTCGCCGCGATCGAGGTCAAGCGGCGTGGCGACGTCCGGCGTGCCAAGCTCTACTACCTGCGTCAGCGCTCGGGCAAGTCGGCGCGGATCAAGGAAAAGCTCGTGCGCAAGCAGCGCTGAACGGCTGGCGCGCGGCGTCAAGAAGAAACGGGCGAAGTCTGCGGACTTCGCCCGTTTCTTCTTCCCGCAACGACTTCTGCACCAGCTCTCAGGAATTGCCGGCCAGCCTTCGGTCCCTTTCGATCAGGGCGTACGCCGAATGGTTGTGGATCGACTCGAAATTCTCCGATTCGACGACGAAGGCATCGATCCTGCTTTCACCGCCGAGTCGCGCGGCCACGTCGCGCACCATGTCTTCGACGAACTTCGGGTTGTCGTAGGCACGCTCGGTGACATACTTCTCATCCGGCCGCTTGAGCAGGCCGTACAGCTCGCAGGATGCCTGCGCCTCGACGATCTCGACGAGTTCCTCGATCCACAGGTGCTCGTTGATGCGCACCGTCACCGTCACCTGCGAGCGCTGGTTGTGTGCGCCGCGCTCGGAGATCTCCTTCGAGCACGGACACAGGCTGGTGACCGGCACCGCCACCCGGATCGTCGACTCGATCCGGCCATGGCAGATCTCGCCGGTGAGCGTCACATCGTAATCCATCAGGCTCTGCACACCGGAAACCGGTGCCGACTTGTTGATGAAGTAGGGAAAGCTCATCTCGATGTGCCCGGTCTCGGCCTCCAGCCGCTCGACCATCTCGCGCAACATCGCGGGAAAGTTCTCCACCGAGATCTCGCGTTCGTGGCCGTTGAGAATCTCGACGAAGCGCGACATGTGGGTGCCCTTGAAATTGTGCGGCAAGCCGACGTACATGTTGAAGAGCGCGATGGTGTGCTGGATACCGCCGGACTTGTCCAGCACCCGCACGGGATGCCGCATGGCCTTGATTCCCACCTTGTTGATGGCGATCCGCCGCGTGTCGGCAGATCCCTGGACATCGGCCATGGCGGCCGGATTGCGCGGGGTTTCGGGGGCGTTCATTGCTGCTCCTGGTAGTTGTCAGTCCGGGCGTGCGCCTGGCGCGTCGCCCGCTTCTGCCGGCCCGGACCGGCAGTCCCGAACCGCACGCACGATGCCTGCGCAGTCCAGGCCGATGTCGGCCAGCAGCAACGCCTGGTCGCCATGCTCGATGAAGCGATCGGGAATTCCCAGCCGCAACAGGCGGGTGGCGCTGCCGGCCTCCTCGAGCACGCGTGCGACCTCGGCTCCGGCGCCACCGATGACGGCATTTTCTTCGACGCTGACCAACAGCGAATGTTCCGCCGCCAGCGACAGGATCAGCTCGCGATCGATCGGCTTGACGAAGCGCATGTTGGCCACCGTGGCATCGATCTCGGCCGCTGCCGCCAGCGCCGGTGTCAGCATGCTGCCGAAGGCCAGCAGCGCCACCGCCTGGCCATTGCGGCGAATCTCCCCTCTGCCCACCGGCAGGCCGACGAGTTGCGGGTCGATCGCGACGCCCGCGCCGCCGCCGCGCGGGTAACGCACCGCCGCCGGTCCGTCGTGACGGAAGGCAGTGGTCAACATCTTGCGGCACTCATCCTCATCCGACGGCGTCATCAGCAGCAGGTTGGGAACGCAGCTCAGGTACGACAGATCGAAGGCGCCGTGGTGGGTCGGACCGTCGGCACCGACGAGACCGCCGCGATCGAGCGCAAAGACCACCGGCAGGTTCTGCAGTGCGACGTCGTGCAGCAACTGATCGTAGCCGCGCTGCAGGAAGGTCGAGTAGATCGCCAGCACCGGCCGCAGTCCTTCGCAGGCGAGGCCGGCGGCAAAGGTCACGGCGTGCTGCTCGGCGATGCCGACGTCGTAGTAGCGGTCGGGAAAGCTCTCGCTGAAGCGCAGCAGCCCCGAACCTTCGCGCATCGCCGGCGTGATGCCAACCAGCCGGGAATCGGCCGCCGCCATATCGCACAGCCAGTCGCCAAAAACCTGCGTATAGCTCGGCTTGCCGCCAGCGGACCCGTCGGCGATACCGACGTCGGGCTGGAATTTCGAAACACCGTGATAGAGCACCGGGTCCACCTCGGCGAGCTTGTAACCCTGCCCCTTCTTGGTGATCACGTGCAGGAACTGCGGTCCCTTCAAGTGCTTGAGGTTGTGCAGCGTCGGAATCAGCGACTCCAGGTCGTGGCCGTCGATCGGCCCGATGTAGTTGAAACCCATTTCCTCGAACAGCGTGCCCGGCGTCAACATTCCCTTGACGTGCTCCTCGGCGCGTTTGGCGAACTCACGCAGCGACGGCGAGAAATCGAGGATCTTCTCGCCCGCCTTGCGCGCGGCGTTGAAGCTGCTGCCGGAAAAGAGGCGGGCGAGGTAACGGTTGAGGGCACCCACCGCCGGCGAGATCGACATGTCGTTGTCGTTGAGGATGACGAGCATGTCGGCGTCGGCAACGCCGGCGTTGTTGAGCGCCTCGAAAGCCTGGCCGGCCGACATCGCCCCGTCACCGATGATCGCCACCACCTTGCGCGTCTCGCCCTTGGTCTTCGCCGCCAGCGCCATGCCGAGTGCGGCCGAAATCGAAGTGGACGAATGGCCGACACCAAAGGTGTCGTAGGGGCTCTCGCTGCGCTTGGGAAAACCCGAGACGCCCCCATGCATGCGCAGCCTCGCCATGCCCGCACGCCGTCCGGTGAGCACCTTGTGCGCGTACGTCTGGTGACCGACGTCCCATACCAAGCGATCATCCGGCGTATCGAAGACGTGATGCAGCGCGATCGTCAGTTCGACGGTGCCCAGGTTCGACGACAGATGGCCACCGGTCCTGGCCACCGACTCGACCAGGAAGGTGCGCAACTCGTCGGCCAGTTGCGGCAGTTGGCGGCGATCCAGCTTGCGCAGTTGCGCCGGATCGGTGATCGAGTCGAGAAGGGGATAACGCATCATTGGCTTGTCTTGTCCTGCTTGAGCGACGGGCTGCACACGAAGGGGTCGAGGCAACGGTCAGAACTTTCGCTGGGTGATGAAATCGGTCAGCTCGACCAGGCGCCGGCTGCGCTCACCGAAAATGGTCAGCGCCGCGAGCGCCTGTCGGCCGAGGTCGGCGGCGAACTCGCGCGCGCGCTCGAGCCCCATCAGACTGACGTAGGTGGGCTTCGCCGCGGCAGCATCCTTGCCGGCCGTCTTGCCCAACGTCACCGTGCTTGCCGTGCAGTCGAGGATGTCGTCGACCACCTGGAAGAGCAGGCCGGCGCGCTTGGCAAAGCGGTCGAGCGACTCCCTTTCGTCGGCGCCGAGCGCCGTTCCGCAGAGGCCGCCGAGCAGCACCGCGGCGCGAATCAGCGCCCCGGTCTTGAGCGCGTGCATCAGTTCGAGCTCGGGCTGATCGAGTGTCCTGCCCACCGCCGCGAGGTCGATCGCCTGTCCGCCCGCCATGCCGCAGGAGCCGCTGGCACGGGCAAGCAGGGCCAGCATCTCGAGCTGCCGTGCGCTGTCAGCGAAATCCGCGCGCGCCAGGATCTCGAACGCCAGCGACTGCAGGCTGTCGCCGACGAGCAGCGCCGTCGCCTCGTCGTATTCGACATGGCAGGTTGGACGACCGCGGCGCAGCACGTCGTCGTCCATGCACGGCAGGTCGTCGTGCACCAGCGAATAGCTGTGGATCAGCTCGACCGCGCAGGCGGCGATCTCGAGCCGCGGCGGCGGCGCAGCGCTCAACTCGCCGGCGGCGAAGACCAGCAGCGGCCGCACCCGCTTGCCACCGTTCAGCGTCGCATAACGCATCGCCTGGTGCAGACGACCGGGAATCGCCTCGGCGGGTGGCAGATGACGGGCCAGAGCCGTTCCCACCCGGCTCTGGACGCCGTGCATCCAGTCCGGAAAGGGAAGCCTCGCCGCCTCGTCTGCCCAGCTGCCTGTCGGGTTCATCCGGCTTCTCCGCTGCCCGGCTCGAAATCGCGCAGACTGCCGTTCTCCAGAATCTGGATCGCACGTTCCGCATCGGCGAGCTGCTGCTGGCAGTGCCGCAGCAGCTCGCTGCCGCGCCGATAGGCAGCCAGCGATTCGGCGAGAGGCAACCGGCCGCCCTCCATGTTGGCGATGATCGCTTCCAGTTCGGCCAGCGCCACCTCGAACTTCAGCGCGCCGACGGCGGTCACTGGATCAATGGCGGCGTCAGGGCCGACGGCAGGCTCGGTGTTCGGTCGGGGCATTGGAAAGGCTCGAATCAAACGGGCGAAAATAGCCTATTACTGGGCTTCCGGTCAAATCAAAACTGTTCGGTCCGCAACCGCAGTCGCGGACTCGCCGCCCGACAGTGGTGCTAAACTTGCCCGGACTACGAAGGGAGCCAACCATGATCGTCATCGAGCATCAACCCAAGCGCGTCGACGTGACCGTGTACGCAGAGTTCACCCTGGCCGATTACAAGGAATTCGAGGCCGCCGTCAATGACGCCATCCGCTTCGAGGGACCGGTCGACCTGCTCTTCGACCTGCGCGAAATGGCCGACTTCACCCTCGACGTCGCCTGGGAAGACATCGTCTTTGCCCGTGCCCATGCCAACGACTTCAGCCGCATCGCCGTCCTGACCGACAGCCAGTGGGTCGCCTGGAGCGCCTGGTTGTCGCAGATCTTCGTTCGGGCCGAGATGCGCATCTTCGCCGACGAAGCCGAGGCGCGCGCCTGGCTGGCTGAGGACGGCGAGGCGGCCGAGGAGCCGGAGTGAGCTACCGGACTCTGGTGGACAGCACGCTCCTGGCCGACCACCTGCAGGACACCGACTGGCGGATCTTCGACTGCCGCCACCTGCTCGGCGATCCGGCTGCCGGTTACCAGGCCTACACCGCCGGGCACCTGCCGGGCGCGTTCTTCCTCCATCTCGACGACGACCTGTCGGGCCCGACGAACGGTCGCAACGGACGCCATCCGCTGCCCGATCCGCAACGGCTGGCCGACAAGCTCGGCGCTGCCGGCGTCGCCGCCGGAACACAGGTGGTCGCCTACGACGATGCCGGCGGTGCCTTTGCCGCCCGCCTGTGGTGGCTGTTGCGCTGGCTCGGTCACGATTCCGTCGCCGTCCTCGACGGTGGCATCGCCGCCTGGCTGGCCGAGGGTCGGCCGCTGACGACCGCGCTGCCGCGCGCGCAACCGGCACGCTTCGCGGTGCAGCGGCGCGATTGGGTCGTCGGCAGCGACGACGTGCTGGCCAATCTGCAGCGGCAGCAGTTCCGGCTGATCGATGCCCGCGGCGCCGACCGTTTCCGCGGCGAGAACGAAACCCTCGATCCAGTCGGCGGGCACATCCCAAGCGCCGGCAACCGTTTCTTTCGCGACAATCTCGATGCCGACGGCCGCTTCCGGCCGGCCGCCGACCTGCGGCGCGAATTCACCGAGGTCCTCGCCGGCTTTGCTCCGCGCGCCGTGGTGATGTCCTGCGGTTCGGGAGTCACCGCCTGCCACAACCTGCTGGCGATGGAGATTGCCGGCCTCCCCGGCGCCCGCCTCTACGCCGGCTCCTGGAGCGAATGGTGCAGCGATCCGACGCGGCCGATGGCCTGCCGGACGCCCGCCGTCGCCGGCTGACGCGCGTGGCGATGCCGCCCGCCCGGTGACCACTGCCGCCGCCTCGCCGGCGCTCGAGCGCAGCGGCAGCGGGACCGCCGGCGGCTGGCGGGGCGCCGACAGCGCCATCAGCGCAACAGCAGCTCGCTGGCCGCGTCGGCAATCTCGTCGAGCGACAGCGGGCCATCGGGCCGATACCACTGGCCGCTCCAGTTGAGCATGCCGAAGAGCAGCAGCCGTACCGGGCTGGCGGCGCTGCGCAGCCGGCCACACGCCGCCAGCTCATCGAGCGTGCCCTGCCACCCCGCCTGGTAACGATCGCTGGCGGCAGCGATCTCGGCCCGTGCCGCGGCATCGAGCGAACGGGATTCGTGAATCAGCATCGGCGTATGGCAATCGCCCTCGAGCAGATTGCCGAAGTGGGTCCGGATCATCAGCCGCAGGCGTCGCTCAGGGTCGTCGATGCCGGCGATGGCCGCCTGCAGGCGACGATGGCCTGCTTCCAGACCCTCGATCATCGCCGCCTTGAGCAGCTCCTGCTTGCTGCGGAAATGATAGAACGGACTGCCCGAACGCATGCCGACCGCCTGCGCGATGTCGCGCGTCGTCGTCGCGGCAAAACCCTTCTCGACGAACAGCCGCGCGGCGGCACGCAGCAGGTCGTCACGGCGATTGAGCTCGGGCACCGCGCGCGGTCTTCTGTATCCGGCCGGCATCCGGCTCAGAGCGTCGCCGCCAGGCGGGTGCCCTGGTCGATCGCGCGCTTGGCGTCGAGTTCGTTCGCGACGTCGGCGCCACCGATCAGCGACACCGGTACGGCAGCGGCACGCAGTCCCTCCTCGAGTTCGCGCCGGGGTTCCTGGCCGGCGCAGATGATGACGTGGTCGACCGGCAGGCACTGCCGCTGGCCATCGACGACGATATGCAGGCCGGCGTCGTCGATGCGCTCGTAAGTCACCCCCGAGAGCATCTGCACACCGCGCTTCTTGAGCAGGGTCCGGCGAATCCAGCCGGTGGTCTTGGCCAGGCCGTCGCCGACCTTCGCCGCCTTGCGCTGCAGCAGCCAGACCTGGCGCCGGCCGCGTTCGGCGCGGGGAGGTTTGAGACCGCCCGGGTTGCCGAAGTCGGGGTCGATTCCCCACTCGCTCTGGAAGCGCTCGAGTTCATCGCGATCGTCCTCGACATGCGTCAGGAACTCGGCGACGTCGAAGCCGATGCCGCCGGCACCGATGATCGCCACGCGCTCGCCGGCCACGCGGTAGCCCTCGATCAGGTCGACGTAGGAAATCACCTTCTCGTGCTCGACTCCCGGCACATCGGGCCGCCGCGGAACGATGCCGGTGGCGAGGACGACATGCTCGAAACCGGCCTCCGCCAGATCGGCGGCGGTGCACTCCCTGCCGAGTTGCAGCGAGACGCCGGCGCCCTGCAGCCGGCGATCGAAATAGCGCAGCGTCTCGGCAAACTCCTCCTTGCCGGGAATGCGACGCGCCAGGTTGAACTGGCCGCCGATTTCCGCCGCGGCGTCGAACAGCGTCACCCAGTGGCCGCGCTCGGCAGCGGTGAGCGCACAGGCCATGCCGGCTGGACCGGCGCCGACGACGGCCAGCCGTTTCGGCGTTGCCGCCGGTGTGATCAGCAGTTCCGTCTCGCGACACGCCCGCGGGTTCACCAGGCAGTAGGTCAGCCGACCCTCGAAGATCTCGTCGAGACAGGCCTGGTTGCAGGCGATGCAGGTATTGATCTCGTCGGCACGGCCGTCCGCCGCCTTGTTGACGAACTCGGCGTCGGCGAGGAACGGGCGTGCCATCGACACCATGTCGGCACAACCCGAAGCGATCACCTCCTCGGCCACCTCGGGCGCATTGATCCGGTTGGTGGTCACCAGCGGGATGCCCACCTGCCCCATCAGCCGCTTCGTCACCCAGACGAAGGCCGCGCGCGGCACCATCGTCGCGATCGTCGGGATGCGCGCCTCGTGCCAGCCGATGCCGGTGTTGATGATGCTTGCGCCGGCCTCCTCGACCGCGCGCGCAAGCGCGACGATCTCGTCCCAGGTGCTGCCACCCTCGACCAGGTCGAGCATCGACAGGCGGAAGATGATGATGAAATTCGGCCCGGTCGTCGCGCGCACACGGCGCACCGTTTCGAGGGCAAAGCGGATGCGGTTCTCGAAGCTGCCGCCCCAGCCATCCTCACGGAAGTTGGTCTGACGGGCGATGAACTGGTTGATCAGGTAGCCCTCCGACCCCATCACCTCGACCCCGTCATAGCCGGCCGACTGCGCCAGTCCGGCGCAGCGGGCATAATCGTCGAGCGTCCGCTCGATGTCCTCGGCGCTCAGTTCACGCGGGCGAATCGGCGAGATCGGCGCCTGCACCGGCGACGGCGCAACCGCGCCGCGATGGTAGGCGTAACGGCCGGTGTGCAGGATCTGCATGGCGATC
>JAEUOM010000072.1 GCA_016788495.1 Accumulibacter sp. | reverse complement strand
CAGTTCCACATCGAACGTCAGGTGCGGCAGCAGATCGATCTTGTTGAGCAGCATCAGCGACGCGGCGGCAAACATGTTCGGGTACTTGAGTGGCTTGTCCTCACCCTCGGTGACCGAGAGGATCACCACCTTGTGCGCCTCACCGAGATCGAAAGCCGCCGGGCAGACAAGGTTGCCGACGTTCTCGATCAGCAGCAGTGAATCGTCGCTCGGCGACAACCGCTGCAGGGCGTGGCCGACCATGTGTGCGTCGAGGTGGCAGCCCTTGCCGGTATTGATCTGCAGTGCGGGAACCCCGGTCGCGCGAATTCTTTCGGCATCGCGACTGGTTTGCTGGTCGCCTTCGATGACGGCCAGCGGCAACCTGGCCTGCAGCAGCTCGATGGTGCGGCAGAGCAGCGAGGTCTTGCCCGATCCGGGACTGGAAACCAGGTTGAGCGCGAAGATCCCCTGCTCCTCGAAGCGCCGGCGGTTCTCCGCCGCGTAGGCATCGTTGCTGGCGAGAATGTCACGCTCGATCTGCACCAGGCGCGACGGCGTCGTCGCTGCGCCCAGTCCGCCGTGCTGCTCGTGATGGCCGTGATGGCCGTGATGGCCGTGATGCTCGTGATGCTCGTGATGCTCGTGATGCTCGTGATGCTCGTGATGGCCGAGATGGCGGTGTCCGCCGCTGGCGTTGACGGGCGTCGCCGAGCCTGCCGGCCGATACTTCCCTGCCTGCCGTGACTCCGGCACCGCGGCCTGTTCGGTGCTCTCCGACGCCGGCACCGGCTCGCCCGCGACGCGCGCCTCCCCGGCAGCACAGCCACAAGTCGTACACATATCGCTGTCTCCTGTTGTTATTCGACCTCCAGCTCCTTGACCCGCATCTCGGTACCACCGGTCGCCTGGACCGGGTGACCGCCGCAGGCTGGGCAGGGGTCGTACAGCGCCGCAAGCGGCACCGTCTGATGACAATTAAAGCACAAACCTTGGCCTGCCACATGCACGATTTGCAGGCGCGCACCTTCGGCCAGCGTGCCGCGGGTCACGGCGGAAAAGCAGAAGCTGATTGCCTCCGCTTCGACCGCCGCCAGCTCGCCAATCTCGACCTCCACCGTCTGCACCCGCCGGAACTTCTGCACCCTGGCAGCCTCCTCGATGATCTCCAGGATACCGACGGCCAGCGACATCTCATGCATCGACGAACCTACAGGTGAAGGCGACGCAGGGGTCCAGCGACAGCGCCAGACGCTCGGCGGCGAGCTGCGCCGCCCGCCGGGCGGACGCGGGGCAGCCGCTGATCTCGCGCACGAAGGCGCCCTGTGGATGGAAGTTCCATTCGGTGGGCGCGACGATCAGGTAGTCCGCGACCTCATCACCGGCCAGCTCGAGGCGATGGAGGAGGCTGCCACGCGCCGTTTCGACCCGCGCCAGGCCGGCGCCGGCGCGCACTGGGCAGGCATCGAGAAGCGACGACAGACGCGGCGGATCGGCCAGCGCCGCCGCCAGCCAGCGCAGCTCGAGCAGGCGTGCCAGCAGCCTCGCCTGCAGGCGTCTGCCAGCGGCGAGCAGGCTGGCGATCGTCGCATCGCCTGCCTGCCGCGCCAGGGCACCGGTCTCGGCCACCTCGCCGACGAGAGTGGGCCGCAGCGCGAAGTCGTCGACCGCTGCCACGCCCGCCCATTCGGCTGCCGTCAGCCGGGGCAGCAGCGGTGCCGTCGCGGCGGCTGGCGGCTGCTCGTCCACTGCCGGCAGATCGGATTCATCGAGCCAGTCCACCAACTCGGCTGCGAGTGCAGCCGCCGCCTGCCGGTCGGCGACCGCCCGCAAGCGGCGGCGCCAGTCGCCACAGGCAGCCACCCGGGGTGGCCGCCGCGGATCGGCAAGCAAGGTCGGCCAGGCAATCAGCAGGTGGCAGAGGTGCTCCGAAATCGTCTCGAGTGCCACCGGCAGCGCCAGTTCGTCGAGCGCCACAGCCGCCAGTCGCTCACCGCGGGCCGCCCGGAGGCACAGCCCGGCAGCAGCGGCCTGCGCCTGGCGGCAAATGCCGAACAGGCGGAAGACGACGTCGCCCACCGCTGCGGCCGGCAAGCCGACGAGCACCGACGCCACCTGCGGCCGGGCCGACCCGACGGATACCACAACGATCTCACTCCCGTCCCACGTCAGCGCCAGATCCAAAGAACCCTGATTCACCGCCACGCTCCCGGAAAATACTCGCAGACAATACCAAAGGCCATTGAATCCATTTTGATTTCAGTCAATCCGGGGCTAAACTGCCGCGTTCACAATAGGCCCTCGCCGGCCCTGACCCCGACCCGGACCCCCTCTGGCATGCTTGAAGCTTCAAATCTCGAATGTGTGCGCGGCGAACGCCGTCTGTTCGCCGGCGTCAGCTTCCGTCTCGAGGGCGGCGAAATGCTCGCCCTGCAGGGCAGGAACGGCTCCGGCAAGACGAGCCTGCTGCGCATGCTGTGCGGCCTTACGCCAGCGGCCAGCGGCGAGATCCGCTGGTGTGGCCGGCCGATCGCGCAACTCGGCGACGAATTCCGCAGCGAACTGTGCTTTCTCGGTCACCAGAACGCGATCAAGGAGGAGCTGACGCCGCTCGAGAACATCCTGTCGACGGCGCGGCTGGCGCAGGAACCGCTCGACGAGGACGCGGCACTCGCCGCGCTCGAACTGGTCGGGCTGCTGGGCCGCGAAGACCTGGCCTGCCGCTATCTGTCACAGGGGCAGAAGCGACGCGCCGCGCTCGCCCGCCTGGTGCACGAGAAGCGCGCGCTGTGGGTGCTCGACGAGCCTTATGTCGCGCTCGACCGGGCGGCGATCGAACTCGTCGCCGGGCTCGTCGGCGCGCACCTGCAGCGCGGCGGGCTGGCTGTCCTGACCACCCATCAGGTGGTCGCGGTGCCCGCCGGCAGAGTCCGCGAGCTGACGCTCGACGACGATGACCGAGCGCAGCAGCGATTGCGGGCGGGCTGATGCTATCATTGATCGGTGCCATCATCGGCCGCGACCTGCGACTGGCGATGCGGCGACAGGCCGACATCGTCGCCGCGGTGTTCTTCTTCATCATCGTCGTCAGCCTGTTCCCGCTCGGCGTCGGGCCGGAACCGGAGCAGTTGCGCCGACTGGCGCCGGGCGTCCTGTGGGTCGCCGCGCTGCTGGCGACGATGCTGTCGCTGCCGCGCCTGTTCGCCGACGATCATCGCGATGGAACGCTCGAGCAGCTGGCTCTGGCACCCGAGCCGCTGGCGCTGATCGTCCTCGGCAAGGTGATTGCACACTGGCTGGTCGCCGGCCTGCCGCTGGTCGTTCTGGCCCCGGTACTCGGCATCCAGTTCGACCTGGCAACCGATGCGCTGGCCGTTCTCACGCTGTCGCTGCTGATCGGCACGCCGGCGCTGTCCGGCATCGGCGCCATCGGCGCAGCGCTGACGCTCGGCGTGCGTGGCGGCGGCGTGTTGCTGTCGCTGCTGGTGCTGCCGCTGTACATCCCGGTGCTGATCTTCGGCGCCGGTGCCGTCGACGCGACGGTCACCGGCGTCGGAGCGCAGGCCCATCTGTCGCTGCTCGGCGCCCTGGCGCTCGGCGGCGTGTTCTTTGCGCCGTGGCCAACCGCGGCTGCCTTGAGAGTCGCCCTGGAATAGATGAGCAACAGACTGATCAACTGGTTCCGGTATGCCAGCCCGCAGACCTTCTACCCGCTCGCCGGCCGGATGATTCCGTGGTTCTGGGGGCTCGCCGCGATCTTCGGCGTCGCCGGCCTCGGCATCGGCTTCCTGCTGGCACCAACCGATGCGCAGCAGGGCGAGGGCTACCGCATCATCTTCCTGCACGTGCCGGCATCGTGGATGTCGATGTTCATCTACCTGGTGATGGCTTTCTGGGCGGCGACCGGACTCGCCTTCAACACCCGCCTGTCGGGAATGATGGCGTCGGCGCTGGCGCCGACCGGCGCCCTCTTCGCCTTTCTTTCGCTGTGGACCGGCGCACTCTGGGGCAAGCCGATGTGGGGCACGTGGTGGGTCTGGGACGCGCGCCTGACCTCCGAGCTGATCCTGCTCTTCCTGTACATCGGCTTCATCGCCCTGCAGGCGGCGATCGACGACCCGCGCCGCGCCGACAAGGCGGGCGCGATCCTGGCACTGGTCGGGGTGGTCAACATCCCGATCATCTATTTTTCGGTCAAGTGGTGGAACACCCTGCATCAGGGGGCGTCGGTCAGCCTGACCAAGGCGCCGAGCATGGCGGCGATGATGCTCTGGGGAATGCTGCTGTGCGCGCTCGCCTGCTGGATGTACAGCATCGCTGTCGCACTGATGCGCGTGCGCGTGATCATGCTCGAGCGCGAGCGGCACACCGACTGGGTGCGCGCACTGCTGGCCGGGAGGGAATAGGATGATCCACTGGAACAGCCTGGCCGAGTTCCTGGCGATGGGCCGGCACGGCCTCTACGTCTGGGGCTCGCTGCTGGTGATGGCGCTGCTGATGGTGGCGGAACCGACGTTGCTGCTGCGCGGTCGGAAGAAGCTGGTCGCCCGTCTCCGGCGGCAGTATCGGGCGGAAGCCGCGGAACGCGGGCAAGCCCGCGCCGGAGACCGGAGCATGGCAAACGGGAGCAACGATTGAAACCTCGTCACAAACGCATCGCGCTGATCGTCGGCGGCCTGGTGATCCTCGCCGTCGCCGCAGCACTGGTTCTCAACGCCTTCCGCAGCAACCTCGTGTTCTTCTTTTCGCCAACGCAGGTGGCCGCCGGCGAGGCGCCGCAGGGCAAGAGCTTTCGCATCGGCGGCATGGTCAAGGAAGGCTCGCTGCAACGCCAACCGGACGGCGTGACGCTGCGCTTCGTCGTCACCGATACCGAGAAGGACATGACCGTCGCCTACAAGGGAATCCTGCCCGACCTGTTCCAGGAGGGCAAGGGGGTCGTCGCGCAGGGCAGGCTCGCCGCCGACGGCGTCTTCACCGCCAGCGAGGTCCTCGCCAAGCACGACGAGAACTACATGCCGCCGGAAGCCGCCAAGGCGGTCGGCGATGCGCACGAGCGCGCGGCAGCCAACAAGGCGGCGGCCGAAGCGGCCGCCCGCAGTACCCGGCCGTAACTCGGATGACCCGCCCATGATCCCGGAACTCGGCACCTTCGCCCTCATTCTCGCGCTCTGCGTCGCCCTGACCCAGGGCACGCTGCCGCTGCTCGGCGCCCACACCGGGCGGCAGCAGTGGATTGCCCTCGCCCGCCCGGCGGCGATCGTCCAGGCGCTGCTGCTGGCGCTCGCCTTCGGCTGCCTGACCGCCGCCTTCGTGCAGAATGATTTCTCGGTGCTCTATGTCGCGCAGCACTCGAATACCCTGCTGCCGCTGCCCTATCGGGTTGCCGCCGTATGGGGCGGGCACGAGGGATCGCTGCTGCTGTGGGTCCTGATGCTCGTGCTGTGGGCGCTGGCGGTCGCGCTGCTGTCGCGACAGCTGCCCGAGCACATGGTGGCGCGGGTTCTCGGCGTCCTCGGACTGGTCAGCGCCGGCTTCCTGCTCTTCATCCTGCTCACCTCGAACCCCTTCGAGCGCCTGCTGCCGGGGGCCGATGAAGGGCGCGACCTCAACCCGCTGCTGCAGGACCCCGGACTGATCTTTCATCCGCCAATGCTCTACATGGGCTACGTCGGCTTCTCGGTGGCCTTCGCCTTCGCCATCGCCGCGCTGCTCTCCGGCCAGCTCGACGCCGCCTGGGCACGCTGGTCGCGACCGTGGACGACGGCCGCCTGGATCTTCCTGACACTCGGAATCGCCCTCGGCTCATGGTGGGCCTACTACGAACTCGGCTGGGGCGGCTGGTGGTTCTGGGATCCGGTCGAGAACGCCTCGTTCATGCCCTGGCTCGTCGGCACGGCGCTGGTGCATTCGCTGGCGGTGACCGAGAAGCGCGGCAGCTTCAAGAACTGGACGGTGCTGCTGGCCATCTCGGCGTTCTCGCTGTCGCTGCTCGGCACCTTCCTCGTCCGCTCCGGCGTCCTGACCTCGGTACATGCCTTCGCCACCGACCCGCGGCGCGGCATCTTCATCCTCGTCTTCCTGGTCGCCGTGATCGGCAGTTCGCTGGCGCTTTTTGCCTGGCGCGCACCGAAGGTCGGCCTTGGCGGCCGCTTCGCCCTGCTCTCACGCGAATCGCTGCTGCTGACGAACAACGTGCTGCTCGTCGTCGCCTGCGCCTCGGTGCTGCTCGGCACACTCTACCCGCTCTTGATCGACGCCCTTGGGGCCGGCAAGCTCT
The DNA here is from genome assembly GCA_016788495.1 of Accumulibacter sp. Classification (GTDB taxonomy): domain Bacteria; phylum Pseudomonadota; class Gammaproteobacteria; order Burkholderiales; family Rhodocyclaceae; genus Accumulibacter. The sequence goes on along the minus strand of JAEUOM010000072.1, from coordinate 2,068 downwards.
CGGTCGGACCGCCCTACTTCGATGCCGTCTTCGTGCCGCTGATGCTGCCGGCGGTATTCCTGATGGGCGTCGCACCGTTCGCCCGCTGGAAGCAGGCGAGCCTCGGCGAACTCGCGCGAACGCTGCGCTGGGCCTTCCTGACGGCAGCGCTGGTCGGCGCCGGCGCACCTTTCCTGGCCGGCGAATGGAAGCCGCTGGTCGCGCTCAGCCTGCTGCTGGCCGCGTGGATCGTCTGCAGCGCGCTGCTCAACATTGGCCAGCGGGTACAGTCGACGCGTGCCGGACAGCCAGCGCTGCAGGCCTTCGTCCGGCAGCCGCGCAGTTTCTACGGCATGCACCTCGCGCACATCGGCATCGCCGTGTTCATCGTCGGCGTCGCCATGGTCGGCGGCTACCAGACCGAGAAGGATGTGCGCATGGACATCGGCGACACCGTCAGTGTCGGTGGCTACGTCTTCCGCTTCAACGGCGTCCGCCAGGAACAGGGGCCGAACTACCGCGCACTGGTCGGCGATGTCGATCTGATCCGCGACGGCCGCACGCTGCGCAAGATGTTCCCCGAGAAGCGCTTCTACGTCGCGTCGTCGATGCCGATGACCGAGGCGGCGATCGATACCGGCCTGACGCGCGACGTCTATGTCTCGCTCGGCGAGCCGATCGACAAGGCCCGGCCCGAAGCCGCCTGGGCGGTGCGCGTCTATCACAAGCCATTCGTCGACTGGATCTGGGGCGGCTGCGTGCTGATGGCCATCGGCGGACTGGTTGCCATGAGTGATCGCCGCTATCGCAGCAAGGCGCGCGTGTCGTCCGGGCAGCCGTCGGCTGTTGCCGCGCCGCTGGCGCAGAACACCTGAGGAATCATTGCGCATGAACCGGTTTCTCTGGCCGCTGATCGGCTTTGGCGTCCTCGTCGTCCTGCTGGCCGTCGGTCTCAACCTGAACCCGCGCGACGTGCCCTCGCCGCTGGTCGGCAAGCCCGCCCCGGCGTTCGCGCTGGCGCGCCTGGACGCACCCGAACAGCAGTTCTCGCCCAAGGAAATGCTCGGCAAGGTCTGGCTGCTCAACGTCTGGGCCTCGTGGTGTGTTTCCTGCCGGCAGGAGCACCCGGTCCTCGTCGAACTGGCCAAGCGCCAGAGCGTGCCGCTGATCGGCCTCAATTACAAGGAGGTGCGCGGCGACGGCGCGATCGACAGCAGCAAGCTCGACGCCACCAGCGAGAAGAGGATGGCCATCGAGCGCGCGGGCGGCTGGCTGGCCCGGCATGGCAATCCCTATACCCTCTCGGTGCTCGACATCGACGGCCGCGTCGGTATCGACTACGGCGTCTATGGCGTCCCCGAAACCTATGTCATCGACAAGACCGGCAGCATCCGCATGAAACACACCGGTCCGGTCACGCCCGACATCCTTGCTGGCAAGATCCTGCCGCTGCTGGCCGAGCTGAATCGATGAGGCGCTGGCTGATCGCTCTTCTCCTTGCCGTCACCGGCATCTTCAGCAATGGCCTGCAGGCCGGTGACGCTGCGCCGTTGGCGGCCGATGAGGCAACCGAGAAGCGCCTCGTCGCCATCGCCTCCGAGTTGCGCTGCCTGGTCTGCCAGAACGAATCGCTCTCCGGCTCAAACGCGGAGCTGGCAAACGACCTGCGGCGCGAGATCCGCAGCCTGATCCGCGACGGCAGGAGCGATGCCGAGATCATGGAATTCATGGTCAGCCGCTACGGCGATTTCGTCCGCTACCGGCCGCCGCTGAAAGGAACGACGCTGCTGCTGTGGTTTGGCCCCGGCGTGCTGTTCGTCGCTGGCCTGGGCGCTCTGATCACCTACCTGCGGCGACGCGAGCGGGCGCTCGGCGACCAGCGCCCGCTGAGTGCCGACGAGACGCGGCGTGCCGAGGCCCTGCTGCAGGATCGGGATGCGCCGCCGCGGCCATGACTTCTGCCGACGCAACCGCGCATGCCGATCGTCGCCCATTCCATCACCCGCGGTCGCTTCCCCGCCAGCGGCCGGGAAGCAACGCGTGAGTCGCCGCCGCGGCGGTCACGACTAGGACGACCATGACTGCCTTC
>JAEUOM010000049.1 GCA_016788495.1 Accumulibacter sp. | reverse complement strand
GAACACCTGCCGACGATGTTTCCCGCCTACGACGCGCGGCCGATGTTCGCCGCCAACGCCGAACTCGCCGCCAGCACCGCCTTGCGCAACGGCACCCTGCAGGGCGCCTACCTGATCCTGGCCGCGCGCGCACTCGGCCTCGACTGCGGCCCGATGTCCGGCTTCGACGCCGGCAAGCTCAACGCCGCCTTTTTCGCCGACGGGCGCCATCAGGCCAACTTCCTTTGCAACCTCGGCATCGGCGACCCCGCCGGCCTGCATCCGCGGGGACCGCGACTCGCCTTCGACGAAGCCTGCCGCATCGTCTGAGCGGCGGGGCGGGTGGGCCAGACCGTGCCGGCAGCGCGCCCCGTGGCTTGACGGCTCCGCGGCGTGACCGCCCGCTCGGCGGATCGCCGCGGTCGGTGGTGTCGGATTCCTTTACAGCCGCCGCCGTCCGGCTTCGCGACTGATTGACTGGGCTTCTTCAAAACAAGTACTTATTGGCACTCCTTCCAGGTGGAACGATACTTGCTAACCACAGGCTGCGGCAACCGAAGCGGTTGCCAAACCATCAGACAATCGAGTATCGGCAGCACACAACATGGAGATCGCAAGAATGAACAAGAAGCTTTTGACGGCAGCGATGGCGCTGGCTTTCGTCGCGGGATCCGCGCAAGCGGGTTTGGTGTCCCCGGTCACGCCGACGGCGGCTGAACTCGTCACGACTGGCGGCGAAGTGGTGATCTACTTTGCCGGCCAGAGTGCCAGCTACGACAGCGTCCTCAACCTGATCGAGCCCGCGGGTTTCGCCGGCAATCCTTTCTTCCAGAACCACTTGACGCCAGTCGGTACGTCCCTGAGCCTCGGCACCTATGCGGCAGGTACGGTGCTGCGCTTCCGAATGGACGTCACGTCCACCGGTTACAGCTTCTTCACCGGCCCGGGCGCAGGCAATCCCGACGGGTTGGTGCACGTCGGCCACGCGAACTGGGCTACCGACGGGGTGATTCCGGTCGACGGTGTGTGGGTCGGTTTCGAGGATATCTACGGCGGTGGTGACCGCGACTACGACGACAACCGTTTCGTCTTCACCAATGTCCGCTCCGACATTCCCGAGCCGGGCTCGCTGGCACTCCTGGGTGGTGCCGCCCTGGCTGCAGCCGGACTTCGTCGCCGGCGCTTCCTGTAAGACGGCATCACTCGGGTAGTCGCGGCACCTCTGGCGCCACCGGGTTTCCCGACGATGCGGCGGCTGGCGAACGGGTTCGCCGGCCGCCGTTATCCTTTTTAACCGGTCGCGGCAGGCGGGATGCTCAGGTGGATCGCAATCGGCGTCGTCGCCACGGCGCTGCTGGCCGTTCTCGCCGGCCAGATCGGATGGTTCCGCGGCACGCCGCCCGGCGACCTCGGCGTGCACGCGGGCCGGCTCAAGCCACCGTCGGAGACCGCCAACAGCGTCAGCAGCCAGGCGTTCCTGTGGTCCGGACACGCACAGCGGGAGCAGGCGCAGATCGCCCCGCTGGCGCTGCGCGGCGATGGACCGGCGACGATCGCCAGGCTGCAGGCACTGCTGCAGGGGCAGCCCGGCGTCACCATCGTCGACCGCCGCGCCGACTATCTCTACGTCCGCTGCGAAACGCGACTGATGAAGTTCGTCGACGACGTCGAGTTCTGGTTCGACGTCGGCAGCGGGGTGGTCCAGGTGCGCTCGGCGTCGCGCGTCGGGCGCAGCGATTTCGGGCTCAATCGCCGGCGCATCGAGGAACTGCGGGCCCGGCTCGCGGCTTCCTGAAGCGGGGCCGACCGCCACGCCGCGATGAGGTCCGCGCGCGCCGGCGTGCAACCGCCGGCTGCGGCCGAACTGCCACCCCCGGCGCTGTGGCGCGCTACAGCATGTTCTCGAGAAAGGCGCGCGTGCGCGGGTGTTCGGGGGCGGCGAACAGCTCGCGTGCCGGACGCGCCTCGAGGATCTCGCCGCCGTCCATGAAGACGACGCGGCTCGCCACCTCGCGCGCGAAAGCCATTTCGTGCGTCACCACCAGCATGGTCATGTGTTCTTCGGCCAGTTCGCGGATGGTACGCAGGACTTCGCCGGTGAGTTCCGGGTCGAGCGCCGAGGTTGGCTCGTCGAAGAGCATGATGTCCGGCTCCATCGCCAGCGCGCGGGCGATGGCGACGCGCTGTTTCTGGCCGCCGGAAAGCCGCGACGGATGGCTCGTCTGCCTGTCGAGCAGGCCGACCTTGCGCAGCAGTTCCTCGGCGCGCGGGACGATCTCGTCGCGCCGCAGCCCCTTGACGGTGATCGGCGCCTCGATGACGTTCTGCAGCACCGTCAGATGCGGAAACAGGTTGAAGTGCTGGAACACCATTCCCATCCGACGACAGATGCGCCGGATGTCGGCGTCGGGTGCATAGCGGCAGACGCCATCGGCGGTGGTGCTGACCAGCGTCTCGCCCTCAATGTCGATGCGGCCGCGGCTGATCGTCTCGAGATGGTTGAGGCAACGCAGGAAGGTGCTCTTGCCGGACCCCGACGGGCCGATGACGGCAACCACTTCGCCCTTGTCGACCGCCAGCGACACGCCCCTGAGCACTTCCACCGCGGCAAAGCGCTTGTGCACGCCGCGCGCATTGATCATCGGCCTAGCCATCGTAGACCGCGTGCTTCCTTTCCAGGTGCTGGAAGGCGAGCGTCAGGACCAGCGTCATCAGCAGATAGAACGCCGCGGCGACGACGAAGGGCATCGTCGTGAAATCGCGCTGGACGATGCCGCGCGCCGCGCGCAGCAGGTCATTCATCGCCAGGACGTAGATCAGTGAGGTGTCCTTGACGAGCGTGATCGTCTCGTTGCTCAGCGGCGGCAGGACGCGCTTGCAGACCTGTGGCAGGACGATCCGCCGCATCGTCTGCGGATAGCTCAGGCCGAGCACGCGCGCCGCTTCGTACTGGCCGCGATCGATCGACTGGATGCCGGCGCGGAAGATCTCGGCGAAGTACGCCGCATAGTTGAGGACGAAGGCGACGATGGCTGCCGGAAAGTCCGGCAGGCGGACACCGATCACCGGCACGAAAGGCAGCGCGAAATAGATGAACAGCATCTGCAGCATCAGCGGTGTGCCGCGCATCAGCCAGATGTAGCCATTCACCAGGCCGCTGACGAAGGCGAAGCGCGAAACCCGGACGAGGGCCAGCGCGAGGCCGAGCGGCACCGCCAGGACGAAGCTGATGACAAAGACCTGCAGCGTGACCCCCGTGCCCTCCGCCAGCGGGCCGATGATCCGCATCAGATAATCCATCCGGCACTATTTCCTGATGATGTCCTTGCCGAACCATTTCGTCGATATCGCCGCGGCCGAACCATCGTTCTTCATCTCGTCGAGCGTCTTCTGCAGGCGCGCCATCAGTTCGCCGTCGTCCTTGCGCGTCCCGACGCCGTAATCCTCGGTGCCGAAGTGTTCGTCGAGAACGCGGTACTCGCCCGGCTTCTTCGCCGTGTAGTAGCGACCGACGACCTCGTCGACGACCAGCGCATCGAGTCGGTCGGTGCCCAGGTCCATCAATGCGGTGACGTTGTCGCCGAACTTCTTCAGCTCCTTGAGTGACTTCGCGGTGGCGGCGTCGCGCTCGACTGCCTCGATCGCGCTGCTGCCCTCCTGCACGCCGACGACCTTGCCGGCAAGGTCAGCCTTGGTCCGGATTGGTGACGCTTCGCGGACGACGATGATCTGCCGGTTCTCCAGATAGGGCGTGGTGAACAGGATCTTCTCCTTGCGCGCCTCGGTGATCGTCAGGCCGTTCCACAGCACGTCGACCCGCTTGCCGTTCAGTTCGGCCTCCTTGGCATTCCAGTCGATCGGCTTGAAACGCACCTCGACGCCGAGCCGCTTGCCCGCCTCGCGGGCCAGATCGATGTCGAAGCCGATGAGCGCGTTGCTCTCGTCGCGAAAGCCCATCGGCGGGAAGTTGTCGTCGAGCCCGACGACGATGGCGACGGCCGGCGCCGGTGCCGCCGCCGGCCTGGCTGCGGCGGCATCCTCCTGGCGGCCGCAGGCGGCGAGCAGTGCGGCGGAAACGAGGACGAGCGACAGAACCGTGGTGATCTTTTTCATTCTTCTTTCCTGTGAGGGTGGCGATGGCCGCGGCGGACGGCATCACCGCCGCCTGGTCGCCGGTTTGCGAACGCGCCGTTCACCGCGATCGGCTGCGACGAGGGCGACAGCATACCCAAGTCGCGGCGCTCTCCCGCTCACGCTCCGCTTCCTCGACAGCGGCGGCTAGCGGTCGACCAGCACCGCACGGGACGACCGCTGCGGTCGCCGCACCGGTGGCGGCCCCGGCGAGGGTCCCGGCGGTGCCGATTCCTGTGCCCTCGCCGGAGCCTTGCGTACGCCGCGCCGCCAGGTTCGTGACGATGATGATCGCCACTTCCTGGCGCAACTTCAATCAGTCTGGACGAGTTCTGCCACGACCCGCGGCAGCAAGCGCCCGCGATTTCCGCGATCCATGCGGACGATTTCCCGCTTGTGGTCCGGTCCGTAGCTGACGTGGATTGGTTTGTCGCCACCATAGAAATACAAGCGATCGAAAGGCGTGTTGGCGATCAACCACTGCGCCACCTCCAGCATGTCGATGTCGTCTACGATGAAATCAGCCGCCGCACCCAGGCGACGGCAAATCGGTACTCCACAGCGGTTTCTCTCGTGCGCGGCATGCTGGTCGAGCCTCGGATGGATACGCGCTGGAACGTGCTTCGCCAATTGGGCAGAGCAAAACCCGTACGTCAGACGAATCATCCCGAAATAGTCGATCACCGGATCCAGGACCCGCTCCGCCAAGTCGGCCAGCGCATTGTAGCTCTCCGGCTGCAACGGCAGGTTATCAACCGCACTCCGGGTCTGCGTCTCGCCGCATTCGATCAGTTGTCGAAAAGTCAGGAAACGACCGCATGTGTCGTCGAGACCGGGTATCGTGCGGGACCGAGCGATGGCGAAACCCTCGAGGTGCCAGCGGTGTCGCGCCATGGTGGCCTGAAAAACGCTCGACGCTGGTCCATAGCCCGACCAGTCGAAAAGGCCCAGTGCATCCAGTGCGCGCTCAAAAGCAAGCTGCTCCGGATACCCAGGGAACTCCTCGTTGACGTAGCGTGACTTGTGAAAGAGAAACGGCGGCTCGTGGTTTCCCCCGTACGCGAAGTACTCGATTTCCTGCTCGCGGAGCTTGATCTTCACGCGCTCCAGCAAGCGTGGAAGCGGCTGAGCCTCGAAATCGTCGAATCGAAGCAAGCTGACCTTACCAGACCGGATGTGAAACTTGACCAAGTCGGTACCGCGGTAGTCACCGTAGAGCGTAGTGGCGCAGCCCAGATAGACTCGCAACAGCGTTGGCAATCGGTCAACAAGGCTGGTGTGCACTTGCAGCGACTTCCCTGGGTCAAGGCAGCCGAGACCACGTTCTGCTGCTTCACGGCAGGCCTGATCCAGTGCGTCGATCTTCGACACTTGGAACAGCAGGGCCAACGCATTCGTCCTCAGGGCGGAATGGTCACCGAAAAAATGTCTGATGTCCCGCTGCAGGCCGCGCTCCATGGGAACGCACAGCTTGCGCGGCTCAAACTGAGCGAGGGCAAAGCAGACCTCCAGATCGGCGATGCGTGACGCCGCCGCGCGCTGGATCTCCGTTAGCCCATGACGCTCCTCCAGGAAACGAAGTGCCTTGGACAACGAACCAAAACCCTCGCCAAGCGCAACCAAGTCCTCCACCTCCGTCTTGTCGGGCCTGCGCCCGAGGGCAAGCCACTTCCCCCACAACCGATCGAGCGGCTCGCGGTAGGCTGCATAGCGCTCCCCCGCAAGATCGCGACGATCCTCTCGATGTGGTGTCCGTTTGCGCGAGAACCGCTCTCGCGCCTCGCCAACTCTGCCGAGGTAGCGGTCTGCCAGGAAGCGTCGCCCGGCTTCCTGATCGCGAAAGACGTAGAGCACACCAGGCGATACGGGGATCGCCTCGACATCGAGCACTTCTTCAACGAATCGCTTGATTTCCGACTGGCTGAAGTACTTCTGGAAAGTCCCGCGTTGTGTCAAAACGCCATCGCGATAGGGCTCGCCGCGTGGATCATTCTGGTTTGCGAGCATCACCGAAACGACCAACAGGTGCTTGGCCAATGACCAGGCACGGGTCAGTGCGTACAGACGTTCGTCAAGGTTCTCGATGACATTGATGACAAAACCCAGATTGACGACATCCGAAGCCTCAATTCGGTTGTCGGGCGCGTAGTAGGGATCCCAACCGCTCGCGCTGACACCGATGTCGCGCAACCCTCGCACATCATCGCCGCGACCACAGCCGTAATCGAACAGCCGGTAGCTGCCGTCGAGAAAGCCATAGCGACCCAACGACTGGATCGGTGCGGAGAATCCGTACCGGGCCAGAGCGGTCAGTTGTCTCGATGCCTGCCACACGTGATGGCCTGGCGCCTCGTCGTCACCGGAAGACGCCGATTCGTCGTTGCCGATGGGCAGCAATTGGTGTCCTTCGATGCGATAGCCCTTGTCTCGCACAAGTGCCAACCACTGGCGACGATGACCAATCCGGTGCGGCTCGTCGAACAGGCCGATTGCTTCCGCCTCTGCAGTCAGTGCCGCGCAGGCCTGCCGCCGAGGATCGTCGGGAAGCAGAAGAAGCTCCTTGCGGTGCAGGATCGGTGGATTCAATGAGGCGGCATAAGTCCGATAACTCACGGTCGAGCGAGCGAGATCCACCAGCCAACTCTCACGCAACGACGGAAAAGGGTCGTCGTAGAACTCGGGGTAGTTCAGCAACGCGACACAGGATCCGGCGTCGTCCATGCGCACCAGATTGAACTGTACCTGCCAGCTGGCCCTCGCCAAGCCTTCCGCCGCTGCCAAACGCGCAGCGGTGTCCGGCCGCAGGCGGGAGAGTGAATGCACATGCAGGTAGGTCTGGCCACCAACCATCTTGGCGGCAGTCAAGCACATCGATTCATTGACCCGGGCCACTGGATATCTGTTCTCCACCGAGCGCAAGACCCCGGTTGCGCGTAGAATCGCTGCTCCTGCATCAAGGTCGCCCCCATTCTACAGATGAAGCTCGAGGATATCCGAGTCTCGGTCTGCCTGACCGATCAAGAGCACATCGCTCGCACCCAGGAGGCGCTGCGGACACATTATTTCGCCGATCAACGGCCGTGGGTCGTGGCCTATTCTGGCGGCAAGGACTCGACGCTGGTCCTCCAACTGGTCTACGAGTTGCTCATCGACCTCGGCCCGAGAGCGCGCAAGCCAGTCCATCTGGTCGCCTCGGACACACGCGTGGAAGCACCCAATGTGGAAGAGTACCTCGCTGACCGGCTGTCACGGGTGGCTAGCCACGCCCGGGCGAACGGTCTGCGACTCCTGGTGCACCGCGTTCAACCCACTCCGGAGCAGAGCTTCTGGGGCAACCTGATCGGCAAGGGATACCCCTCACCAACGCGCTGGTTCCGGTGGTGCACGACCAAGATGAAAATCAAGCCTTCACGGGCGGTGATCGACGACATTGTACGGGCGCATGGGGGGGTCGTTCTGCTTCTGGGTACGCGTCTCGACGAGAGCGCCGACCGCGCGCAACGGATGGACGGTCGTGCCACCAACAGCCGCGGCTTGAACCCGCACGGCGAGATTCCGGACGCTCTGGTGATGACGCCGATTGCCGAGTGGACGACCGAGCAAGTGTGGGAATACCTCTTCACCCGCAATCCGCCGCCGTGGGGCGGCACGCACGACTTCATGCTCGACCTCTATCGGCAGGCGAGCGGCGGCGAATGTCCGGTGGTCCTGGACCTCAACACACCCTCGTGTGGCGGCAGCCGGTTTGGTTGCTGGACCTGTACCGTGGTCAAGCAGGACAAGTCCATGCGTGGATTCATCGACTCGGGCGCGACGTGGATGCAGCCGCTCAATGAATTCCGCAACTGGCTTAAGGAGATTCGGGAAGATGCTAGCAAGCGCGACGGGATTCGGCGCAACGACTCGATCGGCCCCGGTCCGTTCAGTTCCGAGACTCGCAAGTTGATTCTCCGGCGCCTGCTCGAGCTGGAGAAGACGGTCGGACGCCGGCTGATCGCGGATGCGGAGATCGCTTACATTCAGCAGCAGTGGACCGACAAGTTCGATGTCACTGACAGCGCTCTGGGCATTGCCCGGGAGTTTGCAAGGGAGGTGGGCAACGTGACGATCACCGTGAATGACCTGTCCAAGGACCTCGCCCTGATCGAGGAGTTGGCTCCACGCTTCGAGGTCCAGAGTGTCTGGGCCGCGGATCTGTACAGCCTGGTCAGCGAGCGACAGTCGTTGCTGGATCACCCGAGCACGCGCCAACAGTTGCTCGACGAGATCATCAAGGTCGTTGACAACGCGGTTCGACAGGCTCATCGAACCGATCCCGCAGCATGATATTCGAAAGCATTCGCCTGACCAATCTGTTCTCCTACTATGGCGAGCAGGAAATCGACCTGGCAACGCCGCAGCCAGGGCGCAACGTCTGCGTGATCATGGGCCGCAACGGCTTCGGCAAGACGAGCCTTCTCAACAGCCTCAAACTGCTCTTCGCCGGTGTCCGTTACGAGCCCTTGCGCCGTGCGGTGCAGCGCACCCGCATGCCGACGGTCAACCAGTATGTAGTGGGCGCTGGCGACGACTGGTGGGGCATCATGAACCGGAAGGCACGCAGCGAAGGCCAGACCCGCTGTGCCGTTCGACTGAGCTGGAGCGAGGAGAGCGGTCGCGTTTCCGCTGAGAGGTCCTGGCATATTGAGCACGGGTCCTGGAGCGGCGAGGAGTCGCTGACCGTCATCACCGGCAGCGAAGTGTTCAAGGACGACGAAGCGCAGGAATTCCTCGATCGGCGTCTGCCGCGCGATTATCTCTATTTTTTTCTGTTCGACGGCGAGCAGATCCAGGAGTTGGCCGAGGCGAACCGCGATGTGCAGCAGCAACAGATGGAGCGTCTGCTTGGCATTGGCGCGATCGATGCGCTGCGCGAGGCACTCAACACCGCCATCGGGCGTTGGCAGCGCAAGGAACTCGGTCCGCAGGCGCTGGCAGATCTCGAGCGAATGGAAGGCGAGGTTCGCGCGCTGGAAGCCGAACGTACCGCCCTGCTTGCCAGTGGCACCGATCTCGCACACGAGATCGAGAGCGATACGGAGACGCTGCGCCGCGTCGTTCGCCGCATCGAGGGACTGAGCGCCTTTGTCCGCCGTCACGATGAAATCCAGCTCCGACAGGATCGCGAACGGATTCAGGCGGAAAGGGCTGAAGCCATGGACCTCGTGTCGACCCGCCTGGCGCGCGACGTCGTTCTGCTGGTGAATCCATCACTGGTCTCGCGAGCGCTCGAACGGCTGAACCAGGTGCTCGGCAGCGACGCCAACGCGCGCGCTCGAGTCCTGGAGTCGCTGCTCGATCGCCTCCCGGAACGCCTGTTTGAACAGCCCGATTTCCCGGCTCCGGATATTCGTGACAGCCAAAGAGCCTATTACCGCTACAAACTGGTATCCATTCTCGAGCAGGAGGCGGACGCAGCCAGCGCGGGCCAGGATCCGGCTTTCGCGCCGGAGCCCACGGCCGCCAGCGAGGCGCGCGAACAACTCGCCGCCTACGCCGAAGCAACCGCGCTGCGCTCGGTGCGTGCCGAAGAACTGCGACGCCTGCAAGCACTGACTGCGGAACTGCGCCGGCTGGAAGCAGATCTGCTGAACGTGGGCTCGCTCTCGGACGACGAACGGGCACGCCATGAACGCCTCGTCGCCGAGCGCGACGAACTGCAGCGGAGCCTGGACGAAAAGAGGGAGCGGGAGCGGAACGTTCAAAGCCAGTCTGCAGCGCTCGAACGAAGGCTGGCCGACGCGCGCAGACTAGTCGAGCAAGCGAGAACCAAGCTGGGCCAGAACCGGATCACGCAAGACAAGATCGCTGTCGCCCGCCGTCTGGAAAGTCTGTTTGCGGAATTCAAGAGAAGCCGCAAGCAGGAGCAGCGGGGCCAGTTGGAAGAGGCGATCAACCGGCACTTCAGGATCCTGATGACCTCACACCACCAGATCGACCGGGTGGAAGTGAACGAAGACTTCGGGCTGCGCTACCTCGATGCGAATGGCAGCATTGTCGCCATGGGCGCCCTGGCGGCAGGAATGAAACAGCTCATGGCCACCTCTCTGCTCTGGGCGCTGAGCGAGGTATCCGGCAAGAAGATCCCGCTGGTCGTCGATACCCCTTTGGCACGCATCGACCTCGCCCATCGGGAAGGCATCCTGCGCCACTACTATCCGAACGCAGCCGCTCAGATCATTGTTCTTCCGACTGATGCGGAATTTGATCCGCGTAATCTTGAACTCATCGCGGCCCATGTTTACCGCGCCTATCGCCTGAGCAACCGCGACGGTGAGCACACGGTTCCAGAGCCGGTGGATGTGGCCGATCTGATTCGCGGAGGCTGAGGCATGGCGGATATCTACACCGACGCAGAAGACGAACGGACCATAGTCGAGGTCTTGCTGCACGGTCTTGGCACACCCCGCGCGCCAAAGCTCCGCGTATTGCGCATCGCCCTGGCGCGATCCTTGCAGATTCCCACGCCGCCAGCCAATGAACTCGACGGTAGTAGTCTCGGCGGCAGCGAGTATGCGCTCGAGCGGATTACCGGCGCCGGCCAGTCAGCCGACGAGGAAGGCCGCCGAGACTATGACCTGGCCGTACGCGCGATGCTCAGCATCTACCACGGCGAAGACATGTTCCACGGCGAAGAGTCGGATCGACGCTACCGCCGCTGCCTGCAACGCCACATCCGCCGGGGCCTGCAGGAAATCCGCACGACCTGGCGCCCGGGACACGACTTCCACGGCTTTCTTTACCACGAGCTCTTCGCAGCGGCGACGACGAAGCCCGTGCGCTTCGACTTGGCTCAGGAGATCATCGCCGGGCTGCGCGAGATCGGCGTGTCGGCCCAGATCCGAGGCGTCGAGAACGGGCCACGGATCAGCCGCTATCGCGTCTATCTGGACGACGTGAATCATTACGACAAGGTGAAGCGCGGGCTCGACAAGCTCGGTCTCCACCTCGGGTTGTCGACTCGCCAGGGCATCCTGCTGCAGGAAGACGACGGCCGGGGGCGGGAAGCACGGGTGCTGGCGCTCGATGTTCCCCGCCCAGCCGAGTCCTGGCACACGATACCCGGTGCTCGTCTGCGGGAATGGGCAACAGAGAACAGGGACGTCCCGACACTGACGGTATGGCCCGGTGTGGACGTGCTGGGCGAGCCGATTCATTTCGATGTCGCCGCGTCGCCCCATCTGCTCGTGGGTGGGACGACCGGCAGCGGCAAGAGTGTGTGTCTGCACGCTCTGCTGTTGTCTCTCCTCTGGCGACTTGAGCCAACGGATCTCCAGCTGACGCTGATTGATCCCAAACGCGTGGAGCTTGCCCAGTACGCGCCGTTCCCCCAAGTGACGGGTGGCCAGGTCATCGAGGACGTGGGTGACGCGCTGGAGGCTTTGCAGGACTTGGTCGACGAGATGGAAAGGCGCACGCTGCTCTTGCGACAGCAGGAAGTCGCCAACTTGGCCGAGGGACGTGCGCAGGGTCGCATCGAACTGCCTTACGTCGTCGTCGTCGTCGAAGAGCTGGCGGACCTGCTGTTCCAGTCTCGCGAGGCAGAAGCACCTCTGGTGCGCCTGACGCAGAAAGCGCGTGCGGTAGGCATCCATCTCATTCTCGCCACGCAGCGTCCGGACTCCGAGACTTTCAGTGGTCTTCTGCGCAGCAACGTGCCGGGGCGAATCGCGCTCTCGGTGCGCACGGGTGCGGAATCCAGGATCATTCTTGACGAAACCGGCGCCGAGAAACTGCTTGGCGCCGGCGACATGCTGCTGCGGCCGCAGGCCGGAGCTGGCACCCGCCGCGCGCACGGGGTGAGGGTCGGCAGCGACGATATTCGGCTGTGTCTGCAGAGATTTCGCGGGAATAGGCCATGAGCGATATGACCGTCTATGAGTTTCAGCCGCTCTGGCTGACGCTCGACCAGGTGGGTCCTTTTCAGAGCACACGCTACGAGATCGATTTTACCGACGAGAACGACCAGCCCTGCAACATCTTCCTGCTGATGTCAGAAAACGGGCGCGGCAAGACGACGGTGCTGGAGTGTATCGCTCTGCTGATGCGCCAACTCGGCGAGGAACAGCCCGATCGTTTTGGTCAGGAGGATCTCGACCGCGGTCGGGGACGAGTTCAGCTTGACGTGCTGAGCCGAGTCTTCTGGCAAGGGCGTGATCACCGCATCGTCCTGTCTCTCTTGGCGGGAAAGATTGGTGAGGAAACGTTCCTGAAGGTCTGGGATGACGTGGACTTGAAGCGCTACGGGGCAGAGGAATGGCACCGGACCGGCTACCGGCAGCAGGCACGCGGACGTTTGCAGGAAATTGGCCGTCACGACGATCTCGTCCAGGATCTGCGCCATACTCTGATCGACTCGAGCGACGCGACGCCTGAGGGGTTCGCCAACGCGACACTGAGTTTGCCCACAGCACTGCTTTTCCCGGCGTACCGGGATATTCCACCGCTCAGCGACCTGGAGGAGCGGCCGATCGTTCAACCGGAGCACTGGGGTTATCGTACGGTCCAGGAGTTTGCCGCGCACGGAACCCATTGGACCGCATCTCTGGACAATCTCCTCGTCTGGTTGAAATGGTTGGATAACGGAAGCTACGAGAGCGCGGTGAGCACGGTGAACAGCACGGTATTCGCGAAATCGCCCGACAAGTTCCTGGCTGCCGAGATTCGGCGAGTGCCGCCAGAGGCGGTCGTACGCAGCAGTGGGCGAGCTCACCGTCTGGACCGTCTGTCCAGCGGCGAGAAAAACCTCACGCAGCTCTTTCTCCGCATCGGCGCCCACAGCACGCGCAACACCTGGGTGCTGGTGGACGAGCTCGACGTCCACCTGCATGTACGCTGGCAACACAAGGCTCTGAAGCTGATGAAGGAGCTGGTGCGAAAACAGCCCGGGACTACGGTCATCGCCAGCACACACTCGATCGAAATCCTGGAGGCTTTCCCAACGGATATTCGGGAGGAAGGCTTGACCAAGGGCGGATGGATCATCGAGGAAGACTTGCGTTAGGTACCCAGGGGCGTGAGATGAGCGGATTCAAGAGGCTGAAGCACGCCGATCAACTCGTTCTGAAGCAGAGAGGCGGAGTGGTCGTCTTCCTCGAGTCGACGGAAGATTTCGAGATCATTCACAAGCGCTGGTTTTTTGACGAGGGACAGGACATCTGCTTCCAGGCGGCCGACACCTATGGAGCGGGAAGAGGTGGGGGCGGTTGCAGGACGGTCATCGACCTGGTGACGGATGCGAGAAGCAACGGCATCCAGGCATATGGCCTGGTTGATCGGGACGTGCTTCTCGGCGATCAGAATTGGCTACTGTGGTGGGAATGCGCGGACCAGACGTTCTCACTTGCCCGTCCGTACGGCGCCCATATCCGCGTGCTGCTGCGTTGGGAACTGGAGAACTATCTGCTCGATCCCGACACCATGCGGATCGAGGCCAACGATGAAGAAATGACTTCGACGCACACCGCCGAATCGGTCCTCGCCCGCTGCCTGGGATGTGCGAACGAACTGAAGGACCGCGCCGCAGCGAGTATTGCGGCAAGAGCCGAGAACCTCACGGCGCCGGCACCGGGGTTTGGCTGCAACCCGCTGAAGGTTGGCGCCGAGCTGACTGACGCGTTGCACGAGTTTCTGCGAAGCAAGGGACTCGGTGATCCCGTCGCCGCCATGATCACCGCGCGCGAACGGATCGACCAGTTCGACGCGCCGACCGATCGTCCCTATGTGCGATGGGATCGTCTGCTTCGGATACTTGATGGCAAGGCTGCCCTCAAGTACATCAGTCGCCAGATGGGAGTTAGATTCGACGAACGGCGAGCCGCACTTGCTCGTCGGATGTACGAACGCGGCACCGTCCCTGCCGAGATACGTGGGTACATCGACGAGTTCAAGGGCGCGATCTGACCGGCATCGGTAGCATCTGTTGCAGGCCGCGTCGGCTCCCGAAGTGCACCAACAGGCGATCGGCGACGGTGCTGCGTTTCGCTTCCGGCACGCAGCACCGCCGCTTGGCGCGCACCGCCGCTCAGCCGTAGCGCCCTTCGATATAGTCGGCCGTCTCCGGGTGCGCCGGGGTGACGAACATCTCGTCGGTTCGACCATGCTCGACGACCCGGCCCATCAGCATGAAGATGCACTCCTCGCTGGCGCGCCGCGCCTGCGCCATGTTGTGGGTGACGATCAGGATGGTGTACTGCCCGCGCAGTTCCCAGAGCAGTTCCTCGACCGCCTCGGTTCCCTTGGGATCGAGCGCCGAGCAGGGTTCGTCCATCAACAGGACCTTCGGCTTGACCGGCAGCAGGCGGGCAATGCACAGCTTCTGCTGTTCCTCGAGCGACAGTTCGGTCGCCTTGCGCCGCAGGCGGTCCTTCACCTTGTCCCAGAGCAGGACCTGCCGCAGCGACTGTTCGACGATCTCGTCCGGCGTTCCCTGCGCCACCTCGCCGCCACCCTTGGCGTGTAACCGGTGGCTGAAGAGGATGTTGTCGCGGATCGAGATCGGCAAGGGGTTCGGCCGCTGGAAGACCATTCCGACCTGCTTGCGCACCTGCACCAGTTCGACGTGTGGGTCGTAGATATTCTCGTTCATGACGTGCACGCTGCCTTCGATGCGCACGTAGCCGAGACGCTCGTTGATGCGGTTGACGCTGCGCAGGAAGGTGCTCTTGCCACAACCCGAGGGACCGATCATCGAGGTGATCAGTCCTTCGCGGATGCGCAGGTCGACGTCGTAGAGCGCCTGGAAGGTGCCGTACCAGAGGCTGAGCTTCTCGCTGGCGATGGCGTGGCGGTGAATCGGCTGCATCACTGCAGCGGTCTGTTCGTTGTTCATCGTAGGTCGTATCCGTGTCCTTGATGGGGCTGGCGCCGGCGTCGCCGCGGCGGGCCGGCGCCTGGTGGCTAGCCGAAGCGGCCTTCGACGTAGTCGCGCGTCCGCTGATCCTTCACCTCGCCGGTGAACAGGTCCTCGGTGACGCCGATCTCGACACACTCACCGCCGAGAAAGAAGGCCGTGCGGTCGGCGAGACGCCGCGCCTGCTGCACGAGGTTGGTGACGAGGATGATCGTCACTTCCTGGCGCAACTCCTTCAGCACGTCCTCGATGCGCATCGTCGTCACCGGGTCGACGGCGATCGAGAACTCGTCGAGCATC
>JAEUOM010000146.1 GCA_016788495.1 Accumulibacter sp. | reverse complement strand
GCCCGGTACGACGAAGCGGCTGTCGCGGTAATCCGCTTCCGGGAACGGGCCGAGCGAGGACTCGTAGGGGACGAACTCGTCTCGCAGCCCAGCGACCACCGAGAAAAGGAAGGGCCGGGTGGTGAAGCGGCGGTTCCACTCCCCGCGCAACCGGCGGATGAAGGCACCGTCACGCGCCATGTCCCGCAACTGCGGCTTCAACAGGCGAACCAGCGAAGCCTTGATCAGGCCGCCGCTCGGCGTGCCGAAGAGAAAGACGTGGCTGACCCTGTCGAGCAACTCTTGGCTGTCAAGCAGCGCGCGCTGGACAACGAGACCGCCCATGCTGTGGGCTACCAGGGCTAGGCTTCCGTAGTCCCGCAGCTCGCCGGCCGTGGCATCGGTGACCAGCTTGTCGGCCAGTTCCTGCAGGTCGGGGTCGGCACTCCACAGCTTGATCACGTCTACCCGCAGATGGCTGTCGTAACCGAGCGAATGGACGTCCCAGTCTCTCAGGCTGCGCTCGTCGACCAAGTATTTCGGGAAGCTCTTCCAGGTTGCCGCCCAGTCGCCGCCGAAGCCGTGAATGAAGACGATCGCGGCCCGCTCGGCGAGCGGGGCGGTGGAACGTCGGAACGTCTTGAGGCTGCCGCCTGCATCGTGCACCGTGATCGGGTTGCCTGGCATGGACCGGTCTCCCCTGCAGAAATGATGGTCACTGCCCCAGTATAGGTTTGCCGCTCCGGTGCCGTCAAACCGCGACTCCGGTGCGCGGTGTCGCGATCGTCCGGGCTGGCAGCTCAGGCCAGCGCCGGGGCGCAGGGAGACGCGTGCCGTCGCCCGGGCGCTGTTGCTACGGCTGCCCGCTGACCAGCTCGATCCGCCATCGGGCCTTCCTGGCGACGGCGGAGTCTCCCCGCTTCTCGGCCAGGGTGGCCTGCAGGTCGAGCCAGGCGAGCAGGGGGCGACGCCAGCCCTGTGCCGAGGCCGTGTCTACCGCCAGGTCGACGTCCGGCAGCGACAGCTTTCCCTGCTGCAGCAGGGCGCCGGCAGCGATCAGGCGCGACAGTGGCGACTCGATCGCCGCCAGCGATCGTCCGTCGCTGACAACGAGCTTGCGATAGCTTGCCGGCAGCGACGCGGGATCGGCAGGCCGACCGGCGAGGAAATCGGCGTAGGCTCTCTCGTCGCCGGTGGCACCCTCGATCAGCGCCGAGAAGCCCGGGCAGGCGTCGCCGGGCCCGACATCGAGGCAGGCGACGCGCAGTGCACAGCGGGTCAGTTCGGCGCGGGCGAGCAGATCCGGCCGGCCGGTGCGCGCAAGCTCGCGGCGGGCGCGGGCGAACTCGCCGTCGGCCAGCCGAACATTGCCGACGAGGTAGGCTTCGCTGTAGCCCGCCAGTGCGCCGTGGGCATTCGTCTGCCAGTCGGGGGCTGCGGGCGCGCTGACGCAGGCGCCGAGTGCCGCCGCCGCGACGGTTGCCGTGAGCACCTGCAGCAGCGACCGAAGCCACGCCGCGTTCATGGCAGGCGAATCTCCGTGTCGCGTGCGAAGGGCCACTGGTTGTTGATCCCGTCGATCAACTGGCCGGCCTTGCGCAGACTGGTCTCGACCCCGCTGCGCAGCGCCTGCAGATCGGCCGAGGCGCTGCGCGTGTTGCCGGTGATGATCTCCGTATCGGCGAGAATCGCGTCGACCTGCCGCAGGCTGTCGCGCGCTTCGCGCAGCAGTCCCTTCAGTTGCACGAAGGCGGCCTGCGACTCGCTCAGCATGCCGCCTTCGCCGAAGACGCGCGTGTCGGTCTTCGCCAGCAGGCTGTTGGTGCGGTCGAGCGCGCTGATCAGCTTGCGCGCGTTGTCCTCGCTGCCAAGGACGCCGGAGAGTGCGCCGTGCCGCCCGCGCATGCGGCCGGTCACCGATTCGACGTGGCCGAGGGTGGCGCTGAGCGGCGAGTCATCCGCGGTCAGCCGCTCGAGGTTTTCCAGCAGCGAGCGGGCACTGGCGAGCACTTGCGGGATCTGCTCGCTGGCGTCGCCGCGCAGCACGGGGCGCTCGGCGTCAGGCGGCAGCGGCGGATCGTCAGGAATCGCCGAGAAGGCGCGCAGGCGGGCGTCACCGACGAGGCTGCGCTCGAGGGTGAAGACGCTCAGAAGAACTCGGCGACGAGCATCAGGGTTTCGATGGCGATCAACAGGCCGAACAGGCGTGCCGTACCCGACAGTGTCGCGACGCTGGCGGCGAAGAGCAGCGTCTTCAGCGCCAGCGCCATCAGCACGAGCGGGTCGAAGACGTGGCCGATGGTGCGCGTGAAGGCGCTCAATCCCCAGGGGGTGAAGCCGTAGACGCTGAGGTAGGCGAGGATGAGCGCGATGGCGCCGCTGGGGGTGGTGAGCAGGATGACGAGGACGAAGCGGCTGACGACGCCGGCCAGGTTGTGCGCACACGGTCCGCGGGTCGGGTCGGCGGTCGTGCCGGCGGTATCGGCGCCGAGACGCAGCGAGACGAAAAGCGCGGCGGAGAGGGGCAGCAACTCGACGACGAGCACGCGAATGACCGTCGACAGTGCGAACTGCGACAGCCCGTAGCTGTGCGCGGTGACGACGACGATATGGACGATCACCAGGCTGAGCAGCCCGGCGAGCGCCAGAAAGCGCGGCGCCGCCCGTGCCGTGGCGCTGCAGATGCCATTGGCGACGGCGTCGCGGACATCCGCTGTGTAGATCGAGGGCGACAGCGCCGCCGCCAGTTCCAGCATCGCGGCGTGCAGCGTCGGCGGCCAGCCGGGTGCGGCTGCGGCGGCAGTGTCGTTCGGCGCGGGCACTCAGTCGCACGTTCCGCTCGCCGCTGGCCCGGCGAGAGTCGAATGGTCGGGAAGCGCCGTCATGCGCCAGGTGCTGTTGTCGAGATCGTCGCTGACGGCGACCGGAGCGGTGGTGCCGCAAGCGACCGCAAGCTGGCTGGCGAGCAGCAGCAGGGCGAGGCGAGGCGTGGTCATGCGCATCGGCTGCGGCTCCATGTGGGGAATGTGCGGGCGTCGAGCGGGACTCATTCGAGCGCGCTGGCTGGTAGCCGGGGAACACCGGCGGCGTCGCGCGGCAGGTCGAGGAAACGCGCGATGATCTGGCGGCTGGCCGCCGACATGCGCTCGCCCAGCGCCGCGTTGCCGGCAGTGAACAGGTGCAGCGCGGTGGCGTCATCGCCGGCCAGCGCGGCCCCCGACGCTGCGGCCCAAAAGACCGCATGCCGGTTGGTTGGCGACTCGTGGTCGAAGAGGAAGAGCAGCGACTGCGCCTCCAGGCGCGTTTCCTCGGTGAGCTCGCGGGCGGCCGCCTGCAGGCGTGACTCGTCGGCGTGCACCCCGCCGCCCGGCAGCAGGACGAGTCCGCCGCGGTTCTCGACCAGCAGGATGCGGCGGTCAATCTCGACGATGATCGTGGCGCGCTGTCTCTTCACGTTTGTCTTCATGTCCTGTCGGTCTGCCCGGGCGAGCGGTCCGGCTACCGTCCGCCGCGAAAGCGCAGAACGGTAGCGCATTTTCGCCGGCAGGTGTAGCGCTGCGCAACTTCCTTCCGGCATGTTGCCATGGATGGCATCGGTCGTCATGCGTGACGTGTTCCCCGTCGTCCTTGCCAATCCGCGCAAGCGATCGCAACACGGTCATGGCGATCGTCCGTTCGCTGGCAAGCGTCGGCTGCACACCGGGCAGGCCTGCAGTCGCAGCGGTTTCTCGAGGCGAGCCGCCGCCAGCAGCGCGGCATCCTGCAGGATGACCGCGCTGGCGCCGTCGGCGATGATCGTCCCTTCGCCGAGCACCAGCGTCCGCGGGCAGAGATCGAGGACCATGTCGAGGTCGTGCGTGGCGATGATCAGGGTCTGCTCGAGGGTCTGCAGAAGCTCGATGAGTTGCCGCCGCGACGCGGGATCGAGACTGGCGGTCGGTTCATCCATGAGCAGGATGGTGGGCGACAGCGCCAGGACCGAAGCGATGGCGACGGCGCGCTTCTCGCCGCCGGACAGCCGGTGCGGCTGGCGCTGCGCCAGATGCGTCGCAGCGACGACGGCAAGCGCGTGCATCACCCGCGCGTTCACCTCGTCAGCCGGCAACCCGAGGTTCACCGGACCGAAGGCGACGTCGTCGAAAACCCGTGGCATGAAGAGCTGATCGTCGGGGTTCTGGAAGAGCAGGCCGACGCTGCGGCGCAGTTGCGGCAGGTTGTCGCTGCGCAGGATGAGATCACCGATGCGCACGCTGCCCGCCTGCGGAAGCAGGCAGCCGGCGAGGTGCAGCAGGGTGGTCGACTTGCCGGCGCCGTTGGCACCGACGATCGCCAGTCGTTCGCCGGCGCCGACCGCGAACGAGACGCCGCGCAGCGCTGCGCTGCCATCGGCGTAGGCATGACGGAGATCGCTGACGGCGACGAGCGGGCGCGTCACCACGACAGCCGTCCGCCGATGGCGTCACCGAGCGCCGGCGCCTGATCGGCGAAGCGCAGGCCGAGCAGGGCGGTCGTGCAGCCGATCAGGAAGACCACGTCGGTGGTGCCGATGCGCAGCGGCCGGAGCAGGCGCAGCTCGCCGTCGAAGCCGCGGCATTGCATCGCCAGGTAGATGCGTTGCGCCCGATCGAGCGTCCGCAACAGGAGCTGTGCCAGCATGCTGGCGATGACCGGGAGCTCTCTTCCGCGGCGACCGAAGGAGCGCTGCGACCGCGCCCGTGCGAGCCGCATCGCCTCATCGGTGAGCACGAAGAGATAGCGGTAGAGCAGTAGCAACTGGACGACGAAGGCGCTCGGCACGCCGAGTCTGGCGAGCGCCAGGCAGAGCGAATCGAAGCCGGTGCAGGCGACGAGGATCAGCGCGGCACTGACGGTGAGGACGAAGCGCAGCATGAGCGAGGCGAAGGAAATCCAGCCACCGGAGATCTCGAGTGATCCAATGTGCAGCAGCGTGGCGCGGTCGAAAAGCGGATTGAAGACGCCGATGCACAGGGCGAACGGCGCGGCCAGCAGGAGCTTGCGCAGGATGTAGCCTGGTGGCAGCTTGGCCAGCGCCAGCAGCATGACCGGGTAGATGGCGAAGGGCAGCAGCGCAGACAGCTCGTGCTTGCCGAAGGAGACGACGCAGACGATGAAGAGCAGGGTGGTGATCAGCTTGATCCGTGGATCGAGGCGATGGATCGGCGAATCCCGGTACGCCAGGCTGTCGAGGTAACCCAGGTCAAGAAACGATGACTCGATCTTTGCCATGGTTGGCGCCTCTCGCCGCGCCGACGACCGCTGCCGGCATCACCTGCCGGCGCGCCGCAGCGATATCGCCGTCGGGCGAATCTCCGTGCGCTAGGGGCGCTGCCGGAGCCGCAGCAGGATGAAGCCGAGCAGGCCGGCGAGAAGCATGCTGAGCGCCGCGCCGAGCAAGCCGGAGAAGGACGTGGCGAGGTTGACATCGGGCCACTGTTTCTCTTCCTCGCCGCTGGTTGCGGCCACCTCGCCGGCTTCGCTGCCCTCCACCGCCGGCCGGAAGCTGTAGTCGGGCAGCACGGCGGTCCTTTCCTGCAGCGCTGCAGCGAGCGAATGGGCAGCGGTTGCCGGCGCCGACAGCGCTTCCTTGCCGCTGCTGTGGAAGATCGCCCACTCGAGGCCGTCCAGCCGCGTCGATGCGAACCAGGAGAGCAGACCGCCGGTGATCGCTGCCAGCAGCAGCCAGCGCGCCAGCAGCCTGCCGCTGCCAAGCGGTGCCACTGCCGGACCCGCCGCTGTCGTTGCCAATGCGCCGGGACGCGCCTTGCCGACGAAAGTGACGACGGCGGCCGTCAGCAGTCCCTCGACGATGCCGATCGCCAGATGGATCGGCAGCATCAGCAGCAGGAAAGTGGTGAGCGGCAGTTCCGAGACCCCCGAGAAGAAGGTTTCGAGAACCACCGCGAGGGCGCCGAGCTGCAGGCCGACGATCGCAGCGATGATCGACGCCACGCGGACGCGCTTCTCGCTGGCGTGTGCGCCGACGATCGTCCGGTAGATCAGCGGGTAGGCGACGAAGCATGGCAGGAAGGCGAGATTGAAGATGTTGCAGCCGAGCGCGAGCAGACCGCCATCGGCGAAGAACAGCGCCTGCACGGTGAGTACCGACGCCATCGTCAGGAAGGCAGCGTGCGGACCGAGCAGGATGCTGAGGATCATGCCGCCGCCGAGGTGGCCGCTCGAGCCGGTGCCCGGGATGCTGAAGTTGATCATCTGCGCGGCGAAGATGAAGGCTCCGAGCACCCCCATCAGCGGCACCACGCCTTCATCGGTACCTGCCTTGATTTTCCTCGCGCTGTAGGCGGTGACTGCGGCGCTCACTCCCCACATCACACCGCCGACCAGCGGCGAGATCAGTGCATCGGCCATGTGCATGGCAACTCCTCCCTGTGTCAGGCGCTGCCGCAGCCTGCGGTGAACGGCACTCGACGTGGCACGAGCCTCGCTGCCCGGCATTGCCGGCAGCAGCATCGCCGGGGCGGCGCGTAAGAAGATTTTAAAATAATGCTTACCGACCTGGCAACCTGTTGTCGCCCTGGCTCTGCCGGCAGCAGCCTGCGGGCGCCGCGTCCACGCGCTGCGACGGTGCGCCGGGCAGCCGGTCGCCGCCGGGGATCATTGTCGGCAGGTGTCGCCGCCACCGTTGTCGACGGCAGCGTCCCGCCGTTCGCCGTCTTTCGCCGCCGAGAGCGGCGAGCGCAGCGCGGCGTGCCGGTCTCGCGTGGGCAGCGCCGCCAGGCTGGCGACCTCACGGTAGAAGCGCGGCAGGTCGTGATCCTGGCGCGCGAGGAGCAGCTCGAAGGCCGGTAGCAGCTCACTGTAGAGGGCGAGCGAGGCGAGCCAGGCGTTGTTCGGAGCTTCGTCAACCTGGCGATCATCGCCGGCCCGGCCACCCCGCGCCGGCTGCAGCCCGGCATGACCGTTGCGCAGTCCGGCGAACAGGGCAGCCTTCGCGGCGCGCTTCTCGGCGAGCGGGAGCTCGCTCGCATAGAGCGCCGCGAAGCGCTCGCGGTAGCTCGGCAGCAGCGCCTTGAAGGCTGCCCGCCGTTGCCGCTGCGCGGCGTCGGCGGCCCGCAGCTCGCTGCTGCCGTGCGCGCAAAGCCAGCGCCGCAACCCCTCATGCTCGACCGCCGTCGCGAACGACTCGTTGAACGGCGTGTCGCCCGGAACGAAGACGAGCTGGTGCGCCAGTTCGTGAAACACCGTACGGGCGACCGCCAGCGTTCCCAGGCGCAGGAAGGTGTTGAGCACCGGGTCGTCGAAGTGGCCGAGGGTCGAATACGCGGGAACGCCGCCGACGTAGGTGTCGTATCCCTGCTCGCGCAACTCGGCGGCGAGCTGCTCGGCGGCGCGCCGGTCGTAATAGCCACGATAGTTGACGCAGCCGACCACCAGCAGGCACCAGTCCTTCGCCTGCAGCGACAGCTCCGGCGCGGCGAAGACGTTCCAGACGACGTACGGGCGATCAAGGTCGGCGTAGCTGCGATAGCTGCCGTTGTCCGGCAGTCCGAGTTCGCGGCTGGCGAAGTCGCGGATCGCCTGCGCCTCGGCGAGCCTGTGCCGCAGGTCGGGATCGGTCGCCGGCGCGCGCAGCAGCTCGTCGATCGGTACCCGCACGCGCATCAGCTCGAGGTGGCCGCCGACCGCCTGGCCGTAGTAGCCGATCTGGCTGCAGCCGGTGAGGCCGGTAGCGACGCCGGCAGCCAGCAGGAGGGCCGCGGCGCGCCGCAGCCGGGCAGCCCTACGGCGCCAGCGCATGCAGGAAGCGACCGCTGTCGAGGAAGGACGCGATCTGCAACGCACACGATCGGGCGGCGAGCAGTTGTGAGTGCGCCAAAGGCAGCGCGACGAAATCGGCGGCCGTCGGCAGTCGCGCTTCCGCCAGCGTCACGACGCCGTCATTGGGTCGCGGCAGTCCGGGCACGACGCGGCCGAGGCCGACGCTGCGCGTACCGGCGATGACGCCGACCGCCGGCGTCGCTGCCGGCGCCGCCGTGCCGGCCGGGCGCGCCAGCCACTGCATGATCGAGCGCCCGAGCAGCTTCGGCATCCCGGGCACCATCGCCAGCCGCTGCGCGCAGTAGCTGCCCTGGCACGGGGTGCCGAGCAGCACGATGCGGCGCAGCCGCGGATCCGCCGTCCGTGCGAGCATCTCGAGGATCAGCAGACCGCCGAGGCTGTGACCGACGAGGTAGATGTCGCGTGCGCGGGCCGCGGCGACGAAGCGCTGCAGGCGGTCCGCATTTTCTGCCAGCGTTCCGCGCACGCTCGGATAGCCGAAGCGCAGCGTGCGGTAGCCCCGTTGCGCCAGCCAAGCGGCGTGCAGGCTGCAGACCGCGGACGGGGTCCACAATCCATGCACCAGGATCACCGTCGCCGCTGGCGTCCCAGGCAGTGGCCGCACAGCGGGGCGCAGGGCGCAGCCGGTGCCGGTGGCATCGGGGTGCGGCGGCAGATTGCGGCCATTGGCGACAGGGAACATCCCGGGATTCCGAACAGACGACATGCTTGCGATGGCCAATGGTAACACCGCGCCTGTACCCGGAAGCCGGCCGCTGACCGGTCCGTCGCCGCCTTTCGGGGGGCGCGCTGCCCCCCGGTCCGCCGATCGAAATCGTGCGCGCTGGTCGAGACTTCAGCCTTTGCCGTGCGCCAGCCGCTCGAAGGCGAGGCGGCGGATGGCCAGTTGGTGGCGCAGGAGTTCCTTGCTCGTCCAGACGGCGAGTTCCTGGCGCAGGCGCTCGTCGACAGCGGGCAG
>JAEUOM010000037.1 GCA_016788495.1 Accumulibacter sp. | reverse complement strand
CCACTCGGTCGGCAGACGCACCTCGTGACCCAGGCGCACGCTCGCCCAGCGGCAGTAGGCGATGGCATCGTACCACGAGACATTTTCCGCCGGGCAGTTGCCGATCGGCCGGGACTGCTGGCCGGGCTCCTTCTCGTGTCTGAGATCCTGCCACCAGCGCTCGTCCCGATAGCCTTGCGGATCGTCGAGGAAGGCCCGGTATTGCCGGTAGGTCACCGGGTGGATGGCGATGAAGAAGCGCTCGACCTCGAACGTGCCTTCAACGCCTGCAAGCTCGACGGCTCCCGGCGGAATCTCGCGCCAGACGAATTCGGGTGTCCCATCCGAGCGAACGCCGACGCCCGCTCGCGGATCACCGATCCGATCGAGCTGGTCGCCGATCTCGGCGCGCCGTGCATGGGCCGTTTCCGGCCGCGCCATCTCGAGCAGCAGTCGCTCGGCTTCAGTCATCGTGTGGTCCGCGACGCGCGGCTCGTCGGCGTCTCCTCGGCGCACCTCCAGGACACCGACTGCCTCCAGCACCAGCGCACGAAGCTCGTCCGCCGAATGGAAAACCTGCGCCCGGGTCGTCTCCGCCAGCTCCCTGCGGAAGGCGGCTATTCGGCCGCCCTTCTCGCCCTCCCCGGTCATCGTGTCCGTGACCTTCGGGTCCCAGGCCACTTCCTCGGCGAGCATGAAGACGAGAACCGGTTTGCCCAGTGCAACAGCATGGCGGTATTCGATTTCGACGATCGATCGCCGCTCGGGATTCCCGGCGGACAACGCCGGAATGAAGCCGTAGGTCCACGCGACGATGCAGACGAGCACGTCGCAGGCCGCGATGTCCTCGTACGCCTGTTCCAACGGCCACTGGGCTGCCGCCGCATACGCTTCCGCAACGACCAGCTGATGTCCCAGGCGCCGCAACGAATCGACGACCGCTTCCCGCTCGCGCTCGAGGTCTGCAACGGTGGCGGACAGATAGACCCGCAACGGCCGCGGCCCCTTGCGTTCTTCCACCTGCGCGCCAGCGGGGATGCCCTGAACCTCGCCGCCAAACCCCGCAAGCACGCCGGCAAGCCGCGCACAGTCGGACTCCCAATCGGCATCGCGCAGCTCGAGTGCGTTCAGGTGGGCCAGTCGCGCCAGATCGCCGGGAAGCTCGTCGGCCGGGGGCAGAGCGGCCCCACCGACGAGCACCGGAACGACCGGGATGCCACTCTGCAGGGCTGCGGCGAGCTCGATGCGAACGAAATCGCCGACTGAGTCAATCCGGCGGCGCCGATCCGATTGGCGCGAATCGAGCCAGCGTGGGCCGATCAGGGCGACCACGGCAGCCGACTCGCGGATCGCCGAGCGAATCGTCGCGAGCAGGTCCGCACCAGCCTCGATGTCGGCGATATCGGCGAAAACGCGATCGCCGAGCCGCGCCCGCAACGATTCGCGCAACCGGACGGCGTGGCCGGCGGCGTCGTCGCGCCGATGGACGATGAAGATGCCGCGACCTTCCGGCGGGGTGGGCACCGCCGGCTCGACTCGCGCCTCCTCCGCTGCGGCCTGCGTCGCGGGAGCTTCGGCCGGGGACTCCGCGGCTGCGGGCGATTCGGCTGGCGAAACCGCAGGCGCTTCCGTTTCGATGCTTTCGGCCAGTACGCGGCGCGGCGACTTGAGCCGGATCCCGACGATCTCGAGCTCGCGATCGGGCATCGCGCCGAACAGGCGAACGGCCTGGCCATGATCGCCCGTCTGCAAGGCTTCGACCCCTTCGGCATAGGTGAGCAGCTCACCGAAGCGTGCCAGCGGCGCTGCCAGCGCCGACGCCAGGCCGCCGACGCGGACACGGGCGGCGACATCGTCGCTTGCCGTCGCGTGCGCCAGTGCAGCGGCCAGTTGGCCGGCGGCGAGCGCTGGCTCGGCGAACGCGAGCGCACTCCAGCGCTCTACGTCGATCCAGTCGGAATGCAGGCGGTCACCGACGGCACGGACGTTGCGCCGCTCGTGCTCGAGATAATCCAGCATGAAGCGCGCGACCTGCACCGAGCGTGCAATCGATTCGTCACGGTAGGCCGGATCCAGACCCTGCAGGAGTTGCAGCCGCGCATGGCCGGCGAAACAGTAGTAGCCGTTGCCGATATCCTCGCAGAACGGGGCAAACAGGACATCGGCCTCGACCGCCAGATCCTGCGCGCTTTCCGGCAGGAAGTTGAGCCGGATCAGATGCAGCAGCTCGGCGCGCAGCACTTGCGGCAGCGCGGCGTGCATGGCGAGGCGCAGCGCCGCCTCGCCGCGCCGGGCGGCAAACGCCATGAGCAGTTCGTAGGCGCGCAGCGGCCCCGGATCGGCAGCGCATTCGCCCATCGCTCAGTGCCTCCCCTTGCCGCGCAGGTGATCGACCGCGAGGACCAGGCCATCCTCGGTGAACTCGAACATGGCGATGCCGGGAATGGCGGCGATGCGCGCGGCCGAACCGCTGGCCCAACGCTGCTGCGGCATCGGGTTCAGCCAGGCGATCGGCCACCATCCAGCGTCCTGTGCCAGCGCGACGAATCGTCGTGTCGAACGGATGCGCTCGCGGTCGCTGCGGCCGCGGGCGGCACCCGCATCGCCGATGACGAGCAACGCGCAGCCCGGATGCTCGAGCGCGACGTCGCGCAGCGACTGTGGCCGCATGAGCCCGGCCGATTCGAACAGTCCGTCCACCGGATCGTTGTCGAAGTAGTAGATCGCCACATGCCCCAGTTGTGACCGGCCGAGCGAATCGGCAACGACCGCGCCGGTACCGCGCCATGGCGTCATGCTCGGGCTGGCGTCGAAGAGCACCAGCAGCCGGGCCTGGTTTCTTCGCGCGGGGACCAGCACCGGCTCGGTCAGCGTCCCGCAGCGGCATTTTTCGCCGATCGTGGCATCGATGTCGAGCTCTACCTTCGGCCCGCTGCGACGCGCCAGGCGAAAGCGGCGCCAGGTGACGATCATCTGTCGCAGGCCGACCGCCGGCCGGGGCGTCAGGACGTGCGGCTGCAACAGCTCGGGCGGAATCACCGCCTGCGGCAAGCCGATCCCGCCGGCCTCGGCAGCGGCGGCGAACTCGACCACGGGCGTCGGCGCCGGCTCCTGCTGGCCATCGCCCGCCGGCTTCGCCCGCCCAGCCCCGACGGCGGCTGGCGACGCGGACGCCTCGGGTTGGGGCGTGTGCGTCATCGCCCGGATCGCCTCTTGCGTCGGCCGGGGCAGATCGCGGAACAGCCTGGCCAGGTGGATCCGCTCCGCGTCGCTGTGCGCCCAG
The DNA here is from genome assembly GCA_016788495.1 of Accumulibacter sp. GTDB lineage: Bacteria > Pseudomonadota > Gammaproteobacteria > Burkholderiales > Rhodocyclaceae > Accumulibacter. The sequence goes on along the minus strand of JAEUOM010000037.1, from coordinate 4,490 downwards.
AGCGTCTCGCACAGCCATTGCAGTCGCGCGCGTGTCAGCGTGCCGTACCCGAGCCGCAGCGCAGCCAGAGCGTCCTCGTAGTCGCGCACCGACAGCGGGAAGCCACTGCGGACGAGGTGAAGGAAAAGCCCTTCCAGAGGCAGACGCATGGTCGGCAGGCGCCCTCAACCCGGCTTGGCGGGCGTGCGCGAGAGCGATTCGTAGCTGTCGAGGTCGGCCATGGTCTTGAAGAACACGCCCCAGTGCGGCGGGCGGTTGGGATCCTGGTTGAGCGACTCCGGCGTCTCGCCGTTCCAGTGCAGGATCTGCACCCAGTCGATCAGCTCGCTGGTGCTCGGCGGCTTCTGGGTGTTCCCCACCGCCAGGCGCCGCACGCGCAGGAAAGCGTCCACCGCGGCCACGAGAACGGCGTCGCTCAGTTCTTCGGGCAGAAGCCCGGTGTTCTTGCGCACGATGTCCAGCAATTCGTCGGCCGACTCCGGAAACTTCACCCGCACATAAAGGCAGCGTCGCAGGAACGGTTCCGGCAGCCGTTTCTCGCGGTTGCTGGTGATGACCACGACCGGCGGCGCGTCGCTGTTGCCCTCGATCGTCCTGCCGAAGCCGCGCTCGCGCAGGCATTGCTGCTCCTCTTCCTCCGGCAGATCGTCGATCTGGAAGGTGAAGCGGTCGAGCACGTCGAGCAGGTCGTTCGGAAAGTCGATGTCTGCCTTGTCGACCTCGTCGATCAGCACCACGCAGCGCTTCCTGCCGTTGATCGCCGCGCCCAACGGGCCCAGGCTCAGATAGGGATGGACGTACCGCGCCTGCAGGTTGTTCGGGTTCTGCGTATCCTGCAGCCGGCGCAGCGCATTCATGCGGTAGAGCAGGTCCTGCGCGCGCGAGGTGCTCTTGACCGAGATCTTGACCACCTCGCCGAGCTTCTTCTCCGCGGCGATCGAGTAGGCCAGCATGGTCTTGCCGCAGCCGGGCTCGCCTTCCACCAGGATCGGCCGCTTGAGGTCGATCGCCAGGTTGACGATCTCGGCGATCGAGCCGGATGCCAGATAGAAGTCGGTCGCCTTGCCTGTGTAGCGGGGTTCGTTCATCAATCGTCTCCTTCAGACCACAGCCGCTCGCCCTGCAGGCGTTCGAACACGTGCAGTGGCGTGCCGTCGAATGCTCCACTTTCCTCGTCTCGCAGTGCCCGGCGGGCCAGTTCCTCCCGGCGACCAGGCGGGTCGTCCGGCACTTCGAGTTCGTCGAACCAGTCGTAGAGATCGCTCTCGTCGATCGGGCCGAGCCGGGGCAGCGCAACCAGCCGGGAAAAATCGTCCGCCGACTTCCCGCTCTGCGCATCGACCGCGACGCCCGCCCGGTTGCCGGCGTCGGATGAATAGTCGGTGACGATCGCCACGAGGCGGTTGGCGATCTGCCGCTGCGTTCGCAGCAGCTGCAAGCGATTCCAGAAGGGTTGCCAGAAGTCCCGCTGAAAACCGGCGATCCCTCCCGGGTAGTCCGCACCGACCCGGTCGATGGCGAAGTGCAGCGGCTGATGCTTCAGTTCCTCGACGACGCCGTCCGCCAATGCTGCGGGCGTATCGACGCCCCTGGCGCTCGTCAGGCCCAGCGTACCGGCAACCCACGCCAGCAGCGCCGGCAAGGTGCTGCTGCCGGGTGGCAGCCGACCGACCTTTCGCTTCGGACGGTGATTCCTCAACAGACTGCCCTGCACATGGGTCACGAAGGCTCGTTGCCCGGCGTCCCGGTCGCCACTCACCAGGAGCGCCACGGCCGGTACCTCCGGATGCGCTGCAAGCCCGCTCAATAGCTTCCTGATCGCTCGGTGGTGCGGCTCACGCCCGAGCCTTCCGAGCTGGTCATCGCGCAGCCGTGGATCGGTCGCGCCCTTCCCCGCGTCGACCTGACCCTGGGCCGCGGCCATCGGCGTGTAGCCGCGCCAGTCCCTGCCGATGACCAGAGTGTATTCCCGCAGGTCATGGATGTCTTCGAAGGTCCGGATCGTTCGCCATTCCGTCTGCCTGTCATCGACCTCGGCGTGAAACTTCGCCAGGCGTGCGGCATGCAGATAGCGCTCCTCCCGTTCCCGCGTGGCGAGAATCCTGAGCGCTTCCTCCTTCAGTCTGTCGTCCGCCGGCGTGCCGGGTTTCGGCTTGAGCACCGCCATCTTCGGAAATGGGTCACCCTGCCACCGCTCCCGCGCCCAGTCGAACTCGAGATGCGTGATCGACTGCTCCTTGCCAGGCGGGACCGATCCGTACCAATGGCCCAGCAGCAGGATGAAGCCTGCCGATTGACACACCCGCTGCCGGCACTTGTCGACCGTCGCGTCGTAGCCGCCGATCCAGTCCTCACTCAGGAAGCACGCGCATTCGGCCTTCCTGAGCAGCACGTTCTGCACTTCCCGACGATAGTCTTCGTAATCCCCGATCGTCGAACTCAGGAAAATCGTCAGCGCCCCCGCAGCGGACGGGTGGGCCGGAGCGGCTGTCGGTGCGGGCATCCTCTATGGCTCCTGCGCTCGGCCTGCCCCGTCGGGGCGCACGTGCTGCGCTCGCGTGCGCGCAGCGACGTTCGCCGTGCGCCAGCAGTCGTCGGGCTTCGCCGACATGCCGGACAGGGCCTCGACCTCCGCTGCGCAAGCCTCCGCCGCCGCCAGTTCGTCCAGGCAGGCACTCGTGGCAGCGGCGTTCATTCCCGCGCAACCGTCATTCGGCGTGCCGGGCAAAGCCCATGCACAGAGATTCGGCAACCTGCGCCGAGCGAAGGTCTCGGCGGTCTGCGCGCAGCGATCCAGCCCAGTGCAGGCATAGACTCCTCCTTGAGGCGAAGGATAGGAGATCCGCCGCGTCTTCCGCAAGCGTTCCCGCATCGACTGGCAGCCCGGGCGGCCATCCGCCACCGGCGAGCCTCGGGCGCGACATCGAGCACCGCGACCATCGTTCCGGACGGCGCCGCCGCACGCAGGGCACGTGCCAGAGCCGGACGACGGGTGGGGGCCGAGGGAGTCGACCTGCCTTGAATCGCCGCGATCATTGCGCGGGACAGTCCGGCTCGCGCGCGGTCCTTCGTGGACGAGCTTGCAGCCGATTGCGACAGGCTCGCCACGCAGCCCGGCATCGGTGCGGCACGGCCCGAGTTCGGCGACGGCGTGCGACTGCTGCCACACGGGCGCCACCTCATCTTCTATCGTATCGGTGGCGACGTCATGTGCATCGCGCGAGTCCTGCACGGCGCCCGTGGCATCGGGACAGCCTATTGACGGTTGTCGAAGCGGCCCATCGCCATCCGGACCAGCATGGGCAACCATGATCGAGCGAAGGAAAAGAGCGTCGCCAGCGGGCCGCCGAACGTCGGATTTCTTTACGATCAAGTCCCCGCCAGCGAATCAACTCCCTTTATAACAAAGCACTGAAGTCCTGGCACGAAATCTGCTTCGTGTCCGACATGAGCAGCACGCCTGCAAGATCAAAGGGCAGGCTGCCTGCCGCGTCCGACACCGGTCTGCGCGAGCAGGGTGCGCACCGGGGCTGGCTCTCGCATATCGGACAACCTTGCTGGGCGGACTGCGCAAGCGCCGGATGGTCCGAGGATGCTCCAGGAGATAGTCCAATGCCGGCCCCCCGAAGGGGCCGGCTGCCCGATCCGGAAAGAAATCGAAAGCCGGCCCCCCAAAGGGGCCGGCCGGCCGATCGGAGGATCGCCGCCCGCCGCGCCAATGCGCGGCTCGCGGCCCCTTGCGGCGGCGAGCACTCCGCTGCCGCCCTTCCTCCTCAGCCGGCCGCCAGCACCGAACGCGCGTCGTGAAACGCGTAACCGAGGTCTTCCGCGACCTCACGGCAGGTCACCTTGCCGAAAGCGACGTTCAGCCCGTTGCGCAGATGCTCGTCGTCCTGCAGGGCCTGCCGCCAGCCCTTGTCGGCGATCTGCAGTGCGAAGGGCAGTGTCGCGTTGTTCAGCGCGTAGGTCGAGGTGCGCGGCACGCCGCCCGGCATGTTGGCGACGCAGTAATGCACGACGTTGCCGACCATATACGTCGGCGCGGCATGCGTCGTCGCCTTCGCCGTCTCGCAGCAGCCGCCCTGGTCGATCGCCACGTCGACGATCACCGAACCCGGCTTCATCGCGTCGACCATCTGCCGGCTGATCAGCTTCGGGGCGGCAGCGCCCGGAATCAGGACGCCGCCGATGACCAGGTCGGCGCGCAGCACATGTTGCTCGACGTTGTCGCGGTTGGAGAAGACGGTCATCACGCGTGCGCCGAGCAGCCGGTCCATGCGCCGCAGGACGTCGATGTTGCGGTCGATCACCACCACCTGTGCGCCGCTGCCGACGGCGATCTGCGCCGCGTTCGAGCCGACGACGCCACCGCCGAGAATGACGATGCGCGCCGACGGCACACCGGCGACGCCGCCGAGCAGGACGCCCATGCCGCCATGCGCCTTCTCCAGGCAATAGGCGCCGGCCTGCACCGACAGCCGGCCGGCGAC
>JAEUOM010000243.1 GCA_016788495.1 Accumulibacter sp. | reverse complement strand
GCTTCGAAGAAGCAGCGATGCTGCCATTCACCGATGAGGAAGCGGATCGGGCCGAACTTGGCCAGGATCGCAACGGACAAAGGAAAGCATCATGAACGATTTTGTGAATCAGTTTTGGAACTGGTATGTCATTCTGCTCGTGTTGGGGAGCATCATCGCCTGCGGCGTGCTGCTGTGGACACAGAGTCTGCCGCCGCCAGCCAAGCTCGATACGACCGGCCACGTCTGGGACGAGACCCTCGAGGAGTACAACAACCCACTGCCGAAGTGGTGGATGTGGCTGTTCTACATCACGGTGATTTTCTCGCTGGTCTACAGCTTTCTCTACCCGACACTCGGCAGCTTCCAGGGGATCCTCGGCTGGTCGTCGAGTGGCCAGTGGGCAAGGGAAATGGCGAAAGCCGAAGAGCAGAACAAGCCGCTCTACGCCAAGTATCTGCAGACCGATCTCAAGGCTCTGGCGGCCGACAACGCCGGCATGGAGACCGGCAAGCGCCTGTATCTCACCTACTGCGTCCAGTGTCACGGTGCCGATGCCAAGGGCTCGAAGGGCTTCCCGAACCTGGTGGACAACGACTGGCTGTGGGGCGGTGAGCCGGCGCAGATCGTCGAGACGATCGCCATCGGCCGCAACGGCGTGATGCCGCCACATGCCCAGCTCGGTGCCGAGACGATCAAGGATCTGGCGAGCTATGTCCGTTCGCTGTCGGGTCTTCCCGCTGATTCGGTGCGTGCCAGCAAGGGCCAGGAGGTGTTCAACAGCGCCGGCTGCTCCGGCTGCCACGGCCCGGATGGCAAGGGCATGCAGGCCGTTGGCGCACCCAACCTGACCGACAAGGTCTGGCTGTATGGCAGTTCCGAGGCGACGATCATCGAGACCATCACCAAAGGCCGCAACAACCAGATGCCGGCGTGGAAGGAATTCCTCGGCGACGAGAAGGTACATGTCCTGGCAGCCTACGTCCTCAGCCTCGGTCCGGCCGCAGGCGGCAAGTAGTCGTGCCTGAAGGACGGCGCGGATCACCCGCTCCGTCCTCTCCTTGCCGGATCCAGAAGCCGCAGATCCAGCGGCGAGGCCCGTTCCCGACGCGCCTCGTTGACCCGCCGCCTGCTCCGGCGACCGCTCGCTGCGGTCGTCATCTGCACGGTGATTCCGGCGGCTCGCCGGCGGCGCGCGTTGCCCGCGCCGCCTGCTGCACCCCGATGCAACCGCGGCTGATTCAGATCAAATTCGCTCTCGATCCAGAAGCTAATATTAGAGTTTCGTGTAACTCGCAAATGGATCGGAGCTGAGATCATGGATCAGGCGGCCGCGAGCAAGGCCAAGGCAATCCCCATCAACGTGGACGGGCTCTATGAGAAGCACCGAACCGTCTATGCCCGCAGCACCACCGGCCTGTTCAACAACTGGCGCTGGGCGATGGTCTTCCTGACGCAGGCACTGTTCTACGGCCTTTGCTGGCTCGACTGGGGTGGCCGACAGGCGGTTCTGTTCCACATCGAGGAGCGTCGCTTCTACATTTTCGGCATGGTCTTCTGGCCGCAGGACGTGATCTACCTGGCGATTCTGCTGGTCATCTCCGCTTATGGGCTGTTTCTCGTCACCGCCATAGGCGGCCGGCTCTTCTGCGGCTACGCCTGCCCGCAGACGGTGTATACGGAGATCCTGATGTGGATCGAGCGCAGGATCGAGGGCGAGCGGCCGGCACGAATGAAGCTCGACGCGCAGCCGATGAACGCGCGCAAGCTTCGCCTCAAGTTCATCAAGCACGCTCTCTGGCTGGTCGTCGCACTGTGGACCGGCATCACCTTCGTTGGCTACTTCACGCCGATCAAGGAACTGCTGCCCGCCATCGCCTCCTTCGCACTCGGGCCGTGGGAAACTTTCTGGATCTGCTTCTATGCAGCCTTCCTCTACATGATGGCTGGCTTCCTGCGTGAGCAGGTGTGCAAGTACATGTGTCCGTATGCGCGCTTCCAGGGAGTGATGTTCGATCCCGATACGCTGATCATCAGCTACGACCCCGAGCGTGGGGAGCCGCGGGGCGCACGCCGCAAGGGTGCGGCGGCGAAATCTTCACCGCTTGGTGACTGCGTGGACTGCAGCATTTGCGTGCAGGTCTGTCCGACCGGTATCGACATCCGCAACGGACTGCAGCTCGAGTGCATCGCCTGTGCGGCCTGCATCGATGCCTGCGACCAGGTGATGGACAAGGTCGGCTCGCCGCGCGGCCTGATTCGCTACTCGACCGAAAACGCTCTGGCGCAGCACTATTCACCGCGGCAGATGGCGGCACACCTGCTGCGGCCACGAACCCTGCTGTACACGAGCATCCTGCTGGCCATCATCCTGGCGACCGTCTGGAGTCTGGCGCATCGGGTGCCGCTGAAGGTTGACGTCCTGCGCGACCGCTCGACCCTGTCGCGCGAGGCGGACGATGGGCGCATCGAGAACGTGTTCAGCCTGCACATTTCCAACACCGGCGAATCCGCGCACCGCTTCGTCGTCAGTGTCAGCGGGCTGGAGGGGATCGAAATCGTCGGTGACCGCAGCGTCGAGGTGCCGGCAGCGTCGTCGAAGACCTTCCTGTTGTCGGCGCGGGTGGACCCGGGCGTCGGCAAGAAGGGTTCCAACGTCGTCCACTTCGACGTTCGCGCCGAGAATGAGCCGGCGATCGCCGTGCGCGAGAAGACGAGTTTCTACCAGCCATGAGCAAGCCTGCCCACTCGCCAGCAACGCCGTGGTACCGGGAACCCTGGCCATGGCTGCTGATGCTCGGACCGCTGATCGTCGTCGTTGCCGGTCTGGTCACTGCCTACCTGGCAGTGGTCAGCAACGATGGCCTGGTCGTCGATGACTACTACAAGGAGGGGCTGGGGATCAATCAGCGAACGGCGCGCGATCAGCGCGCCGCCGACCTCGGGATCGTCGCCGAGGTGGTCGTTGGGGCAGACGGTGAGCGGATTCGCGCCTTTCTGCAGGCCAACGAGGGCGTCCGCCTCCCCGACTCGCTGCTCCTCCGCGTCACGCATCCGACGCGCCCGGGACTGGATCAGAAGCTGTTGCTGCGCTTCGAGGGCGGGTCGGTCTACGGTGGGACCCTGCGGCCGCTGCAGGGGCGCTGGCACGTCGTCCTCGAAGACGAGGGGCAGGAGTGGCGTCTGCTCGGTGACTGGGTCGCCGAGCAGGAGGTGGTGTTGAGGTTGCGGCCTCTGCGTCCGCCGCAGCCCGTGGCGCAGGGCAATTGAGAGAGGAGCTTGAGGATGGCTTGGGATCTGCTGTTTTCGACGGATTATGGTCTGTTCAGTCTGTTCGTCATCGTCTTCGTGATTGGCATGTCGGTCTGGTTCGCGCGCTTCTTCAGCAGGAAGATGCGCGAGGACCAAGCGCACAGCGGCAAGTAGCCGGGCAAGCACCGGCGATCGACGCCGTCTGCCGACGGCTGAGCCAGGTTACCTGCGCGGCGGGCGATAAGCGGCTGCGCCGAGCGGTGGGAATGCGGGCTGCCGGCGCGGCGGCAGTGTCGCGTCGGCTGTCGCTTGCCGGCGGCAGCGCGGTGTCGACGCTGCCGCCCACGGCGGGCTGCCGGCAACGCCAGCGGCCGTGAGGAGCATTGGCATGAGTCCGCCGCTTCGCGTTGGCAAGATGGGCCATGGCTGAATCGCCGCGCCGACGGCTTCTGCTTGCGCTGCTGGCGTCGCTGCTGGCGCATGCCATGGTGCTGGCGCCGGCCCACCGTCTGCCGCAGCGGCCGCTCGTGCTGGCAGCTGAGCCTGTCGTCGCCAGGCTCGTTGACCGGTCGCCTGCACTTGGAGAAGCCCCGCCTGAGGCTGGCGCGGTACCGGGGGTCGCGGCGTCCGGCCGGGGCGCGGTGCGCGAGCCGAGGACAGCGACGGCGGTTGCAGCCTCTCGCGCGCCGACGTCGCGATCGGTGTTTGCGCCGCCAGCGGTAGCGCCGGCGAGCGATTCCGGAGCGGCGCACCCCCGCCCGTCGCGATCATCGCCATCCGGATCTTTGCCGGTAGGCGGAGCGACGGCCGTGTACGGCGGTGCGGCGGCGCGCGAGGTGGATGCGGCAGACTCCAGGTCGGGCGCAGCAACGCCGGGTACGGCGATCAGTGCCGATGATCTGCGGCAGTATCGGGTCGATTTGGCAATCGCCTCGCGCCGCTTCAAGCGCTACCCGGTGCTGGCGCGCGAGCGTGGCTGGGAGGGGCGCGTCGAGGTGGCCGTGACGGTCAGCGCCTGGCAGCCGCGTCCGCAGTTGTCGCTCTTTCGCTCAAGCGGCCATGCCGCTCTCGATCAGCAGGCGGTGGCGATGCTTGAGCAGGCGTCGGCAAGCACGGCCCTGCCTGCAGGGCTCAAAGGGCGAGACTTTCGCCTCCTGCTGCCGGTCGACTTCATGCTGGACGATGACCGTTAGTCTTGCCCTTGACCCGCAGCGCTCGCTGCCATCCTGCCGATGAGCGCCATGAGCATGATGCGCCAAGCGATGAAGGGATTGATGGCGATGGCCCGTTCGGGTTGTCGAACGCGCTCCCGGCCGGGAGGCAAGGTATCGTCGACTGCGCCTTCATCGACGGTCCCGGAGATGCAGGACCTTGCTCGGTGGTACTGGGGGTCCTGCGGGATCAGCCAACGGCATGCTGAGCGGGATGACCCGTGCTCGCGATGGGCGGGGCCAAGCGGCCTTCGTTCCACCCAACGGTCAGGACTGTCGAGACACCCGTGATGATGACAGTCATGACCGTTGCCCTCATCCCGGGCCCTTCTCCCGCGCCCGGGAGAAGGGAGATTCGCGAGTCACAGACGCGACTTTCACTTTAACGCTTGCGGTTCGGCGCCTTGGCCTCGCACACCTTCCCGGGCGGCAGCAGGCTCGACTGGTAGGCCGCGATCGCGAGCAGTTGATCGTCGTTGTGGCTGCCGCTGACCGCGATCATTTCGCGGTGGGCGTTGGGACGCCTGCCGTCCCGGATTTCGGTCATCTGACGCAGCAGGTACCTGTGGTGCTGCCCGGCAAGAACCGGATAGCCCTTGTGCCGCACGCCCTCTCCGTTCGGGCCGTGGCATGTCCTGCACGCCTGGTCGTACAGCGCCCTGCCGACCGCCACCTGCTGCTCGGCGTCCGCAGCGTCGTAACGGCCGTGCTCGGCCTGGAGGCACAGCCCTTCGAGATGGGCGGCGAGATCGGCCAGATCCTGGGGGTCGGCGAGTACCGCAGCAAAGGGGTACATCGCCGGGTTGTGCCGCGCACCGCTGCGGATGTCGGCCATCTGCTTGATCAGCACGCTGCTGTGCTGGCCCGCGAGTCGAGGAATGGCGCCGTCGGGGCTTCCGCCTGCCGATGCCAGGTGGCAACTGCGGCACAGCGCATAGAGCCGCTCACCGCGCTTGCGGTCGCCCTTACGTTCCATCGCTTCGTTCGTCTCGCCCGGCAGCGCCTGCCATGGGTAATCCTTGACCGGGACGCCGGCAGGACTGACCGGCGACGGCTCGGCCTGCGCCCACGCCGCGGCCTGTAGCGCCAGAGACAGCGCCAGAACCAGTTTCTTCATTGCCGACCCCCTGCTGTCCGACACTTGCCGCGTGCCATTCGGCAGGCAGCACACCGACCGGTTGCCGTCAGGACCCGCCGCAGCGGCGCGCCCGCTTGCGGCTGAACGGCAGCACCACACGTCATGTTGCCATAGCGGGGCCGCACTTGCACCTGACGATGGGCCTGGCAAGCGTACCGGTTGTCTTGCGGTGCCACTGGCCGTATCGACACTTCATGCAGCAACGAAACGGTAACCTACGCCGGCTTCCGTTACGATGTGTCTTGGCTGCGACGGATCAGCTTCGATCTTCTTGCGCAGCAGCCCCATATAGACCCGGATGTAATGGCTGTCGTCGGCATGCGATGGCCCCCACACCGCCTTGAGCAGTTGGCGATGGGTCAGCACACTGTCC
>JAEUOM010000064.1 GCA_016788495.1 Accumulibacter sp. | reverse complement strand
CAGAGGGCAATGGGGCGCCGATCAATATACTTCCTCCGTACTACGTTCTCGCGTTCATCATGTATGTAGGAGAATAGAGATCCTATGACCTCCGCTGGATGAACTCATCTCCGCCGGCTGCCAGCTGGACCCGCCGATGATGAGCCTTCACGCCCAGCTCAAGCCGATTTTTTTTCCGGCCCTGAGGGCGTTTGGCGCGAGCTGACGTGGCGGCTTCTGAAGCGCCCGCGGCAAGGCTGTCACCAAATCGACAGCGGCCATGGGGAACGGGATGCTTCGCCGGGGTGCATTGCCTATTATTTCCTTCCGGGCGAACCGACCTTGCCGCCAGGTCTGATGAGAGCCCATGCACCGCCGCTCTGCGAGATGCAGGGCGTCACCCTGGCGAGGACGATCCGCAGGCTCATTCGGCCCTGAGTACGAATTCGATCAGTGCGTCGCCTGGTGTTTCTTGGCGGTCCAGTCTCTCCACCTGGGGTTGCCGGCTGCCCGCCCAGGTCAGGCGAAACGACGCGGCGCGGCGGGGATTGCCGACCAGCGCCGGCCGGAAGCAGGCGAGGTTGGTACCGCCGGCGCGGCGCACGCTCGGGTAGATGATTCCCAGCGAGCCGGCGTCGAGCAGTCGCGCCGCTAGATTCTGTGAAGCGACATAGCTGCCGGGGTCGAGGCAGGCGGCAAAGGTCGGCGCGTCGCGCAAGTCGTGGAACTCGCTGCTGAAGTCGGCGAGCAGCTCCTGGTAGTTGACGCTGTCGTCGAAGCGGTCGATTTCCTCGTACTCGACGGTCTTGTGGAAGATGATCTCGGCGAGTGCCGTTTCCAGTTCGAAGGCGCAATACCAGGCGCCACGCTCGCCGTCGTTGAAGCGGCTGCCTTCCGGGCGAGGGTAGGTGAAGGCGGCATTGACGATGCGGAAGTTCGGCACGCCGAAAACCAGTTCGTCGACGCCGATTCCCGGCAGCCCGCCACGCTCGCCGATCAGTCTCTCGTTGCTGGCGTTGTCGAGTTCGAACAGGTCGCGCAGGTGGTCGAGGTCGTCGGCGATGGCGCTCAGCACCGAATCCTCGCGCTCGGCAAAGCGCGAAGGAATCAGCCGTACCGTATCGCTTTGGCGCAGGCGCGACAGGCGCGGCTCGGGCGGGTTCACAGGCCGCCGCGCCGCGCTTCGAGCAGTTTGCGAACGGTCTGCATCGCCAGCAGACCGCCGCCCAGCATGAAAGCGAGCGGCGAGCGGCCGGCGAAAATCCGGTTGCTGTTCGGCAGGCTGACCCACTCGTCGGCCAGCTTGTCGCCGTAGAGAATGTGCAGAGCCTTGTAGATGCCGATCAGGTAGGAGATGCGGGTGATCCGATCGACTTCGAGCAGCCGGTCGGGGTTCTTCTTCCACTCGTAGAAGGCGCTGCTCGACAGGCCGCCGAGCAGCTCGCGCGCGTCTTCGTCGCGCAGCCGCCAGGCAGCGGCCAGATTGAAGAAGCCCTGCAGCGCCGATTTCGACAGACGCTCGCGCTCGGCGCGCGAATTGAGATCGACAAGAGCCGCCGGTTCGAAGCGGCTGGCGGGGTAGGCATAGGCAAGGTTCATCCGGCAACTCCTTTTCCGGACAGTTTACACTCCGTTGGCAGGATTGCAAGGCGAATTGCCGATTGCCGGGGTACCGCAAAGTGAGCGGATCCCTGCAAGCTTGGCGCCGTTGCTTGGAGCGGACCTCGATCAGCGGCTATCATGACGTACCGCCCGACGGCACTCCGAACCACTCTCGCAGCCGATGCCGCACGAAAACGAAATCGCCGAGGTCAAGCAGATCTTCCTCAGCGCGACGGCGCAGGACTGCCGCGAGTACCGTGAAGCGGTACGCGACGTCGTGCAGGACAACGTGCCGCAGGGCAAGGTCTTCCTGCA
>JAEUOM010000213.1 GCA_016788495.1 Accumulibacter sp. | reverse complement strand
CCGACGGTGCACTCGGAACACTGTACCGGCTGCGGCAAGTGCGAGAACGCCTGCGTCACCGAGGAGGCGTCGATCAAGGTGCTGCCGGCGCCACTGATCAAGGGATCGCTCGGCGAGCACTACCGCCTCGGCTGGGAGGAGAAGAAGAAGGCCGGCGGCCACTCGCTGGTCGAGGAACGCGGCATCGTCGACCTGCCCGACCGCATGCCCGAAGGAATGAAGCTCGAGGGACACTTCGACCCCGGCAGCGAGCGACTGCCGCCGGGAATGCCGGGCAGTGGCGATGCGCAGGTCGTTCCCAGCCTGCCGCCTGGCCTCGGCGGTACGGCGCCGACGGGCAACGGCGGCGCGACGGCGGCGGCCAGGGGTGCCGGCGGCAGGTCGCTGCCGCTGGAGGCAGGACGATGAACAGCCGCCGCGCCGGTGCCGACGCGGTTGCCGAAAAGGGTTGGCTGGCGGCACACCGATGGCTGCTAGCGCGGCGTTTCTGCCAGCTCGCGATTCTCGCGCTCTTCCTCCTCGGTCCGCTGGCGGGAATCTGGATCGTCAAGGGCAATCTCGCCTACAGCCTGACTCTCGACACGCTGCCGTTGACCGACCCCTACGTGCTGCTGCAGTCGCTGCTCGCCGGGCACCGGCCGGAAAGGCTCGGGCTCATCGGCGCGGCAATCGTCCTCGTCTTCTATCTTCTCGTCGGCGGCCGCGTCTACTGCTCCTGGGTCTGCCCGCTGAACGCCGTCACCGACCTCGCCGGCTGGCTGCGCGATCGCCTCGGCATCCGCGGCAGCGCGCACGTCGCGCGCAGCACCCGCTACTGGATCGTGGCGATGACGCTGCTGCTCGCCGCGCTCAGCGGCAGCATCGCCTGGGAGCTGGTCAATCCGGTATCGATGCTGCAGCGCGGCCTGATCTTCGGTCTCGGTGCCGCCTGGATGCTGGCCCTGGCGGTCTTCGTCTTCGACCTCTTCGTCATGAGCCGCGGCTGGTGCGGCCACCTCTGTCCGGTCGGTGCCTTCTACAGCCTGCTCGGCAGGTGGAGTCCACTGCGCGTGACGGCGGCGAAGCGCGCCGCGTGCAATGACTGCATGGACTGTTTCGAGGTCTGCCCGGAGCCACAGGTCATCCGCCCGGCGCTGAAGGGCGCCGGCAAAGGGATCGGGCCGGTGATCCTGGCCGCCAACTGCACCAATTGCGGGCGCTGCATTGATGTCTGCTCGAAGGACGTCTTCGCTTTCGGGCTGCGCTTCAACAATCAGCCCGACGACGGCGCGCAACCGGCAGCGCCGTCACCGACCGCCGCACCCTGAAAGCCGGGGAATCACCGCCAATAGAGCCCGCATGCCGATCCCTCGCAATGCCTGCAACCATCCCTTGAAGTGGAGGAAACGCCAACCATGAACCAGTCACTGAAACTCATCCTGGCCCTTGCCGCGAGCTGCCTGACATCGCTGGCGTTTGCTGCCGACGGCGCCAGTTCGATGCGCGGCGCCGATGTCGCCGCTCCGGACCAGGCGCCGGAGGTGAAGACCTATGTCGGCAAGCGGCCCGGCACCGAAGCACCGGTCGCGCGCACCTTCAGCACCCAGCCGCCGGTCATTCCACACGCCGTCGAGAACTTCGACGAGATCAACCTCGAAGGCAACCAGTGCATGGACTGCCACTCGGCTGCAACGTACAAGAAGAAGAACGCGCCGAAGATCGGCGACAGCCACTTCGTCGACCGTGACGGCAAGAAGCATGCCGAAGCGACCGGTGGCCGCTACAACTGCGTGCAGTGCCACGTGCCGCAGGTGGATGCACCGCCGCTGGTCGACAACACCTTCAAGGGCGACGCGGTGAAGAAGGTCGTCAGGAAGAACTGATCGCGTGCGGCGTGCCGCCGGCCGGACTGCAGCCGGCGGCCGCGGCTGCCTCGCCGATGCTGGCGTCGCCCAACGGTCACGGCTTGGTCAAACACTGCGGATGATGCAAGCCACGACCGTTGCCCTCACCCCCGCCCCGCGAACGGGCGAGGAGAGATTCGTCAGTCGCTCGTGCGACTTGCACGGCAAGGGGCGAACGGCAGAATCTCAGGCCTCGAGGTCGTGCTCGCCGCAAAGCGGCAGCATCGCCCGGCGGCTGGCGTCGCGCAGCCGCACCGCTGCCGCCCAGTCGTCGCCATCCGGCGGCAGCAACGCTCCGGTTTCGAAGGCGAGCGGAGCGCGGCGCGGCAGCCAGCTGCGGTCGCGCAGGACGCTGCGCGTACCGCGCAGGCCACCGACCAGAACCGGCACGCCGGCCCGCACGGCGGCAACGAAGGCCCCCATGCGGAACGGCTTGAGCCCGGCCTCGCGCGAGAAGGTGCCTTCGGGAAAGACGAGCACCCGCTGCCCCCGCGCCAGCGCGGCAATGATCTCGTCGACATCCTCGACGCTCTTCGAGGCATCGAAGCGTTCGACGAATAGCGTGCCGAGCGCGCGCAGGAAGGCGTGGATCAGCGGCTGGGCGACGAACTCGCGCTTGGCGACGAAACTGTAGGCGGCGGCCGGCGGCAGCGCGGCAAAGAGGACGAGCGAATCGAGATAGCTGCAATGGTTGAGCAGCAACAGGTGCGGTGCGGCCGGCAGGGCGTCGGCGGTGACGGCCGGTACCGGCATGCCGGCGAGGCGCAGGAAGATGCGCGCCGCGTGATGGACGATGCGCCGGCCGGCTGACGGCGAGCGCAGGGCGATCACCAGTGCCATCACCGGCAGCCCGAGCAGCAGGAAGACCGTCCAGCACCAGGCACCGTAGGCCCACCTGCTGAAGCGCCGCCTAGCCTCGGCCGCCCGAGCCTGCCCGCCGGCGATCGCCAGACGCACGAGCTGCCGCCGGGCGCTGACACCGGCAACACCGAGCAGGCCGCGTTCATAGGCCTCGCGCGAGGCGTTGCGGCGGATCTTGCCGCTCGAAGTCTTGAGCACCGAGTTCGGCGGTGCGAGCACGACTTCGTCGGCCGGCAGGCCGATCGCCGTCACCGCCGCTTCGTTGATCTGCTGCCGCAGTTGCTCGCGGCGCTGCGGATCCTCCTCGCGCGTCTCGGCGACGACGACCAGGCGTTCGGTGGCGTTGACCGGGTCGTTGCTGGCAAACACCGCGACGCAGCCGCGGCGCACTCCCGGCAGATTGCCGACCGCCTGCTCGAGTTCGTAGGGATAGAGGTTGCGGCCACCGCGGATGATCAGGTCCTTGACCCGCCCGGTGAGGTAGATCTCGCCGTCGACGGTGTAGGCGAAATCGCCGGAGTCGAGCCAGCCAGCACGCAGCAGCGCCTGCGTCGCCGAGGGATTGCGGTGGTAGCCGGCGGTCGCCGACGGGCCGCGAAACTGCAGCCCGCCGACCTGCCGGTCGGGCAGTTCGCCGCCGTCCTCGCCGACGATGCGGATCTCGTGTCGCGGCAATGGGCGGCCACAGGCCGGCACGCGCACGACGTCGCTGGCGCCGGCAGCCGCCGGCACGGCGAGCCTGCGCTGCAGCAGTGCGGCACGCTCGATGACGTCGATGCGCGGCCCGCGCCCGAGCGGCGGGAAGGCGAGGCCGACCGAACACTCGGCGAGGCCATAGACCGGCGTGATCGCCGTTCGCCGCAGTCCGTAGGGGGCGAAGCGATCGGCAAAGGCCTGCAGCGTCGCCGGACTCACCGGCTCGGCGCCGTTCAGCGCCAGCCGCCACGAGCTGAGATCGAGACCGGCGAGATCGGCGTCGGCGAGCTTGCGTGCGCACAGGTCATAGGCGAAGTTGGGCGCCGGCGACAGCGTGCCACGATGCCGCGAGATCATCTGCAGCCAGCGTACCGGTCGCGAGAGGAAGGCCAGCGGTGACATCAGGACGAGCAGCATGCCGAAGTAGAGCGAGCCGAACCAGGCACCGATGAGTCCCATGTCGTGATAGAGCGGCAGCCAGGAAACGAAGACGTCGTCAGCGGTGACGGCGACGGCCTCGCCCATCGCCCGCAGGTTGGCAAGCAGGTTGGCGTGGCTGAGAACGACTCCCTTCGGGTCGCCGGTACTGCCGGAGGTGTACTGCAGGAAGGCGGTGTCGGTCGCGGCCGGCCGATGGAGCAGCGGCATCGCCACCGCCGAGAGTTCGTCGGGCGTCAGGACTTCGCTCAACGTCGGCGCTTCGGCGCGCAGCAGGGCAGCGACGCCCTTGGCCTGCGGCACGGTGATGATGAAGACGGCTTCGGCGTTGGCGAGAATGCGCGCGTGCCGCTGCAGGTGGTCCTCGATCTGCGCCAGCCGCGCCGGCGGATAGATCGGCACCGGGATGCCGCCGGCAATCATGACGCCGAAGAAGGTGATCAGGTAGTCGCGGCCGGTCGGCAGCATCAGCGCCACTGCCTGCCGCGGCAGCAGACCGCGCGACACCAGCGCGGTCGCAACGCAGCGCGCCTCGGCGAGCAGCTCGCCATAGGATAGCGGCGCGCAGCGCGGCTCGCCGGTGGCGGCATCGATGTCGCCGTACAACAGCACGTGCCGCCGCTCCGGCTGCCGCTCGGCATGCCACTCGAGGACTTCGACCAGCGTCCGTGCCTGCTCGGGAAGACTGATCGGCCCGCCGGCCGGCGCCAGGTCGACGGCTGTCACGCGCTGCGTCGCAGTGCCGGCGCGGTCGATCAGGCGCAGCAGATCCGCCGGTGTCTCGGCTTCGCTGAGTGCCGCCTCGGGCAGCGAGCGGCCGAATTCGCTGCCGACGCGCAACAGGAGTTCGACGCGCGCCAGGCTGTCGAGCCCGAGATCGCGTTCAAGGTGGCTGTGCAGGCCGACCCGGCCGGCGCGCCCCGGGCGCGTCTCTTCGACCAGCAGGCTCACCACCCGCAACAGACGCGTCGCGGCGTCGGCCGCCGCGTCGACCGGCCCGGTCACCGCCGCCTCGTGCCGCTCCTGGCTCATCGCAACGGCGGGCGTGCTGCCGCGCCGGCGCACGCCGCGGCGGCTGGTGGCAGGCGGTCGCCGCCAGCCGCTACGGCGCCAAGCCGGCGGCGTAGCGGCAACCGGCAGTCGCCAAGCAGGCGCCAGCGCCGCTCAGCAGGCATCGCGCACCTCGGCAACGACGATCGCCCGCACCGGACAAGGGGCAACGCAGGCGCCGCAGCCGGTGCAGCGCGCCGCGTCGAGCAGCGGCGGCGAAGGGCCTGCTCGTGCCGGCAGGAAGCGGATCGCCGCCGCCGGGCAGAGATCGCCACAGACGCGGCATTCGACCCGCCGTTGGGCGAGGCAGAAATCGCCGATCGTCGCCCGCAGCGACCACGGCGACTGCTCCGCCTGCCGCTGCAACGCGCCGCTCGGACAGGCGGAAACGCAGGCGGCGCAGAAGCTGCACTCGCCGCGGCCAAAGTCGAGGGTCGGGTAGCCACCATCGCCAGCGACGATGATGCGCGTCGGACACGCGGCGCTGCAGTCGCCGCAGCGGGTGCACAAGTGCACGAAGTCCGCCTCGGCAACCGCCCACGGCGGCCGCAGCAGCGGCCCACGAATGGCGAAACGGCCGCGCAGGAAGTTGCGGCGGCTGAGCGCGCCGCTCATCGCCTGGCGGCGCCTCCCGGCTTGCCGGATGGCGTACCGCCAGCGCCAGGAGCGGCGGCCGGCGATGGCTCGCCGGGGACGAAATCGATGCGTCCGGTCTCGAGATCGGCGCGCACCAGCCGCACGACCAGACGGTCGCCCAGTCGATGGCGTTTGCCGCTGCGTTCACCGAGCATCTGGTGACGCGTGGCGTCGAACTGGAAGTACTCGTCGCCCAGTTCCGAAACGTGCACCAGGCCTTCGACGTAGACCTCATCGAGAGCGACGAAGATGCCGAAGGGGACGACGGCGGCGATCGTTCCGGCGAAGGTCTCGCCGATCCGCTCACGCATGTAGTAGCACTTGAGCCAGTTGCTGACGTCGCGCGTCGCCTCGTCGGCGCGGCGCTCGGTCAGCGAGCAGTGCACGCCGATTTCCTGCCACTTGCCCGGCGTGTACGACCTGCCGGCGAGCGCTGCCTTGATCGAGCGGTGCACCAGCAGATCGGGGTAGCGGCGGATCGGCGAGGTGAAATGGGTGTAATGCTCATAGGCGAGGCCGAAATGGCCGACGTTGTCCGGGCTGTAGACCGCCTGGCGCAGCGAGCGCAGCATCACCGTCTGCAACAGCTGGACGTCGGGGCGACCCTGGATGCTCGCCAGCAGTTCGGCGTAGTCACGCGCCGACGGCTCGTCACCGCCGCCGAGCGCGAGGCCGAACTCGCCGAGGAACTTGCGCAGCGCATCCAGCTTCTCGGCCGTCGGTCCTTCGTGAATCCGGTACAGGCAGGCCTGCTTCCGCACCTGCAGGAAGTTCGAGGCGCAGACGTTGGCGGCGAGCATGCACTCCTCGATCAGCCGATGGGCGTCGTTGCGGAAGACCGGGACGATGTTCTCGATCTTGCCCTGGTCGTTGAACAGCATCATCGTCTCGATGGTCTCGAAGTCGATCGCGCCGCGCTTGCCACGCGCGCTGGCGAGCACCTGGTAGAGCGCGTAGAGCGCCTGCAGGTGGGGCAGCAGGCGGCGATGCGCGTCGCTCTGCGGTTCGCTCGCATGGGACAGCCAGCCCCACACCTGGTCATAGGTCAGTCGGGCGTGTGAACGGAAGACGGCTTCTTCGAAGCGGTAGCCACTGATCTCGCCCGAGTCGTCGATCGTCATGTCGCAGACCATCGCCAGCCGGTCGACCTCCGGGTTCAGCGAACAAAGTCCGTTCGACAGCTTCTCCGGCAACATCGGAATCACCCGCCGCGGGAAATAGACCGAGTTGCCGCGCTCTTGCGCGTCGCGGTCGAGCGCCGAGGCGGGTTGCACGTAGTGACTGACATCGGCGATCGCCACCACGAGGCGCCAGCCATGCTGCTGCCTCTCGGCGAAGACGGCGTCGTCGAAATCCTTCGCGGTGGCACCGTCGATGGTCACCAGCGGCAGCGAACGCAGGTCGACTCGTCCCTGCCAGGACGCCGGCGCCACCAGTTCGGGCAGGCTGGCGGCTTCGGCCAGCGCCGCCGGCGAGAACTCGAAGGGCAGCGCGTGCTTGCGCAGCGCGATCTCGATCTCCATTCCCGGATCGGCGTAGTTGCCGAGCACCTCGACGATGCGTCCGATCGGTTTGGTATGACGGTCGGGCTGCTCGATGATCTCGACCGTCACCACCGCACCGGCACGGGCGCCGGTCGCCTCTTCCGGTGCAACCAGGATATCCTGGTTGATCCGCCGGTCCTCGGGCACCACCAGCGTGATGCCGTGCTCGACGAGGACGCGGCCGACGACGCGTCTGTTGGCCCGCTCGAGCACTTCGACGATGACGCCCTCGCGGCGTCCGCGTCGGTCGATGCCGACGACGCGCACCAGAGCCCGGTCGCGATGCAGCACCTTTGACATCTGCCGCGCTTCGAGTGACAGATCCTCGCTGCCGTCGTCGGGAACGAAAAAGCCGTAGCCGTCCGGGTGTCCCTCGACCCGGCCCGGAATGAGGCTGGCGCGCTGCGGCAGCAGGTAGCACTCCTTGCGGTTGCGCAACAACTGGCCCTCACGCTCCATCGCCCGCAGGCGGCGCAGGAACGCGCCGGATTCTTCCTCCTGGATGTCGAGCAGGCCGCGCAGCGCATCGAAGGCGACCGGCCTGCCCTGCTCGCCCAGCACCTGCAGAACGTACTCGCGCGAGGGCAGCGGTTGCTCGTAGCGCTGCTGCTCGCGCTCGAGATACGGATCGCGCCGGCGGATCGCCGACAGGCTGATTATTGACATCTGCTCATGTTCCTATAGAATTCGGCCTTCGCTGGAACTGCCCAGGTGGCGAAATTGGTAGACGCGCTAGGTTCAGGTCCTAGTGGTGGCAACACCGTGGAGGTTCGATTCCTCTCTTGGGCACCAGACACAAGAACGAAAGCCCCGATTCTCCGGGGCTTTCGTGTTTCTGCCCCGCGCGCCTTGCCAGGCAGCGCAGCGGGCATCCCGTCCCCGCACAGCACCGCTTCATTGTACGCCAAGACGGCGATCGCGCCGCGGCAATGACCCCTCCGCCAGCGCCTCGCCCCGTCAGCCCGGGCCACCGCCAGCGGCCTCCCGCGGCGCGCTGCCAGCGCCGGCCGCTGCCGCCCGGATGCCGACGCTTCCCGCAACAGGCAAGAAAATTTTTCAGCGCTCTAGCCAACACAAGCGAAAGTATGGATACTACGCTGCCGGGAGCTCGCCAGCAGACCACTGCGGCAACAATGAGAATCAGTTCAGGCTCAGACACCGATAGGAATCCACATGACCATACGACCGGAGTTGATAGAAAAGCTGCGCGCCAAGCGCGACAAGCTGATTGACCATGTCAGCCCCGAGAAACTGGAAGCCCTGCACGC
>JAEUOM010000191.1 GCA_016788495.1 Accumulibacter sp. | reverse complement strand
CGGTTCGACCGTGCGCCGCTTCCGGCCGATCATGCTGACCGCCGCGGCGGCCGTCCTGGCGATGATTCCGCTGACGCGCAGCGTCTTCTGGGGCCCGATGGCGGTGGCGATCATGGGCGGGCTGATCGTCGCCACGCTGCTGACCCTGCTCTTCCTGCCGGCGCTCTACGCCGCGTGGTATCGGGTGAAGCCGGCCGCCGCCGAGGTTTGCAGCGCGGGCGGTTGACAGCTTCGCGACGGGCTCGGCATACTGCCCGCGGCAACCCCGCGCAACCTGCAGTCGGCAGTTCCGGGACGCGTCCCGGCGACCATCACCGGACCCCGTCCCGACCGGCGCAGCACCGGCGGCGCTGTCGCCAGATCCCCTGCCCACACCCTTCCCGAATCCAGGAGAATGATGAAACCTGATCCCGACAACCTGTGTCGATCGGTCATGTCGCAACCGCCGGTCGTCCTGAAACCTGACGAGACCCTGCGCTCTGCGCTGCAGGCGATGGTCGAGTACCGCGTGCCGGCGCTGCCGGTCGCCGAAGGCGACGGCCGCTATGTCGGCATGCTGCCGCGCAGCCGGCTGATCGCGCTCGCGATGCCGCGCGTGCTCTGGCTGGAAGACGCGCAACATCCGTTCAGCCGCGTTCAGGGCGGATTCATCCAGGACACCCTCGCCAACCTGCAGGAGCGGATCGACGCCGTCGCCAACGATCCGGTCGGCCGGCACATCGACCCGCAGGTGCCGGTCATCGGCCCCGACAGCACGCTGATGAACGCCATGCTCTATCTGCACCGGCAACGCAACATCCTGCCCGTCGTCGAGCACCGCCAGTTGCTCGGCGTCGTCTCGGTCTGGGATGTGCTGGCGCGCATCGGGAGGATGAAATGATGCATGCGACGACTTCGACCGTGCTCTTCGGACTCAACCCGCTCTGGCTGTCGACGGTGGTGATGATCCTCACCTACGGCGTCATCATCAGCGAACGGCTCAACCGCTCGATCATCGCCCTGCTCGGCGCCATGCTGATGATCCTGTTCGGCCTGCTGACGCAGGAGCAGGCGGTCGCCGGCATCGACTTCAACACCATCGGGCTACTCGTCGGCATGATGATCATCGTCTCGATCACCCGCAAGTGCGGTATCTTCGAGTACCTGGCGATCTGGTCGGCGAAGCTGGTAAAGGCCAGCCCGGCGGGCATCCTGGCGATGCTGGCGGTGGTCACCGCCGTCGTCTCGGCGTTGCTCGACAACGTCACCACCGTTCTGCTGGTCGTCCCGGTGACGTTGATCATCACCGAGGCGCTGAAGGTCAATCCCTACCCCTTCCTCTTCTCGCAGATCCTGGCGTCGAACATCGGCGGCACGGCGACGCTGATCGGCGACCCACCGAACATCCTGATCGGCGGCCAGGTCGGCCTGTCATTCAACGACTTCGCCCTCAACCTGGCGCCGGTCGTCGCCGTCATCCTGCTCGTGCATGTCGTCTCGATGCACCTGATCTGGGGCCGGCGGCTGCAGGCCTCGCCCGAGCTGCGTGCGCGCGTCATGCAGTTCGACGAACGGCAGGCGATCAGCGACCCGCGCCTGCTGCGGCTGGCGACGCTCGTCCTGGCACTGGTGATGGGTGCCTTCGTCATGGCGCGGACGCTCGGTCTCGAATCCGGAACCATCGGGATCGCCGGCGCCGCGCTGCTGCTGATG
Source organism: Accumulibacter sp. (assembly GCA_016788495.1). Classification (GTDB taxonomy): domain Bacteria; phylum Pseudomonadota; class Gammaproteobacteria; order Burkholderiales; family Rhodocyclaceae; genus Accumulibacter. The sequence goes on along the minus strand of JAEUOM010000191.1, from coordinate 11,620 downwards.
CTCGACAACCTCGGCAAGTCGGCCGAACAGCAGTCGGAGGCGGTGGTCAAGGTGTTCAACGAAGTCGAGTGGATCACCATCTTCTTCTTCGTCGGCCTGTTCGTCGTCATCGCCGGCGTCGAGCATGCCGGCCTGCTGCAGCTCCTGGCCGACCAGCTGCTGGCCGCCACCGGCGGCGATTTCACGCGCACCGGCATGAGTGTCCTGTGGGCCTCGGCGGTGCTGTCGGCGATCGTCGACAACATCCCCTTCGTGGCGACGATGATCCCGTTGATCAAGTCGATGGGCCCGGCCTTCGGCGGCGCCGATGCGTTGCTGCCGCTCTGGTGGTGCCTCTCGCTGGGTGCCTGTCTGGGCGGCAACGGTACCCTGATCGGTGCCAGCGCCAACCTGACCGTCGCCGGCATCGCCGAACGCAACGGCATCCCGTTCCACTTCGCGCGCTACACGATGATCGCCTTCCCGCTGATGCTGGCACACGTCGCGATCGCCTGCATCTACGTCTGGTGGCGCTATTTCTGAGGCTGCACCGGGGCCGCAGGCAGCGGCCCCGATGCCGGCCTGAGCGATCGTCGAGGGCCCGGCCGGAGCCGCCGTTGGCCGGCCGCGGCTGCGGTACAGCCGCCCGGCTTTCGCGCGAGGACCAGCCGGATCTCGCGCGCCATGCCGAATGCAATTCCTGTCGCGAGCCATCCATCTGATTCGTCGTGACTTTCCGTCCCGCTTTCCGACCGGGTCGCGAACGCTGCGAGGACGCCTGCATGGAGCGAAGATGTGCCATAATCGGCCTTCGTGGATGGCACGGCTTGCCGCGCCTTCCAGGTCCGGCGGCAGCACCCGATGAATTGCCCGTCCCGAGGCAAGGCGCAAGCGATCGGGTTCAGGAGGAGAGGCAGCTTCGCCCGCTTATGGAGGAGGAACAACCGTGAATGGTTTGCTCAAGCTCTCTGGCCTGATCGACGCACTCACCGAGCGTGTCGGCAAGGCCATCATCTGGCTCGTCCTGGTCGTCACGCTGATCGGCGCCGGCAACGCCCTCATGCGTTACACCTTCAACTTCAGCTCGAACGCCTTCCTCGAAATCCAGTGGTACCTGTTCTCGGCCATCTTCCTGCTCGGCGCCGGCTACACGCTGCTGCGCAACGAGCATGTGCGCATCGACCTGATCGCCGGCCGGCTCAGCCGCCGCGGCCAAGCCTGGATCGACATCTTCGGCATCATCTTCTTCCTGCTGCCGATGGCGATCGCCATCATGTACATGTCGTGGCCGATCTTCCTCCTCGCGCTGCACAGCAACGAGCAGTCGAGCAACGCCGGCGGCCTGACGGTGTGGCCGGTGCGCCTGCTGGTGCCGATCGGCTTCTTCCTGCTGGTCCTGCAGGCAATCTCGGAACTGATCAAGCGCGTCGGTTTCCTGCAGGGTCTCTGCCCCGACCCGACCGCGAAGAGCCACAAGCCGACCGCTGAAGAGGAACTGGTACTGGCGATCAAGGCGCAGAAGGGAGATCTCTGATGACCGACTTCCTGATCGCCAACATGGCGCCGATCATCTTCGCCTCGATGGTCGTCTTCCTCCTCGTCGGTTTCCCGGTCGCTTTTGCCTTGGCGGCCAACGGCATCGTCTTCGGCCTGATCGGCATCGAGCTCGGGCTGCTCGGACCGCAACTGTTCCAGGCGCTGCCGGATCGCATCTTCGGCATCATGAACAACGACACGCTGCTGGCGATTCCCTTCTTCACCTTCATGGGGCTGATCCTCGAGCGATCGGGAATGGCCGAGGACCTGCTCGACACCATCGGCCAGCTCTTCGGGCCACTGCGCGGCGGTTTGGCCCTGGCAGTGATCTTCGTCGGCGCGCTGCTGGCGGCGACGACCGGCGTCGTCGCCGCTTCAGTGATCTCGATGGGGCTGATCTCGCTGCCGATCATGCTGCGCTACGGCTACGACACCCGGCTCGCGACCGGCGTCATCGCCGCCTCCGGAACACTGGCGCAGATCATTCCGCCGTCGCTGGTGCTGATCATCATGGCCGACCAGCTCGGCAAGTCGGTCGGTGACATGTACAAGGGTGCCTTCCTGCCGGGCCTGACGCTGACCGCCTTCTACGTCGGCTACGTCATCCTGGTCGCCATCTTCAAACCGCGCTGGGCACCGGCGCTGCCGGTCGAAGCACGCACGCTGCACGGCGCGAAGTTGCTGATGCGCGTTGCCACGACGCTGCTGCCGCCGCTGTTCCTGATCTTTCTCGTCCTCGGGACGATCTTCCTCGGCATCGCGACGCCGACCGAAGGCGGCGCGATGGGAGCGACGGGCGCCCTGATCCTGGCACTGGCACGCAGGCGCCTGAACTCGAGCCTGCTGCGGCAGGCGATGGAAACGACCGCCAAGCTGACGACCTTCGTCGTCTTCATCCTCGTCGGCGCACGCGTGTTCTCGCTGACCTTCTATGGCGTCGATGGCCACCGCTGGGTCGAACACCTGCTGACCGGGCTGCCCGGCGGCGAGGTCGGTTTCCTGATCGTCGTCAACGTGCTCGTCTTCCTGCTCGCCTTCTTCCTCGACTTCTTCGAACTCTCGTTCATCGTCGTGCCGCTGCTCGGGCCAGTGGCGCAGGCGCTGGGAATCGACCTGATCTGGTTCGGCGTGCTGCTGGCGGTGAACATGCAGACTTCGTTCATGCATCCGCCCTTCGGCTTCGCGCTCTTCTACCTGCGTTCGGTGGCGCCGGCCGCGGTCAAGACGACCGATATCTACTGGGGGGCGATCCCCTTCGTCTGCATCCAGATCATCATGGTCGGCATCCTGATCTTCTTCCCGCAACTGGTGACCTTCGGCCTCGACCAGGACACCAAGGTCGATCTCGATTCGGTGCAGATCGAAGTGCCGACCTCGGACTACGGTGCACCGGCCACCCCGCCCGGGCTCGAAGCGCCGAAGGACCCGGCTGCCGGCGCGGAGGATGCCGCCAGCAAGGCGATCCGCGATGCGATGAAGCAGGATCAGGCGAAGTAGTCCAGCGGCGACCGGCAAGCGCGGCGGTCACCCATCGGCGGCAAGAAAAGGGGGAGCGGGGCGACAGCCCCGCTCCCCTGCCCGTCCGGTCGGTCGGTCTGCGCGCAGCGGGCAAGCAACGACCGCGGCGCGCGAAAGACCTCCTAGCGTTTGCTGAAGATGTAGTTGGTGTACGAACCCTCGGCGACCCGCATCCAGAGGACCTGGTCGTCCATGAACTTCTTGTAGTCGTCGTACACCTTCTTGAACTGGGCATTCTTCGCCGATGTCTCTGCATAAAGCTCCATCGCGGCCTTGTAGCAGGCGTCCATGACTTCCTTCGGGAACTGCTTCAACTGCGTGCCCGAACCAACGAGCTGCTTGAGCGCCGTCGGATTCCTGGCGTCGTACTTGGCGACCATGTCCACGTGCGCGTCGGCACAGGCGATCTGCAGAATGGTCTGGTACTCCTTCGGCAACTCGGCCCATTTCTTCAGGCCGACGTAGGCAGTCACCTGCGGACCGCCCTCCCACCATCCCGGGTAGTAGTAGAACTTGGCGACCTTGTTGAAGCCGAGTTTCTGGTCATCGTAGGGGCCGATCCACTCGGCCGCGTCGATCGTCCCCTTCTCGAGCGCCGGATAGATGTCGCCACCCGGAATCTGTTGCGGTACGGCCCCGAGCTTGCTGAGGACGGCACCGGCGAAGCCGCCGATGCGGATCTTCAGCCCGTTGAGATCAGCCACGGTCTTGATTTCCTTGCGATACCAGCCGCCCATCTGGGTCGTCGTGTTGCCGCAGGGAATGGTCATGATGTTCGACTTGGCGAAGAACTCGCCAAGCAGCTTGCCGCCGTTGCCATAGCGCATCCAGGCGTCCATCATGCGATTGGTCATACCGAAGGGAACCGCAGTCTCCAGCGCGTAGGTCGGGTCCTTGCCGAAGAAGTAATAGGAGACGGTATGCCCCATTTCGACGGTGCCGTCCTTGACCGCATCGAAGACGGCCGGACCGGGAACGATCTCGCCGCCGGCGAAGACCTGGATCTGGAACTTGCCGCCAGTCGCGTCGGCAACCCGCTTGGCCATGACTTCGGCACCACCATAGATGGTGTCGAGGCTCTTCGGGAAGCTCGAGGCCAACCGCCACTTGATCGTCGGCGCATTCTGGGCGATCGCCGGCATGGCCATGGTGCCGGCGGCCAGGCCGGCACCGGCATTCTTCAAGAACGAACGTCTTTCCACGACTTTGTCTCCTGTAAGCATTGTTGTCAGGGAAATGCACGGCGATTATAGCCAAATCAGCCGCGCTTGCAGCAAGGACTTGCCGCCGCCTGCGGCGGCAAGTCCTTGATCGGCGTGGCAGATCAGTCACCCGCCACCTTCATCTGCTCGATCAGGATCGAGCCGACCTGCTTCGAACCGCGAACGACGACGTCTGTACCGACCGCCGCGATGTTCCGGAACATGTCGCGCAGGTTGCCGGCGATGGTGATCCCTTCCACCGGGTACGCAATGACACCACCATCCACCCAGTAGCCGGCAGCACCGCGCGAATAGTCACCGGTCACATAGTTGACGCCCTGCCCAAGCAGTTCGGTAACCAGCAATCCGCGCCCCATCTTGCGCAACAGCCCAGGCAGATCGCGTTTTCCCGGGCGGACGATCAGGTTGTGACAGCCACCGGCATTGGCGGTGGTCTGCATCCCCAGCTTGCGGGCGCTGTAGGCGCTGAGGAAGTAGCCCTGCAGGCGACCGTTGTCAACCACTTCGCGGTCGTGCGTGGCGACGCCGTCGTTGTCGAAGTAGCTGCTGGCGAGAGCGCATGGCAGATGCGGCCGCTCGCTGATGTGCAGCTTGCGCGAGAAGACGCGCTTGCCCAGGCTGTCGAGGAGGAAGGAGGTCCGGCGATAGAGGCTGCCGCCGCTCGCGGCGTGCACGAAGTGGCCGATCAGCGACGCGGCCAGCGGCGCCTCGAACAGCACCGGCACCTTGCATGTTCTGATCTTGCGCGCGCCGAGACGGGATAGTGCGCGTTGCGCGGCGCGCTCGCCGATCGCCTCGGCCGAACCGAGCGCAAGCGGGTCACGGGCGACCTCATACCAATCGTCCCGCTGCATGGCGTCGTTCGCGCCGGCGATCAGCGAGCACGACAGGTAGTGGCGCGAGCTCGGATAGCCGGCGATGAAGCCCAGGCTATTGGCGGCAACGAACTGCCCCTCCTGGATCGACACCGTGGCGCCTTCCGAATTGCTGATCTCGGGACTGACGGCAAAGGCAGCCTGCTCACAGCGGCGGGCGATCGCGACGGCATCTTCGACCGAAAGCAGCCAGGGGTGGTAGAGCTCGAGGTCCGGCTGGCTGCCGGCATCAGTCGCCAGCAGGGCGGCGTCAGCCAGACCGGCGCAGGGATCCTCGGCGGTGAAGCGGGCGATGTTCAACGCCGCCTCGACGGCGTCGCGCACGGCCTTGGGCGAGAAGTCCGAGGTGTTGGCATGCCCCTTGCGTCGGCCGAGGTAGACCGAAACCGAGACTCCTTTGTCCCGGTTGTATTCGATGGTTTCCACCTCGCCGCAGCGCACGCTCACCGACTGGCCGAAGCCCGTCGAGACGTCGACCTCGCAGGCGCTCGCCCCCTGCCTGCCAGCGTGCGCGAGGACATCGCGCGCCAGTTCGCGCAACGCATCAAGGCTGTGGCTGAAACGTGATTCGCTGCTGGCAGGCGGGGCTGAACAGGACATGGGGTCTGGCCGGCGACAAAAGCCGCTATCATAGCAGCTCCCGGCACGGCCACCGGCCCACCGATGGCCGCCGACAACCCACGCACAGCGCCCATGAGCAGCCACTCCACTGCGGCAGGCAAGCAGGAAGATCCGCAACCGCCGTCGAAGACGAAACGCAAGCACGCCATGGCGGAGCTGCAGGGACTCGGCGAGCAACTCGTCGCACTGCCCGACGACCGCCTGCGCCAGGTCGAGTTGCCCGAAGACCTGCGGCTGGCAGTCGTCCAGGCACGCGGCATGGCGCGCCAGGACGACGCACGGCGTCGGCAGATGCAGTACATCGGCCGCCTGATGCGGGCCGTCGACCCGCAGCCGATTCGCGAGGTCCTGGCGGCGGCGCGCGGCGACTCCGCCGACGAAACGGCGATGCTGCACCGCGTCGAGCGCTTGCGCAGCGAGCTTCTCGCCGACGAGAAGCTTCTGTTCACGATCGCCAGCCGCTCGCCGGCGGTCGACCTGCAGCAGTTGCGCTCGCTGCGGCGGGCAGCCCTCGCCGAACAGGCGCAGGGCAAAGCACCACGCAGCTATCGTGCGTTGTTTCGGCTACTGCGGGAAATCGATCAGAAAGCGGCAACAGCGCATGGGGATGGGAATGATGAGCGGCAATGAGGAGTTGCTGGTCGGACTGGTTTCGATCAGCGATCGCGCTGCTCAGGGCGTCTACGAGGACCAGGGGCTACCGGCGCTCGACGACTGGTTGCGGCTTGCCGTCAGCAGCGCCTGGCAAAGCGAGGCGCGCCTGATCGCCGATGATCGTTCGTCGATCGAACAGACGCTGATCGACCTCGTCGACCGCGTCGGCTGTCATCTCGTCCTCACTACCGGCGGCACGGGGCCAGCCGCTCGCGACCTGACTCCGGAAGCGACGCTGGCGGTCGCCGACCGGCTGATGCCCGGGTTCGGTGAGGAGATGCGGCGCATCAGCCTGAACTTCGTGCCGACTGCGATCCTCTCGCGCCAAGTGGCGGTGATCCGTCGCCAAGCGCTGATCGTCAACCTCCCGGGGCAGCCGAGAGCCATCCGGGAGACGCTCGAAGGGCTCAGGGCCGCCGATGGCAGCCTGCGGGTCAGCGGGATCTTCGCCGCCATCCCCTACTGCATCGACCTCCTTGGCGGTCCTTACGTCGAGACGCGCGAAGAGGTCGTCAAGGCCTTCCGACCGAAATCCGCACAGCGATCGCAACCGGCCTGATGGCGTTTGGCCTCAACCGACCGGCTCCTGACGAAAACGGGCGATCTCGAAATCGCCGCCGCTCTCCTCGACCTCGAGCGGTACGAGTACACTGAGGCGGCCATCGAGGTTCAGGTCGAGGTTGTCGCGGACCTGGAAACCGCCCAGCGGCAGAAGAATGCGCAGCACGTCGGCTGCGCCGTGGTCGTCACCGAGGCAGATGCCGGGGATGGCGACGGCGGCTGCGAAGCCGCTGCGCCGCGGCCGCAGGTCGACGCTTCTTGCTCGCCGCGACAGCACCTGCACGCCAACGGTGGCAACGCCATCCGGCAATGCGCCCAATCGCCTGACAACGCCGAGAAGCCAGTTGTCGCCCCCTTCCGCCTGCATGCAGAGCAGGGCGCCCAGCCGCACGGTGCCCTCGGACGAGCGATCGAGAAGCGCCCGGAAGCCACCGAGGCTGATGTTGTCCACCAGCCACTTTTGCCGCGCGGGATCATCCTGCAACTGCAACGCCGCCCCGGCGAAGACCATGTAGCACTGCTCGAAGCCCTCGAGCACGGTCATCTGCGTCCTGATGGCGTGGCGTCGGTGCTGCCGCTGCGGTGGCTGCAGCGCCCAGTAGGGACGCAGGTGGCGCAACACGGCGAGTACCAGCTTCGGCGGGTACTCGCCGCCGAGATTGAGGTTGGCCGGCAGATCTCCATGTTCAAGGCGGTGGACCAGCTCGTCGAGTGCCGCCAGCGCCGGCGCTGGCGAAAGATAGCGCAGGCTGGGACGGATCACACCGGGCCGGCGGCTCAGTCGTGTCGGCGGCTCGCCGGTGGCGGCGTCGACCCAATAGACGCTGTCCGTACGCGGCGTCGGCGAGAGAACGAAAGCGGACAGAAAGTGGGCGATCAGCCGATCAGCGAGTTCGATCTGCTCTGGCGTCAAGCCGTCCATCGACGACGAGCAGAAGACCAGCGCATGGGCGTACTGCTGCTGGACGTTGCTCAGCCCGTGTTGTGCGGGATAGAGCTGCACCGATTTCTGCGCGTAACCAGCTTGCTCGGCTGCCAGATAGCTCGCGCCCAGAGCCTGCCAGAGCTCCGCGCCGCCGGCTGCATAGCGGTATGCCAGCCACTTGAGCTGACAGCGGCGGGCTGCCAGCAGGCGGGCTTCAGCCAGGGGCAGCGAGGCTTTCAGCGCTTCACTGCCCTTGCTGCGGGGGTCCAGCCGAGCCCGCGCCAGGCACAACGAGTAACTGGCAGCGACTTCGTTCCAGAAACCGCGGCAGCGGGTCCAGATGCGGCTCTGCTCGGCCGGCGACAGGTGTGGGGACTGCACGTAGTCCCGCGCCAGACGACGCAGATGCGGCTGTGCAGCGTCATCGAGCTGGCGCAGGACATCGAAGTAATGATCGACACGGAAGTTGCGGGCATGCTTGAGCGACTCCAACCAGCTCGTCACTTCGTCGACGGCGTTGCCCGGCCGTTCGACCAAAAGCTCGGCAGTGATCCGCTTCAACTCCTTGCCATCAGCCAGCAGATGGTCAGGACGCTGCGGGAAGAGCTTCAGAATCATCGGTAAGCCAGCCTCGTCACGGGTCGCCAAGTGCAGGGGGCAATTGTAATGCATGCTGGCCATCGCCGCCCTGTGGCAACCTCGCGAAGCGACCTCACGGCACCGCCAGAAGGCAAACCGCCGCCTCACCATGGCTTACAATGGCGGCTTGCACATCGGCTGACACACGGGATGAAGCAGTATCTGGATCTGATGCGGCACGTGCTGGACAATGGCTGCGTGAAGGGAGACCGCACCGGCACCGGTACGCGGTCGGTGTTCGGCTGGCAGATGCGCTTTGCGCTCGATGCCGGCTTCCCCCTCCTGACCACCAAACGCGTCCACCTGCGCTCGATCATCCACGAGCTGCTGTGGTTTCTGCGCGGCGAGACGAACATCCGCTCCCTGCAGGAGAATGGCGTCCGTATCTGGGACGAATGGGCTGACGCGAACGGTGATCTCGGACCCGTCTACGGCCATCAGTGGCGTCATTGGCAGACTGCCGACGGCCGGCAGATCGACCAGATGGCGCAGCTCGTCGACGGACTCAGGCAGCACCCCGACTCGCGCCGCCATCTGATCACAGCCTGGAACCCGGGCGACGTCGAACGGATGGCGCTGCCCCCCTGCCACGCGTTCTTTCAGCTCTACGTCGCTCCCGCGCAACCTGATGACCCCGACCAGCGATCGCGGCTGTCCTGCCAGTTGTACCAGCGCAGCGCCGACATCTTTCTCGGGGTTCCCTTCAACATCCCCTCCTACGCCCTCCTGACGATGATGCTGGCGCAGGTCTGCGGCTATCGCCCGGGCGACTTCGTGCACACTTTCGGCGATGCGCACCTGTACAGCAACCATTTCGAACAGGCACGGCTGCAACTGACGCGCGAACCGCGAAACCTGCCGCGGATGCGGCTGAACCCGACTGTCAGCGACCTTTTCGGCTTCCGCTTCGAGGACTTCCAACTCGAGGGCTATGATCCGCATCCGCACATTGCGGCACCGGTTGCCGTCTAGACCCTGGCAATGATCTCGCTGATTGCCGTCGTGTCGAGCAACCGGGTGATCGGCAGGAATCAGCAGTTGCTCTGGCGTCTGCCTGAAGACCTGCGTCATTTTCGTGCGACGACCGGCGGCCGGCCGGTGATCATGGGCAGGAAGACCTGGGAATCGCTACCCAGGGCCTTCCGCCCCCTGCCCGGCCGGCACAACATCGTCGTCAGCCGGAATCCGTGCTACCACGCGCACGGTGCCAGCCGGGCAGCCTCGATCGCTGAAGCACTGCGCATCGCGGGCGACGCTGGCGAGGTGTTCGTCATCGGCGGCGCTGAGCTGTATCGGCAGACCCTGCAAATGGCGGACCGCCTTTACCTCACCGAAGTCGCTGCCGAAGCAAGCGGTGATGCCTTCTTTCCCGAGCTGCCGCCAGGGCAATGGCAAGAGGTTTCGCGCCGCGCCGGCCGGATCGGTTCGCCGCTTGCCGCCATGGACTGCGTCACACCCGATTTCGACTTCGTCGTCTACGAGCGATCGCGCCTGCAGCCATCGCTGCCACCGGCGCCATGAGCCGTTGCGGACATCGCGGGCGGTGCTTGCCAAGCGCACGGCAGGCACGCTAGCATGCGTGCCTCCTCGTTCATGAAGCGCGCAGCAAATGGCCGACACCCTGCATCGCTTCCTCGCGGCGCCCGACGGTGCGGCAAAGGTCATGGCGCACGCGCAACTGCTGCTGCGGCTGGAGGAAATGTTCCGGCACGTCGCGCCCTCGCACCTCGTGCCGGCAAGCACCGTGGCGAACTTCAAGTCAGGCGTCCTGGTCATTCACGCGCACAACGGAGCGGTGGCGGCAAAACTGCGGCAGCTGGCGCCGACGCTGGCGAACGAGCTCACGCAACGGGGTATCGACTGTCGCGGCCTGCAGATCCGGGTGCATGCCGTGCCGACCCCCACGCCGGCAAGGAATCCGCAACCCAGGCCGCTCACCGCCGGCAGTTGCGAACGGTTGGCAGCACTGCGCGAATCGCTGCCCGCATCGCCGCTGCGCCAGGCGGTCGAGCATTTGCTGGCGCGTTCGGCTAGACAGGAATGACGGCGACACGTTCGACGATCATCAGCGCGAAGACCAGCAGCGCGACGATCAGCGAGTAGCGAAAGAGCCTCCAGGCAAAGTCCAGATAGCGCCGGTCGCGGGTGAAGGCGAAGAGCACGATCCCGGCGGCCACTGCCAGCACCGTCAGGACAGCGAGCAGGCGCAGCAGCCACATCGGCTCAGAAAGCCGGCGATGCGAGCCAGCGCGCCACACCCAGCGGCGCGAGGTCGCTGTCCTCGAAACTGACGTACTCCCAGGCTTCCGGGCTGGCCAACAGCCGGCGGGCAAGCTGGTTGTTCAGCGCATGCCCCGACTTGTGCGCGCTGAAGGTCGCCAGCAACGGGTGACCGAGCAGGTACAGGTCGCCGATCGCGTCGAGCACCTTGTGTTTGACGAACTCGTCGCTGTAGCGCAGGCCATCGGCGTTGAGCACGCGGTACTCGTCGAGGACGACCGCGTTGTCGAGCCCGCCCCCTTGCGCCAGACCATTCTCGTGCAACCACTCGACTTCCTGCATGAAACCGAAGGTACGTGCCCGCGACACCTCGCGCACATAGGAATTCGCGGCAAAATCAAAACTCACCTGCTGCCCCGTGCGATCGATTGCCGGGTGATTGAACCCGATCGAGAACGACAGCCGAAAGCCGTCATGGGGGTCGAGCCGGGCCCACTTGACACCAGCCGGATCATCCTCGCGCACTTCGACCGGACTCTTGACGCGAATGAAGCGCTTGGCCACCGGCTGTTCCTCGATCCCGACCGACTGAATGAGGAAGACGAAGGGCGAGGCCGAACCGTCAAGGATCGGCAGTTCAGCCGCATCGATGTCGACGAAGGCGTTGTCGACCCCGAGGCCGGCGAACGCCGACATCAGGTGTTCGATCGTACCGACCTTGACGCCATTCCGCTCGACGCAGGAGCACATGCGGGTGTCGGTGACGAGCAATGCCAATGCCGGTAGCTCAACCGGTGGCTCGAGATCGACGCGACGAAAGACAATGCCGGTTCCCGGCACGGCCGGACGCAGGCTCATGTTCACCTTGA
>JAEUOM010000116.1 GCA_016788495.1 Accumulibacter sp. | reverse complement strand
GCGTCGGACAGCACCCGGCAGACCGAGTCCACGAACTCACGCCCCGCTGCTGGAAAGCGCTCTTCGCCGCCAACCCGCTACGCTCTCCTTTGCACCGGCAGGCTCCATAGGCAGGGCGAACGCCGCAGGGTTACCGGTTACGCTTCAGGCGCTGACCGCCGGATTCAGCGAGTAGGTGCCGGTGAGCCGTGCCTTGGCCAGCACGTGCCGCTGCAGTGCGGCCCGCACCTGTGGTCCGCCAAGCTTGCCGTCCACATCGAGACGCTCGACATCGAGAGCAAAGAGCGTGAACACGTAGTGGTGCACGATCTCGTCGTTCCAGGGCGGGCAGGGGCCGTCGTAACCGTAGTAGTCGCCGCGCATGTCATTGTCGCCGGCAAACCACGCCGTGTAGTCGTTGATCCCCTGCCGCGCACCGTTTGCCGCGTGCGGGCCGGCTTTGCCGCGCGGCGTCACGTCGCTGGAGAACTCGCCTTCGCCGATCTGCCGCAGGTCAGCTGGCAGGTCGATCAGCAGCCAGTGGAAGAAGTCCACCCGCGGCAGCGATGCCGGGACCGTGCGGCCCTCCTGATTGACGTCGTCGCCCTTGCTCGGGACGTCCGGGTCGTGGCAGATGAGCGCGAAAGAGCGGGTGCCTGGCGGCACGTCGCTCCACGCGAGTTGCGGATTGCGGTTGCTGCCGAGACACACGTGGTGCGCCGGATCGGGGATGCAGAAGGCGAAATCGCCCGGGATCGGTTCTCCGTCCCTGAAACTGCTGCTGGTCAATTGCATGATGTCTTGTCCTCCTGAAGGGTCATTCTGCCGCGCTGCGTTTGAAGTCACGCAGGCGAAAACCGGCAACCCATAGTGTAGCGAAATAGACGCCGGCGCCGAAGCACACGAGCAGCGAAAGGCGCCAGAGGCGTTCGCCGAGTCCCCAATGCAGCCAGTCGCCGGCCTCGCCGGCGGTGAACCAGAGCGCGCTGCCCATCGCCGCCAGCGCACAGGCCAGCCGGGTATAGAAGAGCCGCCAACCCGGCTGCGGCACATACACACCCTGCCCGCGCAATCCGCGGTAGAGCAGGGCTGCATTCAGGCAGGCGCCGAGGCCGATCGCCAGCGCCAGTCCGGCATGGGCGAGCCAGCCGATGAGCACCAGGTTGAGAAGCTGCGTCACCAGCAGGGTCACGATGGCGATCCTGACCGGTGTGCGCACATTCTGCCTGGCGTAGAAACCAGGCGCCAGAACCTTGACCAGGATGAGCGCGAGCAGGCCGACGCTATAGGCGACGAGTGCGTTCCGGGTCTGCAGGACATCGTTGCCGCTGAAGGCGCCGTAGTGGAACAGGCTGCTGATCAGCGGCACGGCAAGAATGGCGAGGGCCAGCGCCGCCGGAGCGGCGAGCAGGAAGGTCAGGCGCAGCCCCCAGTCGAGGAGTCGCGAGTACTCGTCGATTCGGCCCGTCGCATGGCAGCGTGCCAGTGATGGCAGCAGGATGGTGCCGAGAGCGGCACCGAGCAGCCCGGCAGGGAATTCCATCAGGCGGTCCGCGTAGTAGAGCCAGGAGACGCTGCCGGTGGCGAGGAAAGAGGCGAAGATGGTGTTCAGCAGGAGGCTCACCTGCGCCACCGAAACACCGAGAATCGCCGGTGCCATCAGGCGGAAGATGCGGCGCACTCCTTCGTCGCGCAGCGACAGCGAAAAGCGCGGCAGCATGCCGATGCGCCTGAGGAATGGAATCTGCAAGGTGAGTTGCAGCGCACCGCCGATGAACACTGCCCAGGCCAGCGCCATCACCGGCGGCGCGAAGTGGGGGGGGGCAAAGAGCGCCATGAGGATGAACGAGACATTCAGCAGCACCGGCGTGAACGCCGGGATGGCAAAGCGGCTCCAGGTGTTGAGGATGCCGCCGGCGAGGGCGACCAGCGACATGAAGAGGATGTACGGGAAGGTGATGCGCGTCAGGTCGACGGTCAGCGCGAACTTTTCCGGGTCGTCGGTGAAGCCCGGTGCCGATAGGTAGACCAGCAGCGGTGCTCCTGCCATGCCGAGCAGGGTGACCAGCAGGACGGTCAGAAAGAGCAGGCTGGCGACGCGGTCGACGAGCTGCCGGGTCGCCTCGTTGCCGCGCCGGCTGCGGTACTCGCCGAGTACCGGCACGAAGGCCTGCGAAAACGCCCCCTCGGCAAACAGCCGGCGCAGCAGGTTCGGCAGCTTGAAGGCGACGAAGAAGGCGTCGGTCAGCATGCCGGCACCAAAGGTTCGCGCGACGACGAAGTCACGGACGAAGCCGAGAATCCGCGACAGCATGGTCATGCTGCTGACGGTGGCGAGGGTCTTCAGAAGATTCATGGTCGCTTCGCGAGGGTGCCGGAGCGCGGCGCAAGCGGTCGGGTCAGCCAGGCCGGAGCCGGGTCGTCAACCCGTCACCGTGTCGCGCGGTCGGTCAGCCATCGCCAGAAAGGGGCAGACGGCCGGTTACTGCGGCTTCTTCGCTTCCGGATTGATCGTGATACCGCGCTGCTGCAGGGCGCTGACCACCGACTGGGCGTTCCTGTTGCCGGCGGTGGCGAGTTTCTGCGTGCCGCTGGCGAGCGCCTCGAGCTGTGCCCGCATCTTCTCGGCGTTCCTGAAGGTCGTCTCCTGATTGCTGCGCAGGTTCGCCAGGCTGCTCCGCTCGTGGTAGAGCTGGCTCGCCTGGAAGCCTGACCAGACGACCATCGCCACTGCCAGCAGGCAGATCGGCACGAAGACGTTGCTGGACCGTTGCTCGTTCATATCGTTGCGGTCGTTCATGTCGCTCATCGGCTTGGCGTAGCCGCCGGCGCGGCGCTGAAGCTGATCCCCTGCGCCGCCAGCAGGTCGCCCAGTTGCGTGTCACCGTCCCTGGCTGCCAGATCGGCGAGCGACTTGACCAGCGACTGGTAGAGCGGCTCGAGCTGCAGGCTCTGCTGGATGTACTGAGCACGTGCGCTCAGTTCGTTCTGTGCTTCCCGGTTGCCGCTGAACATCAGCGCGTTGACCACGGCCAGAACCAGGGCCAGCACGCCGAGCAGCATCAGGATGCGGTATTGTAAGGTGTTCACGCGTATTCTCCTGCGAAGAGGGCCCCTCGATTGGGCGGCCTCTCTTCGCAGCGACCTCCCAGAGGGTCAGTGTACCATGCTGCGCCGACGCTGCAGAAGCAGACTGGCGAGAGCGATGGTCAGCAACATCATCGTCGCCGGTTCGGGCACCGTGCCGCCGCCGCCCTGCTGGTCGATGACGTTGGCGACGATGCGCAGCGTGCGCTGCTGTCCGAGGTCGGGACCGGAGCCGTTCTGGCTGAGCGCATCGAGCCTGATCAGGTCGTCGAGCACGCCGAGGGTCGTCGCGTCGAAGACGTAGTCGAGGCCGCCGATGCTCTGGCCGGCTGCCAGTCCGAAGGGGTCCCCGGCTACCGTTCCGAAGGGGCCCCAGCCGGTGAAGCTGAAGCCGTCGGCGTCGCCCGCGGCGCTCAGGTCGAAGGTCCCGCTCAGGAAGTCGGCCGGTCCGCTGGTTGCATTGGCGAGCTGCAGCGAACCACTGATGCCCACCGTGCCAAGCACGATGTTGCCCAGATCGAGCGTGTAGTCGTTGCCAATGACGCTCAGGGTACCGAGGCCGGAGAACTTGGCGAGGGCGGCATTGGCGATGTTGTTCACCTGCGCCTGCAGGAGCACCGCCGCGTCGGTGCCGGCGCTGATGTCAGCCATGTCGGCGTTCTGACTGATGAAGGCGACGCTGGCGTTCTGACTGAACACACCCGCCGTTGCCGTCGCCAGCCCGACGGCGATCTGCCCGTTGCCCTGGGCGACGATGCCGCTGCTGGCAGCGCCGGCGGCGAACGGCCCGCTGACGCCGTTCAGGCTGGCGAGCAGGGTGTCGTTCAGGCCGCTGACGGCGGCGGCGTTGTGCACCGTGACGTTCCTGCCGGCGACGCTGTCACCGACGCGGACGATGCCGAAGTCGACCACCGGTGTCGTCGACTGCCCGACAGCAGCCGTGTAGACCTTGCCGGACACGCTGACCGTCTGTGGCGCCAGGTTGAGCTGGCAGTTGGGCGCGCAGTTGCCGACGTTGCTGGCGTCGGAGATCAGCGCGATGGTCGCGCTGCCGGCGTTGGCACCCGTGTAGTTGCCGGCGACGGCCGTGGTGAGGCCGACCTGCAGCGCGGTGCTGGTTGTGCCCGGGCCGAGCAGGTTGAAGCTGCCGCTGGCCGTGACCGGTGCGCCGCCGCTGCTGATGCTGGCGTTCAACGCCGCCTGCGGCGGCGCTCCCGCCACGTTGGTGACGCTGACGTTCGCGGTCGCCGCCGCATCGCCGACTCGGCGGGCGGCGAGAGTGATCGTCGGGGTGTTGATCTGCGGGTTGGCCTGGTTGACGACATTCCCTGTGGTCGTGATGGTGCCATTGACCGCGAAGTTCTCACCCCCTACTGCCAGTACGCCGAGCCCGTTGCCGACGCTGTTCACCGCGCCGGCGCTGAAGTAATTGACGGCGATCGAGCTGTTGAGGCCGCCGGCCGTCGCACCGGTGACGGTGACGGTCATCGCGCCGTTGGCGGCGGTGCTGTTGGTGCCGGCAAGGATGCCGTTGAGGGTGCCGCTGCCGCTGATCTGGCTGTTGCCCGAGGCACCAAAGGCGGCGTTGAGATCCTCGACGAAACCGCTCGCTCCGCTGGCGGTGTTGCGCACCACGAGGCTCTGGCTGACCTGCTGACCGACCTGCAGGGTGCCGAAGTTCAGCGGCCCGGTCTGCAGCGCGCCGGCTGCCAGCTGGTAGACATTGCCGCTGACGGCGACGTCTTGGCTGCCGGCGCTGGCGGTGCCGAGGCCATTGCTGACGCCGCTGACCGTGCCGGTGGTCTCGTAGGCGAGAGATACCGTGCCCGCCTTGGCACCGGCCGAGCTGGTGTCGACGCGGGCGCCCATGGCCGTGTTGTTGCTCTGTCCGGCCAGCAGGCCGAGGATGTTGCCGCCGCTGATCGCGGCCTGGCCGCTCGAGCCGGAGAAACTGGCGTTGAGGTCCTCGCTGAACTGGCCGGCGGCGGCGGTGTTGCTGACCGTGATGGCGGCGGCGTTGCTGCCGCCGACGCGCTGGTTGGCTATCGTCACCGGCGTCCCGGCGTTGCCGCCGGCGGCGTTGTAGGCCGCCGCACCACCGGCGAGGACGATGTTGAGCTTCTGGTCGGCGATGTTCTCGAAATTGCTGCGCAGGTTCAGGACCTGCCCGGCGAGCGGTGCCAGCGCGCCGGCGCTGGCGGCATTGAAGACCACTGCGAGGTCGCCGCTGTTGGCTGCGGGGCCGCCGGCGTTGTAGTTGGCGGCGGTGACCCCGCTACCCGAGAGGCGTGCATCGTTGATGTTGCCGCCGTTGGCAGCGGTCTGGACGGCGCCGCGCAGCGTCGGCCCGGTGCTGCCGGAGTTGCCGATCTGGTAGTTGAAGGTGTTGGCGCCGAGTCGCATGTTGCCGATCGTCAGCGTCGCGTTGTCGGTGTTGCCGTTGCTCACGCCGGTACCGGTGATCACCTGCTTGACATCGCCGCCGGCGACGATCTGGCCGCTGCCGGAAACACCCGCGCGGCGGGTGAAGGCGTTGCCGCTGCCGGCGCCGGCGTTGGTGTAGTCGGTGTTGATCGTCAGGTTGCCGGTACCGAGGTGCAACGCCGCTCCGGCGACGCCCATCAGCAAGCTTCCTTGCGTCTTGGCGCCATTGGCCAGGTTCATCGTGCCGGTGCTGTCGACCTGCAGGGTCCCGGTGCCCGAGAGCGCGACGCCGACATTGATCGTCCCGGCCTGCGCGCGGACGAGGCCGTTGTTCACCAGTGCCGAGTCGGTGAAGCTGATCGTGCCGCCAGCGCCATCGGCAATGATGCGGCCGTTGTTCACCAGCGTTTGCGTACCGCCGATGTTGATCTGCTGGCCGATCGTGGCACTGTGGCCACGCACCGTGACGCCGGCAGCGAAGGTCGTGGTACCGGTGCCGTCGAGGTCGATGCGGTTGCCGCCGCCGGTGCTGCCGAGGACGATGCTGCCGCTGCCGGCCAGCGTGCCCGTTCCCTCGAAGCTGAGAATGCCGTTCTGGTTGATGTTGACCGTGCCGTTGACCGTCAGTCCGTTGTTCACCCGTTGCCGGCTGTTGGCAACAGTGCTCATGTCCATGATGCCGCTGACGGTGGCCGCATCGACGTAGTTCGCTGCCGTGCTGCTGACGCGCAGGGCGCCGCCATTGGCGCTCTGGATGTCGCCGCCGCTGATGCGCATGCCGGATTGCAGGACAACGCCGTTGTCGGCGAGAATCACCCCGCTGCCACCGTTGCCGACGTCGCTGGCGAGCTGAAGGGTGGCACCGTTGCGCGCCTCGAGCCGGTTGTTATTGAGCACTGCCGACTGGTCGATGGTGATCGTTCCGCCGCTGACGTCGGCGCTGATCAGACCGTTGTTGACCAGGGTCTGCGTGCCGGGGATATTGATCTGCTGGCCGATGGTGCCGTTCTGGCCGCGCACGGTGATGCCGCTGGCGATCGTCGTCGTGCCGTTGCCGTCGAGATCGATGCGGTTGCCGCCGCCGGTCGCGCCGAGGACGACGGTA
>JAEUOM010000036.1 GCA_016788495.1 Accumulibacter sp. | reverse complement strand
AGTTGGCACGTTTCGTGCTTTTACCCTCGCGCAACGATTTTCCATTGTCGCCGCTGACCCCGGCACCTGTTCAGGAGGCCCTTTGATGGCAAGCCCGCAAGACGTGATCAAGATGGTGAAGGACAACGAAGCGAAGTTTGTGGACTTTCGCTTCACCGATACTCGTGGCAAGGAGCAGCACGTGACCGTTCCGGTCAGCGCTTTCAACGAAGACAAGTTCGAGAATGGCCACGCCTTCGATGGCTCGTCAATCGCCGGCTGGAAGGGGATTCAGGCGTCGGACATGCAACTGATGCCCGATCCGGGCACGGCATATGTCGACCCCTTCTTCGACGAGACGACCGTGGTGATCACCTGTGACGTCGTTGACCCCGCCGACGGTCGTGGCTACGATCGCGATCCGCGCTCGATCGCGAAGCGGGCCGAGGCCTACCTCAAGTCCTGCGGGGTTGGCGATACCGCCTACTTCGGCCCGGAGCCCGAGTTCTTCATCTTCGACTCCGTTGCGTGGAGCGTCGACATGTCCGGCTGCACTCTGAAGATCTACTCGCAGGAGGCAGCCTGGACCAGCGGCGAAAAGTCCGAAGGCGAGGGCGGTACCGGTCACCGGCCGGGGGTCAAGGGCGGCTACTTCCCGGTGCCGCCGGTCGACAGCCTGCACGATATCCGGTCGGCGATGGTTCTGACTCTGGAATCGATCGGCGTGCCGGTCGAGGTGCACCACCACGAGGTCGCCACTGCCGGCCAGTGCGAGATCGGCACACTGTTCAGCACGCTGGTGAAGCGCGCTGACTGGACGCAGATGCTGAAGTACGTCGTCCATAACGTCGCGCATCAATACGGCAAGACCGCGACCTTCATGCCGAAGCCGATCGTCGGCGACAATGGCTCCGGGATGCATGTTCACCAGTCGATCTGGAAGGACGGGAAGAACCTCTTTGCGGGCAACGGTTACGCCGGCCTGTCCGAACTCGCGCTCTTTTACATCGGCGGCATCATCAGGCACGCCAAGGCGCTCAACGCGATCACCAATCCCGGGACGAATTCGTACAAGCGGTTGGTGCCGCATTATGAGGCGCCGGTCAAGCTCGCCTATTCGGCAAAGAACCGGTCGGCATCGATTCGCGTGCCGCACGTGGCTTCGGACAAGGCGCGGCGCATTGAGACGCGCTTCCCCGATCCGATCGCCAATCCCTATTTGTGCTTTGCGGCGCTGTTGATGGCAGGCCTGGACGGCATCCAGAACCGGATACATCCGGGCGATCCGGCCGACAAGAACCTTTACGACCTGCCGCCGGAAGAGGATGCCAAGATCCCGACCGTCTGTGCCAGTCTCGAAGAAGCGTTGGCGTCGCTCGACAAGGATCGCGACTTCCTGACGCGGGGTGGAGTCTTCTCCGACGACTGGATCGATGCCTACATCGAACTCAAGATGGATGAGGTCAACAAGGTTCGCATGACCACCCACCCGGTCGAGTTCGATCTGTACTACAGCTGCTGAGCGACAGGGCAGGGCATACGGCAAGGACGGGCGGATGCCCGTCCTTTGTGCGTCTACCGACCGACGTCCTTCCGCGTTAGTATTGCTGCCGACTGGCCACCACACCGACAGCCGCACGATCGCCCCGATGCCTGCCGGTCGCGTTGCAGCCAGTGGTTCTGCCGGTGCCATGGGGAGTTCGACGACGATGAGACGACTGCTACGCCTGTTCTGCGCGACTGCCCTGTCGCTGTTGGCCTGCATGCCGGCGACAGCACAGGACATCTACAAGTGTGTCGATGCCGAAGGCCATACGACCTACTCGAACGTGCCGACCCGGAGCTGCCGCAAGCTGGTACTGGATCCCGTGAACCTTGCTCCGGCGCCCCGGCAACCGGCGGCAAAGACGGCCACTCCGGGCAACTTTCCGAAGGTAGACGAACAGACGCAGAAGTCACGCGACGGCGATCGCCGGCGTATCCTCGACACCGAGCTGGCTGCCGAGCAGAGGAATCTCGAGCAGGCCAAGAAGGAACTCACGCAGCAGGAAGGGGTGGTCCTGCCCAACGAGCGCATGCAGGGGGGCGCGATCAGCGGCGGCAAGGTGCAGGAGCGCCTGCAACCGTACAAGGACAAGGTTGCGCTGCACCAGCGCAACGTCGAGGCCATCCAGAAAGAGATCGCCAATCTGCGCTGATCGCCCGCGGCTGCGATGGCCTGGCTCCTGCCGGATCGGCCGAAGCGTCCGCTGACCTGAGAGCATGACCGTGCGCGCACATGCCTGACGATTCAGCGAACCCATTCGGCGGCCTTGACCTGCTTTCGTCAGCCGTGCTCCTGCTCGACGAGGCACTGGCAATACGCTATCTCAATCCGGCTGCCGAGAACCTGCTCGAGATCAGCCACAAGGTCTTTTTCGGCTGTCGTCTGGACAGCGTGATCGAGTGTCCGGTAAAGCTGCTCGCGGCGCTCGAAAGCGTTCGCCAGCACGGCTGGAGTTACAGCGGGCAGAACGTCGAGTTGCGACTGGCAGGCGGCAATGTGCTGCAACTCAATTGCACGGTGAACCCCGTCGAAGCTGCGCCAGTCCGCCTGCTCATCGAGCTCTGGCCGATCGACCAGCAACTCCGGGCCACGCGCGAGGAGCGCCTGGTCGAGCAGCAGCAGGCCAGCCGTGAGTTGATTCGGAACCTCGTCCACGAGATCAAGAATCCATTGGGCGGGATTCGCGGCGCGGCGCAGTTGCTCGAGCGGGAGCTCGGGAATCCCGGCCTGCATGAGTACACTCAAGTGATCATCAAGGAAGCCGACCGCCTGCAGGAACTGATGCGTCGGCTGCTCTCGCCGCATCGGCCGATGCAGCCGGGCCCGGTGAATATTCACGAGATCCTCGAGCGCGTGCGCAGTCTGCTGACGGCCGAGTTCCCAACCATCCTCGCCGTGCGCAGGGACTACGATACCAGCCTGCCGGAACTCGTCGGCGATCGCGAACAGCTGATCCAGGTCTTCCTCAACATCGCGCGAAACGCTGCCCAGGCGATCACCCGGCAGACCGACAGCGGGCTCCCGGGCCCGGGTCAGATCACTCTGCGCACGCGCGCAGCGCGTCAGGTGACGCTGTTCAAGCGGCGCCATCGCTTGGCGCTCGAGGTGCACGTGATCGATGATGGTCCGGGAATTGCCGAGGAGATTCGCGAGCGGATGTTCTACCCCCTGGTTTCCGGTCGTGCCGGGGGGAGTGGCCTTGGGCTGACGTTGGCGCAGAGTTTCGTCCAGCAGCACCAGGGGACGATCGAGTGCGAGAGTCGGCCGGGCTACACCTGTTTCATGATCCTCTTGCCCCTTGGCTGAACAGACTGGCAGGTTTCTTGCCTGAGCCCCAGGACATCCTGATGAAAACGGACAAGCGTGCCGAGGAAGCAATGAAAGCAGTGTGGATCGTTGATGACGACAAGTCGATTCGCTGGGTTCTCGAGAAGACTCTGGCGCGGGAGAAAATCCCGTTCTGCAGCTTCGCTTCGGCGACCGAGGTGTTGGCACGGCTCGACGCAGGCGCGCCGGAGCCGCAGGTGCTGGTCTCCGATATCCGCATGCCGGGACAGTCGGGACTCGACCTGCTGCAGGTTTTCAAGGAACGCTTTCCGGCGCTGCCGGTCATCATCATGACCGCTTACTCTGACCTCGACAGCGCCGTATCCGCCTTTCAGGGTGGCGCCTTCGAGTATCTGCCGAAGCCCTTCGATGTCGATCAGGCGCTCGAGCTGATCCGGCGGGCGATCAGCGAGAGCCTGCACCAGACTGGTGCGCCGAATGAGGTGGGACTGACACCAGAGATCCTGGGTCAGGCGCCGGCGATGCAGGAGGTCTTTCGTGCCATTGGCCGCCTGAGCCAATCGAGCGCCACTGTCCTGATTACCGGCGAATCGGGTTCCGGCAAGGAACTCGTCGCGCGCGCGGTGCATCGCCACAGCCAGCGCGCAGAAAAGCCGTTCATCGCCATCAACACCGCCGCCATCCCGCGCGACCTCCTGGAATCGGAGCTTTTCGGTCATGAACGCGGCGCCTTCACCGGCGCCGCGGTGCAGCGTCAGGGGCGCTTCGAGCAGGCCGAGGGCGGCACCCTGTTTCTCGACGAGATCGGCGACATGCCAGCGGAGCTGCAGACGAGACTGCTGCGCGTACTGTCCGACGGCCATTACTATCGCGTCGGCGGCCATTCGCCACTCAAGACCCGGGTGCGGATCATCGCGGCAACACACCAGGATCTCGAAGCGCGCGTCAGGCAGGGACTGTTTCGCGAAGACCTCTTTCATCGCCTGAACGTGATCCGGGTGCGACTGCCGAGCCTGCGCGAACGCCGCGAGGACATCCCGATTCTCGCTCGCCACTTTCTCCAGAAGAGCGCGCACGAACTGGGTGTCGAAGGCAAGCGCTTCTCCGAAGCCGCCCTGAAGCACCTCTGCGGGCTCGAGTTTTCCGGCAATGTGCGGCAGCTCGAGAACCTCTGCCATTGGCTGACGGTGATGGCGCCGGGGCAACTGGTCGACGTGGCGGACCTGCCGCCGGAACTTCGCGAGTCGTTGCCGGCGGCAGGCAGCGACGACTGGGAGACGGCACTCGGTCAGGCGGTGGACCGCTGCCTGGTTGGCGAGCCGGGGCAGGTCCATGCCAGACTGTCGCAGGTCTTCGAGCGGGTCCTCATCAACCGGGCGCTGGCGCACACTGGCGGCCGGCGGATTGAAGCCGCACAGGCACTCGGCATCGGTCGCAACACGATCACCCGCAAGATCCAGGAACTGGGGATCAGCACCAGCGGCGCGCCCGACGACAGGGAAGCCTGAAGAGCCGGATTATCGGCGATAATTGCGGACGTTGATTCGGACTTCCCCGCGATGGCCCAGTTGCTTCCCGCCTGCCAGATCGATCCCGGCCGCCTTGACCCTCTGCTGGGCATGGCGCGCGGGCGTTTCACGGTCGAGGCGCTGGCTGAATGCAGTTCGACCAGCACCGTGCTTCTCGAGAAGGCCCGCCAGGGCGCCCCATCGGGTTCGCTGCTCGTTGCCGACGAACAGACTGCGGGCCGCGGCCGGCGTGGTCGCAGCTGGTTGTCATCGCCGTCAGCCGGCCTGACGTTCTCACTGCTCTGGCGTTTCCCCGGCACGGTCGCGCGACTCGCAGGTCTGTCACTGGCGGTTGGCTTGGCGGTGGCACGCGCTCTCGAGCGGATCGGCGCCACGGGTGTCGGACTCAAGTGGCCCAACGACATCCTGCTCGGTGACGGCAAAGTGGGCGGCATCCTGGTGGAACTGGAATCCGCGCCCGCCGACATGCTGGCGGTGATCGGCATTGGCCTCAACCTGCAGATGCCTCCCGCCGGTGAAGACGCGTTCATCCACCCGCCGGCGGCCCTGTCGCAGGCGCTGTCGCCGCTGCCGGATCGACACCGGGTGCTGGCGGAGCTGATGGTCGAAATGGCGGCAGTTCTAGACAGCTTTGACGCCGGTGGTTTTGCCGTCCTGCGCGCCGACTGGCAGAAGCAGCATTCGTGGCAGGATCGGTCGGTACGCCTGCTGGACGGTGACCGGATCGATCGTCAGGGAATCTGCCTGGGTGCAGACGACGATGGCGCGCTGCTGCTGCAGACCGCAACCGGTATCGAGCGTTGCCTGTCCGGCGATCTCTCGCTGCGCGGCGCATGATCATCGCCATCGACGCCGGCAACAGTCGCATCAAGTGGGCCACGCACGAGGACGGGCGCTGGCTCGACAGCGGCGTGCTGGCGACCTCGGATGTCTGCTGGCTGGCCGAGGCCGCCGACGAATGGCCGGCCGGTGGGCAGGCCGTTGTCTGCAATGTCGCCGGTGCGGCGGTTGCGGCCGGTATTTCGTCGTCGCTGGCCGCGCGCCACGCGCGGGTTTCCTTCCTCCGCCCGACCGTCGCTGCCTGCGGGGTGAGCAATTCGTATGACTTGCCGGGACAACTGGGGGCAGATCGCTGGGCGGCTCTGATCGGTGCCCGTTCCCAGTCCGCGAGCGCCTGCCTGGTTGTCTGTGCCGGCACGGCGACGACGGTGGACCTGCTCGATGCGGGCGGAGTGTTTCGCGGCGGGCTGATTCTTCCCGGATTCGACCTGATGCGCGCCGCACTGGCGAGCAACACGGCGCAGCTGCCACTCGCCGACGAGGGTTCCTTCCGCACCACACCCCGCAATACCAGCGACGCGATCGTCAGTGGGTGCCTGCAGGCTCAGCTTGGTGCGGTCGAGCGCATGTTTGCCGGTATCGCCAGCGAAGCCGGTGCGCAATGTCTGCTGACCGGCGGCGCGGCCGAGCGCCTGGCCGCCCATCTGCGGATTCCCTTCCTGCTGGTGGATAATCTGATTCTGCGCGGCCTGGTGCGCTATGCCGAGTCCCTGTGAGCAACCCGCCAGGCCCCGTTCATGCGTGAAGACAGGAGAAGTCTGATGCCGACCCATCTGCTGAGCATGCTGCCCGCCTTTCTCGCCTACTTCGCCGTGGCGATCGTCCTGCTGGCGCTGTTCCTGCTGGTCTACCTGAACGTGACCCCGTACGCTGAGCTGGCCCTGATCCGCGCCGGCAACATCGCCGCCGCGACGAGCCTCTCTGGAGCGTTGCTCGGTTTTGCCCTGCCCGTCGCGAACGTCATCGCGCACAGCGATACGCTCATCGGGCTCGCCGTATGGGGTGCGGTGGCCGGGGTGATCCAGATTCTTGCCTACCTGGCCATCCGTTTTGCCCTGCCGCAGCTGACACAGGACATTCCCGCCGGAAGGATGGCGCCGGCGATTTTTCTCGCGGTCGTTTCGCTCACCGTCGGCCTGATCAACGCAGCCTGCATGACCTACTGACGGATTCCTCTCTGGCGGCGGCAGCTCGCCACAACTTGTTTGCAGGAGATCGCCATGGCGCTCATGGATTTCATCAGGAAACAGTTCGTCGATGTCATTCACTGGACCGAGGAGGGCGACGGGGTGCTTGCCATGCGCTACCCGATGCAGGATCTCGAGATTCAGTATGGCGCGCAGTTGACGGTCCGCGAATCGCAGATGGCCGTCTTCGTCAACGAAGGCCAAATCGCCGACGTGTTCAGCCCCGGCCTGTACACGCTGACGACGCGAACACTGCCGGTGCTGACCTATCTCAAGAACTGGGACAAGCTGTTCGAGTCGCCCTTCAAGTCGGACCTCTACTTCTTTTCGACCCGCCTGCAGCTCGACTGCAAATGGGGGACGCCCAATCCCATCACCATCCGCGACAAGGACTTCGGGATGGTACGCATGCGCGCCTTCGGCATTTACTCGTACAGGCTCGCCGATGCCCGCAAGTTCCACAGCGAGATCTCGGGTACGCGCGAGCAGTATACCGTTGCCGACCTGGATGGCCAGCTGCGCAACCTGGTCATCGGCTCGATGACCGACCTCTTCGGCGAGTCCGGGGTTCCCTTCATCGACATGGCGGCGAACCAGGATGAGCTGAGCAGGCAACTGAAGAGCAAGCTGGAGAACGTGTTTGAACGTTACGGGCTGGTGCTCGACAGCTTCGTCGTGCAGAACGTCTCGTTGCCCGAAGAACTGCAGAAGATCCTCGATACGCGGATCGGCATGAACATGATTGGCGATCTCGGACGTTACACGCAATACCAGGTCGCGAGCAGCATTCCCTTGGCGGCGCAGAACGAGGGCGGCATCGCCGGTATCGGCGCCGGGCTGGGCGCCGGGCTCGGCATTGGTCAGACGATGACTGCGGCCATGGCGCAGGCGACCGCTGCCAGCGCACCGGCGGCCGCACCGGCGGCCGCGAGCAATGCCGACGAAGTCGTGGCAACGCTCGAGAAGCTGCATGGACTGGTGGCCAAGGGCATCCTGTCGCAGGCCGAGTTCGACGCCAAGAAGGCGGAGTTACTCGGCCGCCTGGGTTGATTCGAGCCGCCTGACCGACTGACGGCGCCGGCCCGCCACTCGTGAAGAGAGCCAGCTGCCCGTCCTGTGGCGCGCCGGTCGTCTTTCGCGCTGCGACCTCGCTGTATGTCGTCTGCGATTTCTGCCGCAGCACGCTGCTGCGCAGCGGCGAGGATCTGCAGAACATCGGGCGCATGGCCGAACTGCTCGAGGACAGTTCGCCGATTCGGATTGGCAGCGAGGGCCATTTTCGTCAGCGCCATTTTGCTGTCGTCGGTCGCATCCAGCTGCAGTACGAATCGGGCGTCTGGAACGAGTGGCACATCCTCTTCGATGACGGGCGCAGCGCCTGGCTTGCCGAGGCGTCCGGCGAGTTCATCGTCAGCGCACAGGTCGCGGTCAGCGATCCACTGCCGGCATTCGCGGCGCTGACGCCCGAGATGCCGGTCACTCTCGACGGGCGGCGATTCATTGTCACCGATCTGGCGACGGCGCGCTGCATTGCCGGCGAGGGCGAGCTGCCTGTCCGCGTCGCCGCGGGTTACGACGTCAATACCGCTGACCTGCGAGGCAACGATCGCTTCCTGACGATCGATTACAGCGAGACGCCGCCGCTGGTCTTTGTCGGCCAGTCGGTTGCTTTCGCCGATCTGCAGCTCGACAAGCTCAGGGATGCGCAGGAGCCGCCGGCCGCGGCGGCACGGCAGGTCGCGGCGCGTGCGTTGAACTGTCCGCACTGTGCGGCACCGCTGACGATTCACTCGCCGGCGACCGAAAGCATTGGCTGCGAAAGCTGCGGCTCGATCATCGGTGTCGGGAACGAGCATCTCAGTCTGCTGTCGCGGGCCGCGCAGGCTCTGCGTGAAGTGCCCTGGCTGCCGCTCGGCAGTGCGGGTCAGCTGCGCGGCAGCGACTGGCGGGTGATCGGTTTCATGCGGCGCAGTTCGAGTTCCGGCGGGTCCGATTGCTCGTGGTCGGAATACCTGCTGTACAACGTGCAGGAGGGCTTTGCCTGGCTGGTCGAGTATCAGGGCCACTGGAATCTGGCGCGCAACCTGCCGAATCCGCCCGTCGTCAGCCGCGGCGAGGCGAAGTTCACCCACGCCGGGCGGGAGTTTCGCCTCTTCAATCATGGCGAGGCCGAGGTGATCTACGTCGTTGGCGAGTTCTACTGGCGGGTGACGGTCGGCGAGCGCTGCGTGGTCGACGACTACATCTGCCCGCCGCTGATGCTGTCACGCGAGGTCAATGAGCGCGAAGCCACCTGGTCACAGGCCGAGTACCTGGAACCCGCCGAACTGTGCGCCGCCTTTGGCATCAAGGCACCGCCGCCGCTGCGCCGGGAGGTCTATGCCAACCAGCCGAATCCTCTGGTCGAGACGCATCGTCAGACCTGTCGTCTGTTCTGGAAACTGGTGCTGGCGGCGACCTTGGTGCAGCTGGCTTTCACCTTTCTTCTGGCTTCCGAACTCGTGCTCCGGCAACGCCTCGTTCTTTCGGCACAGAACGAGGAGGCGACGCTGACCAGCCAGGAGTTCATTCTCAAGAGCCGCGCGCGTGCGCTGCTCGTTCGGCACCAGACCAGCGTCGTCAACAACTGGTTGTCGGTGAACACGACTCTGGTCGAGAAGAACACCGGCGAGGCGCATCTCGGCCTGCAGGAGATCAGCCACTACAAGGGGGTCGAAGACGGCGAGAGCTGGAGCGAAGGATCGCCGGTCGACGAACTGGTCTTCCGGGCGGTGCCGGCCGGCACCTATCAGCTGGTGATCGAATACGAACTCGGAAGCGACAACGGGGAGGCCGTAGTCGATACCATCGAGGTCATACGCAACCCGACCGGCTGGTCCAACTTCGTGCTGCTGCTGATTTTCCTTGCCGTCTTCCCGCTGCTATCCCGTTGGCGGCGCAATTCATTCGAGGCACGACGCTGGCGCGAAAGCGATGTTGGCGACGACGCGGGCGGCGACGAAGACGAGGGCTGAAATGATCAAGGCCAACTGGCTCGCCGGATTGCTCGCGCTCGCCCTGTTCAGCAACGCTCAGTATCAGGGGTGGAGCCTGTTCGGACACGAGGGCTCTGCACAGACCGCACGCATGGCGGCTGGTCGCGGCTACCACAAGTAGAGCTGAACGGGGCGCTGCCGCCGTCATGACGGGGCCGCGCACCACATCTCGTTGAGGTCGGGGAACTTCCATTTCTCTGGATCCTCACGACCGACGATCCGGTGCGGACAACCGGCGCTGCCCAAGTCGATGATCTCGGGACGGATGCGTGCGTTGCTGCGCGTCGAGAAAAAGACCTTGACCAGTGGTGTCAGGAGCGACTTCTGGCCCTGCTCCGTGACGACTCCCAGGCGTCCCGAGCTGAGGAGTACCAGCGAGCCGATCGGGTAGATGCCGATGCTCTTGACGAAGGCCTGAAAGACGCGCGGGTCGAAGTGCCCCTGACTCCACTCCGCCATCTTGCGCACCGATTCCGCCGGATCCCAACCCGCCTTGTAGGGCCGGTTCGAAGTGATCGCGTCGTATACGTCGCACACTGCACCCATCTTGGCAAAGATGCTGATCTGGTCGCCGCGCAATCGTTTCGGGTAGCCCGATCCGTCGACCTTTTCGTGATGGTGCAGGACGACGTCAAGCGCCACCGCGTCGGCATCCTTTGCCTGCAGCAGCAACCGGTGGCCTTCCTCGGGATGCGAGCGGATGATGGCAAACTCGGCATCGGTCAGCTTGCCGGGCTTGTTGAGCACGTCCAGCGGCATCACCGCCTTGCCGAGGTCATGCAGCAACCCGGCAGTGCCGGCGGCGCGTCCCTGCGCCTCATCCATGCCGAGTTCCCGGGCCAGCGCGACCATCAAGGCGCAGACCGCTACCGAATGCATGTAGGTGTAGTCGTCAGCCGTCTTCAGGCGGGCCAAGCTGATCAGCGCTCCCGGGTTGCGGCTCACCGAGTCCGAGATCTCCTCGACCAGCCGTTGCGCAGTGGTCGCATCGACGGCCCTGCCCATGCGTGCCTCCTCGAACATCGAGGTGACGGCCTGCCGTGACTTGGCGACGATCTTTGCCGCACGGGCGAACTCGGCGGCCGTGGAGACCCGCTCGAGCTGACGCTCCTGCTGTGCAGCACTTGCCAGTTCGGCGTCGACCTGTGCCTCGCGTTCGGCCACTGAGCAAACCGGTTCGCCGACTGCGACATCGAGGCCCTTTGACGAGTCGATCCAGACCTCGCGAATGCTGCTGGCGCGGATGGCATCAATATCCTTCGGGTCGGTGATGACGAAGGATGAGCGCCAGAACGGGTGCTCCACCCAGGAGCCGCAGAACTCCTTGAGGTACATGCCGACTGTGAGTTGCCTGACGCCGATCTTCTTGAGCATCGCGATTCCCCTTGCGCTCGCGCCATCTTCCTTGCAGGTGGCAGTCTACACTGCAATACGACGAGCCGCAAAAAGAAGGGGCCGTCCGGCCCCTTGTCGTCTTCGCCAGTCGCTGCTTTCTACGAAAGACCGGCGTCGGCGCGCAGGGCTGCTGCCTTGTCGGTCGCTTCCCAGGTGAATTCGGGTTCATCGCGGCCGAAGTGCCCGTAAGCCGCCGTCTTGCGGTAGATCGGGCGTAGCAGGTCGAGCGACTGGATGATGCCCTTCGGACGGAGATCGAAATGCTTGCCGATCAGATCGACAATGAGCTCGTCGCTCACCTTGCCGGTGCCAAAGGTATTGACCATCAGTGATACCGGCCGAGCCACGCCGATGGCATAGGCGACCTGCACCTCGCAGCGCGAGGCCAGCCCGGCGGCGACGACGTTCTTGGCGACGTAACGCGCGGCGTAGGCGGCCGACCGGTCCACTTTCGACGGATCCTTGCCGGAGAAGGCTCCGCCCCCGTGCCGGGCAGCGCCGCCGTAAGTGTCGACGATGATCTTGCGGCCGGTCAGGCCGCAGTCACCATGCGGGCCGCCGACGACGAAGCGCCCCGTCGGGTTGACCAGATAGCGGGTGTTGCTGGTCAGCAGTTCGTTGGGAACGACCGGCTTGATCACCTCCTCGATCACCGCTTCCGAAATCTGCGCGTGCGACACCCCAGGGTCGTGCTGTGTCGACACAACGATGGTGTCGATGGAGACCGGTCTGCCATCGACGTAGCGGACGCTGAGCTGGCTCTTGGCGTCCGGGCGCAGCCATGGTAGCCGGCCGTCGCGGCGCACTTCGGCCTGGCGCTGCATGATCCGGTGTGCGTAGTGGATCGGCAGCGGCATCAGTGAAGCCGTTTCGTCGCAGGCGTAACCAAACATCAGACCCTGGTCGCCGGCACCCTGGTCGAGATCCAGGCCCTGTCCCTCGTTGACGCCCTGGGCGATGTCGGGCGACTGGCGGTTGATCGCTGTCAGGATGGCACAGCTCTTGTAGTCGAAGCCGATCTCGGAGTTGTCGTAACCGATGCGACGGACCGCCTCTTGGGCAATCTCGCGGTAGTTGATGTGCGCCTTGGTGGTGATCTCGCCCGAGATCACCACCAGGCCGGTCGACACCAGAGTCTCGCAGGCAACCCTTGCCGGCGGATCCTCGGACAGGATGGCGTCGAGGATGGAATCGGAGATCTGGTCGGCGACCTTGTCCGGATGGCCTTCGGAAACCGATTCCGAAGTGAAGAGGTAGTCTTTGCTCACGCTGCGCCTGCTCCAAAATTGAAATACCCCGAAACGACCGCGTGGCCGGCTCCGGGGTTCGAGCAGACGACGCTTTAGCAGTATTTGCTGGCCGCTCCTGCGGCTCGTTCCGCCCTGCAAGTTGTCCTGATTAACTCGGCGGATGGATAATTATACTTTTTCTCGTTGCGCTCGGTCAAAAGCGTGTATTGCTGCCGCCCGTGCTGCATCATCCATCCCCTGCCCTCTTCGGAAGACCGCGTGCGTACCCTGTTTCGCCTCCTTGGCCACCTGCCGCTTTCCTGGCTGCATGCGCTCGGGGCAGCGCTCGGCTGGCTCGTCTGGCTGTGCTCGCCGACCTATCGCCGACACATGGAAGAAAACATGCGTCTGGCGCTCGGCGAGGAAGAAGCGAGGCGGGTACGACCGGTCGCCATCGGCGAAGCGGGCAAAGCGGGGCTGGAACTGACGCACGTCTGGGTGCGGCCCCTGGCAGAAACGGTAGCGCGGGTGGTCAAGGTCTCAGGCTGGGAACTGGCCGAGGCGGCCACGCGACGAGGCAGGGGAATTCTCTACCTGACGCCTCATCTGGGCTGCTTCGAGATCACGGCACAGTACCTGTCCACGCAGGCGCCGATCACGTGCCTCTACCGGCCACCGAAACGGGCGTGGCTGCAGAGGCTGATCGAAGACGGTCGGGCGCGGGCGCAGCTGCACCTGGCAGCGGCCGATCTGTCGGGAGTGCGCAGCCTGCTGAAGGCGCTCAAGCGTGGCGAAGCGGTCGGTATGCTGCCCGACCAGGTGCCGAAAGCCGGCGACGGCCGCTGGCTCGACTTCTTTGGCCAACCCGCGTACACCATGACGCTGGCGGCGCGACTGGTCGACAGCGGTGCAGCGGTGATCATGGTCTGGGCCGAACGGCTTCCCGGCGGTGCCGGTTATCATTTCCATCTGCAGGAGCCGACGCAAGCGATTCAGGGCACCATCGAAGAACGGGCGCAACAGATCAATCGCGAGATCGAGCAGTTGATCCGCCAGTGCCCGGGACAGTATCTTTGGGGCTACAACCGTTACAAAGGGCGTCGTCGCAGCGAATCGTCGCCGCTTCCCGCAGGCGGGATGGCGCCGTGATGCGCTGGCAGCAGCGCTTCTCGCCCCACGATATCGGCAGCGACCATTCCTGATGCAGATCGCCTTCTGTCTCTACAAGTACTTTCCGTTCGGTGGCCTGCAGCGCGATTTTCTCCGCGTGGCGCTGGCCTGCCAAGCGCGCGGCCATGCGATCCGGGTCTACACTCTGGAATGGCGCGGGGATCTTCCGCCCGGTTTCGAACTCGTCCTGGTGCCGGTTCGCGGGTTGACCAACCGGCGCCGCTATCAGCGCTTCAGCGACTGGGTGGACAGCGATCTGGCGGCACATCCCGCCGAACGCGTCGTCGGCTTCAACAAGATGCCGGGACTGGACGTCTATTTCGCCGCCGACTCGTGTTTCGAGGCAAAGGCCCGCACACAGCGTGGTCCGCTGTATCGCCTGTCGGGACGTTACCGACATTTCGCGGCTTACGAGCGGGCGGTTTTCGCTCCGCATGCGGGGGTGGAAATCCTGATCCTGTCACCGGTGCAGCAGGCTCTCTTCCAGACCTATCATGGTACCGCTGCCGATCGATTCCACCTGCTGCCGCCCGGCATCTCGCCGGACCGGCGGGCGCCGTCGGACGCGGCGGAAGTGCGGTTGGCGCTGCGCGGCGAGTTGGGGTTGCGTGATGACCAGTTCCTGCTCCTGCAGCTGGGCTCGGGGTTCCGGACGAAGGGTCTCGACCGCAGTCTGAAGGCCCTGGCTGCGCTGCCGCCCGAGCTTGGCGCACGCTGTCTGCTGCTGGTCATCGGCGATGACGACCCACGCTTCTTCCAAGGCCAGGCGCGCCTCCTCGGCGTCGCCGAACGCGTCCGCATCCTGCCGGGACGCAGCGACATTCCGCGCGTTCTGCTCGGCGCCGACCTCCTGCTGCATCCCGCCTACAACGAGAACACCGGTAGCGTGCTGCTCGAGGCACTGGTTGCCGGATTGCCGGTACTTGCCACCGCTGTCTGTGGCTACGCGCATTACATCGTCGAGGCCGATGCCGGTGTGATCATTGATGAGCCCTTCGTGCAGTCCTCCCTCGACCAGACGCTGCTCAGGATGCTCGAGGACGAGCCAGCGCGCCGCCGCTGGCAGGCCAATGGCCTCGCTTTCGCCGAGGTCGCCGACATCTATGACAACGCCGAGCGCGCCGCCGACGTCATCCTGAAATGAGCGCGCGTCTCCTCTGCCTCGATGAACCTTTCCGTTCCCTGTGGTCCGGGCAGGACCCGTTTGTCGCCGTCGAGGCGTTGCAGGGCAAGGTCTTTCGGCAGCTTGAGGCACGCCGCACCTTGCGCACGGAGGTTGCCGGGCGCGGCTATTTCGTGAAGATTCATCGCGGTGTCGGCTGGGCCGAGATCGCCAAGAACCTCCTTCGCTGTCGCCTGCCGGTGCTCGGTGCGCAGAACGAGTGGCAGGCAGTGCAGCGTCTGAACACCTGCGGCGTCGATACCATGCGCGTGGTCGCCTGTGGTTGCAGCGGCAGGAATCCAGCACGGCAGTCGTCGTTCATCGTCACTGAAGAACTCGCGCCGACTGTGAGCCTGGAGGACTACTGTGCCGATTGGTCGATGCGGCCGCCCGAGCTTCGGCTGAAGCGGGCATTGGTCCGGCGTGTCGCCGAACTGGCGCGGCGCATGCACGGCGCCGGTGTCAACCATCGCGATTTCTACATCTGCCACTTCCTCGTCCACCTGGATCCGCCGCCGACGCCCGAGCAGTTGCGGCTGTCACTGATCGATCTGCACCGGGCACAGGTACGTGCGGCGACGCCACGGCGCTGGCGTGACAAGGACCTGGCCGCCCTCCATTTTTCGGCACTCGGCATCGGCCTGAAGCGGAACGATCTGCTGCGTTTCGTCAGGGTCTATTTCGCCCGGCCGTTGCGCCTGGTCCTGCGCCAGGAAGCCCCCCTGCTCGACCACTTGCAGCGTACGGCGCAGCGACTGCAGGCACGTTACGAGCGCAAGCTTGCCCGCGGCGAGATGACATGAACCACTGGTATCTCAATTCCGATTTCGCGCACGGTTCGG
Organism: Accumulibacter sp.; assembly: GCA_016788495.1. Classification (GTDB taxonomy): domain Bacteria; phylum Pseudomonadota; class Gammaproteobacteria; order Burkholderiales; family Rhodocyclaceae; genus Accumulibacter. The sequence goes on along the minus strand of JAEUOM010000036.1, from coordinate 30,627 downwards.
CAGCTACCCTGTTCGCCGACCTCGAGCGGGTGTTCTCTCTCGAAGGTGAACCCATCACCCACGATCTGATCAGTCGTGTCCTGCGCGTCAGCGTCGATGGCCGGCGCTACTATGTCAAGCGCTACACCGGCAGCGGCAAGGGCAAGAGTGCCGTGCGCCGCTGGTTTGGCCTGCGTCGCTGGTTCGGCCTGCAGCGGGTGCGTGCCGAGTGGCAGAACCTGCAGGCTTTCCGGGCCTGGGGAATCCCGACGGCAACCCTCGTCGCCTATGGCCTGGAGCGCCGCCTGGGGCGGTTCACGCGCGGGGCGCTGATCACCGAGGAGATACGCGATACGCTGAACCTGGCAGAGATGGCCCATGCCGGCGATCCACGACTGCGCGACCGGCAATGGCTGGCGCAGGTCCTGCACCAGGTGGCGACTATCGCGCGGACGCTGCACGCGGCAGGCTTTGCGCACAATGATCTCAAGTGGCGCAATCTCCTGGTCGACGGTGCTGCCGTGCCGACGGTCTACCTGATCGACTGCCCGAGCGGCAGTTTCTACCGCGGTGCGGTGCTGGGCTACCGGGTCATCAAGGATCTCGCGTGTCTCGACAAACTGGCCAGGACGCAGCTGTCGCGCAGCCAGCGGCTGCGTTTCTATCTCGACTATGCGCAGCAGCAGCGGCTGACCGCGGCGGACCGCCGACGGATCAGGCGGATCGTCGGTTTCTTCGCTGGCCGCGATTAGTCTCCCGGTGAGCGGCGGACGATGACCGCAGTTGCCCTGGCAGACGCCAGCACGCTGCGTGCTGCGGGGAGGGCGGTGCCGACACCCTTTGGCGTTGTCCTGGCCGACGGTCGCAGGCTGATCGTGCGTCGCCTGTTGCGCGTGTTGCCCGGCAAGCGTCTGGTCGGCGAGGCTGAGATCGATGGCCATCGCGTGCTCGCCAAACTCTTCATCGGGCAACGCAGCAAGCGGCATTGGCAGCGCGAACAGGCTGGTCTGGCGGCGTTGCGTCGGGCCGGCATCCCGACGCCGGCGGTGCGTGCGGCTGCGCCGATTGCCGGTGGTGGCCATGCCCTGCTGACGGACTTCCTCGATCCGGTCGAGAGTTTCGCGCAGGCGTGGGAGGTGTTGTGCAGCCGGCCGGCCGGCGACCCGCAGGCAGTCGCCCTCCTGCTGCCACTGCTGCACACCCTGGGTTGCCTGCACGCTGCCGGGTTGGTGCATGCAGACCTGCATTTCGGCAATTTCCTGTGCCATGATGGGCGCGTGTTCGTCGTCGATGGCGATGCGCTGCGGGTTGGTCGGCCGGGGCGGCCATTGTCGCTGCCCGAGGTGACTGCCAACCTGGCGGTTCTGCTGGCCCAATTGCCCGAAGCATGGGATAGCGAGTTGCCGCTGCTGCTGCCCGCGCATGCCGCCGGGGCTGGCTTGGAGCCGCCGCCGGTGCCAGCCCTGCGCGAGCAGATCGCCACGGTCAGGCGGTGGCGCTTGCGCGATCTTCTGGCGAAGACGGTGCGCGACTGCAGCCTTTTCTCCGTCACGCAGACGTCCGCTCGTTTCACCGCGGTTGCGCGTGCGCAGGCTGGTCGGCTGGCAGCCGTCGTCGCGTCTCCGGACGAAGCAATCGGCTCTGGACGGACCCTCAAGGACGGCGGCACGAGTACGGTTGCACGGGTCGTCGTCGATGGCCGCCCGCTGCTGGTCAAGCGGTACAACCTCAAGGGGCTCGGCCACGCACTGGGGCGTGCGCTGCGTCCGAGCCGCGCGTGGCATTCCTGGCGTGCAGCGCACCTGCTGCAGTTTCTCGGTATCCCGACGCCCGCGCCACTGGCCCTGATCGAGGAGCGTCTCGGTCCGCTGCGTCGACGTGCCTGGCTGGTCAGCGAGTACTGCCCGGGGGCGAACCTGCTGTCTCATCTTGCTGCCGAACGTGAACCGCCGGCTGCCGAAGCGTGCGCGATTCTCCAGCTGTTTGCGGCGATGCATCGGCAGCGGATCACTCACGGCGACCTCAAGGCCATGAATCTGCTCTGGCACGCCGGTCAGGTCTGGCTCATCGATCTCGATGATGTCGTCCAGCACCGCTCGGCTGCGGCGCATTCCCGTGCCTGGAGTCGTGACCGTGCGCGCCTGTTGCGCAACTGGCCAGTTGGATCCGCCCTGTACCGCTGGCTCGACGATCGTTTGCCAGCGGTCTGAAGACCGGTCGCCGCTGGGCAGGGGACGTCGTCAGGTCTCGGAGTTTGTGAAATCAATCCACAGCCCGACCGATCTGCGGCGCTGCTCACTCGCTCTCGCCTTGCATCTTGGCCCTGCTCGCGACGATTTCTTCACACCCTCTCAGCCGGCTTCCGCTGGCGTTGTTTGCTGCGCGTCCTCGGCTTCCTCGAACTGCATCGCGTGCAGGCGCGCGTAGTGGCCGTTGGCGGCCAGCAGTTCGGCGTGCGTGCCGCGCTCGACAATGCTGCCCTGGTCCATGACGAGGATCAGATCGGCTCTCTCGATGGTCGACAGCCGATGCGCGATGACCAGCGTCGTGCGCCCGGCCATGACGCGTTCGAGGGCGCTCTGGATGTGGCGCTCCGACTCGGTGTCGAGCGCCGAGGTCGCTTCGTCGAGGATCAGGATCGGTGCGTCCTTGAGCAGGGCGCGAGCGATTGCCAGACGCTGCCTCTGGCCGCCCGACAACATGACTCCGTTCTCGCCAACCAGCGTCTCGAAACCGGCCGGCAGGCGATCGATGAACTCGCGCGCGTGCGCTGCTGCCGCGGCGGCCTCGACCTCGCTGCGCGGCGCGCCGGCGAGGCCGCCGTAGGCGATGTTGCTGCTCACCGTATCGTTGAAGAGGACGACCTGCTGCGTCACCAGGCCAATGTGCCGGCGCAGGTTGCGCAGGGTATAGGCCTCGACCGCCGTGCCGTCGATCAATATCTGGCCTGAGTCGTGGTGGTAGAAGCGGGGAATCAGATTGGCCAGAGTCGATTTACCGCTGCCCGAGCGTCCGACCAGAGCCACCATCTGGCCGGGCGCGACGACGAAGCTGACCCGGTCGAGAACGCGCTGGCTGCTGCCGGGGTAGGTGAACGAGAGATCGCGGACTTCGACGTGGCCGCTGACGCGTTCGCGTTCGATACTCCCGTGATCGGGCTCTGGCGATTCATCGAGCTGGGAGAAGATGCTCTCCGCACCGGCAAGGCCCTTCTGGATGGTCGAGCTGACTTCAGACAGTTGGCGAATCGGTTTTGGCAACATGCCGGCAGCGGTGATGTAAGCGACCAGGTCGCCGGCGGTGGCATCGCCGCGCAGCAGGAGGACGAGAACCAGCAGCGCCGCCATGGTGCAGAAGGTGACGAACTGCAGCGCCGGGCCATAGCTGGCCGCTGTTCGTACCATGCGCAGTTGCCTTGCCGTATTGTTGGCACTCGCATCTCGGAAACGGGCCGATTCGAATTCCTCGCCACCGAAACTGCGCACGACACGGTAGCCCTGGATCGTCTCCGCCACGACGTGGGTCAGGTCGCCCATCGCGACCTGGATCTTTCTGCTTTGCTTGCGGAACTTGCGGCTGGCGCTGCGCACCATCAGGCCGATGATCGGCAGGATCGCGACCATCAGGAGGGTGAGTCGCCAGTTCATCCAAAGCAGGTAGCCGAAAAGGAAGACGATGGTCATTCCCTCGCGAATGACGACCTTGATTGCGTCGGTCGCGGCACCGGTCACCATGGTCACATCGTAGGTGATGCGGGAAACCAAATGTCCGGAGTTGTGCTGATCGAAGTACGAGTTTGGCAGCCGCAGCAGGCTGTCGAACAGCGCTCGCCGCAGGTCGTCAACGAGACCCAGAGATACCCGTGCCAGGTAATAGTTGCCGAGAAAGGAACCGAGGCCCTGCCAGGTGACGGCGAGCAGCAGCAGCAGGGGTACGGCGTAGATCAGCTCGAGCGGGCCGAGCAGGGGAATCGAGTACTCGGTGCTTCCCCTGGCCGCGTTGAGTCCATCGACGAAGTACTTGAGGATGGCGGCGAGCATGGGCTGCGACGAGGCGAACATCAGGTAGCCGAGCAGGCTGACGACGAACAGGCCGAGCAGCGGTCGCAGATAGCCCAACAGGCGAAGATAGATGCGCAGGGAGGAAACTGGTGAGGCGCTCGCTCTCGGAATGGACACTCGGGTGGCAGCGGGATCGGATGACGGGCGAGTGTAACACGTGGCTCACATCATCGCTCTGGCAGCGCGTCTGGCGAAGGGGCCGCACCGTCGGGCAGGGGGGCGCGAATGGCCGAGCGCCGGCGTGCCCCGCCATCATTTCTCTGTGGGGTCAGCCGGTTGTGCGCAGGGGGCATGCATCAGGAGCAGGAAAGCTTGTTGCGTGCCCGCGCCCGGCCTGGCCAGCTCAGTCGAGTTCGGCCGGCGCTCCTTCATAGCTCGAACAGATCCACTCCGTCGCCAGCATCGTCGAGCCAGCCGCGTCGCCGAGCTTCGCCTGGTATGCGCCACTCACTCCGAAGGCCGCCAGCAAGGCCAGCCCTTCCTCATCGGTGGGTTCGATCCGGAGCGCGCAATCGCCGCCTTCCACTACCATCATCACTTTCATTTCAACCTCCATGGTCCCCCGGCCGTGCTGCCGGGCGGACAGGCCAGATCAACCAGCGGCTTTGCAGTCGCCCTGGCGCCCGCTGCTCACGTCAGGGCTGAGGCTCAGAGGCGTTGATGCAATCGTGGCCTCTGACTAAAGTATCTGACTGCAGCGGCACGGTTGGAAAGGAACTAGTGCACAGCTGGCGCGATCCCCGTGGCAGACCGTGCAGGCGGCGTGTGCGAGTGCTATAGTCACTCGCCAGCGTGGCCGGGGTTCATTGTGATCGGCTGCTGGATGAGGTATTCAGGATTGCGCAGCGTATCCTGCCGGCTGTCGCGCAGATCGTCTGCACGCGACGGGTTTCTTGAGGCGCCTGCATGTGGAAATCGATTCTTGCCGTCTCGGTGGGCGCTGCGCTTGGCGCGCTTCTGCGCTGGCAACTCGGCGTCAGACTGAATGCGATGTTGCCCACCGTTCCGCCGGGAACGCTCGTCGCGAACCTGTTCGGCGCCTACGTCATCGGTCTGGCGATCGCCTTTTTCGCCTTCTCCGCGGCCCTCTCGCCCGAGTGGCGTCTGCTCGTGATCACCGGCTTCTGCGGCGGGCTGACGACGTTCTCGACCTTTTCCGCCGAGCTGGCGGTGCTGCTGCAACAGGGCCGTCTTCTGTGGGCGGGCGTCCTGGTTCTGGCGCATGTCGTCGGCTCACTGCTGATGACCATTGCCGGCATGGCGACCGTCTTCTGGCTGAAGGGTGCGAGCTGACAAGGTGGCGCAGATGAAGGGTTCGCTGCTGCGTTTCTATGTGGGCGAAGGCGAGCGCCTGCATGGCGTTCTCCTCTGGGAGTGGCTGCTCGCCGAGGGCAATCGCCTCGGCATCCGTGGCGGTTCGGCGTTCCGTGCGGTCGGCGGCTTCGGGCGCCGGCACGCAATTCACGAGGATCGTTTCTTCGAGCTCTCCGGGAGTGGCTGCATCGAGGTCGAATTCGTCGTTACCGAGGACGAGGAACGGCAAATCGTCGACTTGCTCCGGCACGAGAACGTCAGGGTCTTCTGCGCGCGGATGGCGGCCAGTCTCGACATCATCAATCCGGACGTGCAGGACCTTGCCCAGCCGAACCCCGGCGGCTAGCGATGGAACCGGGCCATTTGCTGGCGGTAGGCAGCGGTGAAGAACTGCCAGTCGGCATCGTTCCAGCCGTTCGTGTGCCGCCGCAACTGGTCGAGATCATGGGCACCGGCGCGCGCGCGCGTGATTCCCGGGCGCAGCTTTTCCAGGTCAATGAAGCGAACGTCGCCTTCCTCGTAGGCTCCGGGCCTGTTCGGGCTGCGACGGACGAAGACGTGCTTGCCGTAGAGGCAGCTGTGTTGCAACCGATGGCGGTGGAGGCGAGCGCAGGCGCTGGCGATGGCAGCAATCAGTGACTCGCGGTGGTGTGGCGCCGGCTGCGGGTTCGCCATGTTCCATTCGTCGAGACTGCTGAAGTCGTCGAGGGCGCGGGTCACGAGGATGGCTTGCCAGTGTTCGGTGTCGCGGCGGTCGCCGAAGTACAGTGGTTCCAGGGTGCCAATGGCGTATCGCTGCAGGCGCAGGATGTTCCGGTATTCACGGTAGAAGGTCGGGATGCCACGCAGCGGGTGGCGCAGCGTCCGACAGAGGTGGTCTTCCTGGCGTTTGACGAAAATCGCGCTGCCATCGGCGAGAAGGTGCCGGCTGACCCCGCTCCAGCCGCCGCGTCTCGCGTTGGGAGCCTCATGCCAGTCGGTGGCAAGCGACCATAAGCGGTCGAACCCTGCGAGCTGGTGGCGCTGCAGTTCGCTCCGGGCGGCCTCGGACGGAAAAAGATCGCGCACGTTCATGGAGGGACGACCGCTGACCTCACCAAGAGGATGTCAGGCCGGCAGCTTGCGCAGCACGTAGGCGCGCCACATGAACAGGCAGGGCAGGAAGTCCACGTGACCGACGATGGCGAAACCGGCCTCGCGACACTCGCGTTCAAACTGTTGGCGCGGAATGATGAACCGGTTGTCGCTCGTTTCGCCGGCGCGTCGGCGCTTGGCCTCCAGTCGCCGGCGGCGCCAGGCCTTGTAGTTGCGGTCGACCCAGAGGGACAGTACGACGGTGTCGCGGGTGACGCGATGAAACTCCTTGAGCAGTGTGACTCGATGGGCTGAGTCGCCGATGTGGTGCACCAGGCGTATCGAGAATATGCAGTCCACGTGGGCATCGGGCAGGTTGATCTCGAAGGCCGAACACTGCAGCAGGCGGAATCGTTTGGCGATCTCCGGAGGGCGCACCTTGGTGGCGACGTCGAGCATCGCCTGGCTGTAATCGGCGGCCAGCAGTTCCCGCTGCGGATCCTCCGCCAGGAGCGACCAGAAGCGGCCGGTGCCACACGGCAGATCGAGCACGGACGAAGGGTTGCCGGCAAGCGCCAGCGCGCGTGCCGCCATGCGATGCTCCAGCCGGTCGGAAAGCTTCTTCCGATCGTGCTTCTGGAAGTACTCCTGCGAGTGTGAGTCGGTGTACTTGTCGGAGAAGGGCAGATGGATGGGCTGCTTGTGCTCGTCGTTCATGTCGTCACGGGTGCCCGGATTGCCGGGGATGATGCGTCGGGCAGCAAGGATAGCACAGCCGGTCGCCGCCTGTTCGACCAGCGAATGACCTCCGTGCCGTATCCCACGCTGCCCGCTGACAGGCACGGCCGGCCGGTTGCGCGCGCGCGGTCATGCCGCCGCCGCCATTCAAGTCAGAATCAGGTTGTCGCGATGGATGATCTCGGGTTCGTCGATGTAACCCAGGACGTCTTCGATGTCCTGGCTGGCGCGTCGCGCGATGCGGCGCGCGTCGCTGCTGCCGTAGTTGACCAGGCCGCGGGCGATCTCGCCGCCATCCTCGGCGACGCAGGCAACGGCGGCGCCACGTTCGAACTCCCCGAGCACCGCCACAACGCCAATGGGCAACAGGCTCCTGCCCTCCATCAACGCACCGACGGCGCCGCGGTCGAGCAGCAGCTTGCCGTTCAGCTGCAGGTGGTCGGCGAGCCACTGCTTGCGTGCGGTGAGCGGCGGTGTCTCGGAGATGAGCAGCGTCCCCAGCGGCTCTCCTCGTACCAGACGCAGAATGGCGTCGGTGCTGCGGCCGCTGGCGATCACCGTGTGGGCACCGCTGCGTGCCGCGCGCTTGGCGGCAATGACCTTGGTGATCATGCCACCCTTGCCGAACTGCGTGCCGGCGCCGCCGGCCATCGCTTCCAGGGCGGGTAGCCCGGCGCGCGCCTCGGCGATCATCGTGGCTGTCGAATCCTTGCGCGGGTCAGCGGTGAACAGACCCTGCTGATCGGTGAGGATGATCAGGCAGTCGGCTTCAACCAGGTTGGCGACCAAGGCGCCGAGCGTGTCATTGTCGCCAAACTTGATCTCGTCGGTGACGACCGTGTCGTTCTCATTGATGATCGGTACAACGCCCAGCTCCAGCAAGGTGCTCAGGGTTGAACGGGCGTTGAGGTAGCGCTTGCGGTCAGCGAGATCGTCGTGCGTGAGCAGGACTTGCGCAGTGTGCAGCCCGTGGCGGCCGAAGGCGCTTTCATAGACCTGCGCCAGCCCCATCTGGCCGACCGCTGCGGCAGCCTGCAACTCGTGTACGGCACGCGGTCGTTTCCGCCAGCCGAGACGTTGCAGGCCGCAGGCGATCGCGCCCGAAGAAACCAGGATGACCTGTTTGCCCAGTCGGTGCACTTCGGCAATCTGTCTCGCCCAGTCGCTGATCGCCGCGAGGTGAAGGCCTTCCCCATTGTTGGTCACCAGAGCCGAACCGACCTTGATGACCAGCCGGCGAGCTGTTGCAATGCGGGTGGTCATCATGCAAGGCTGGGCTGCGTTTCGTCCTGCGCCAGCGCTGGCCACGCCCTGTCGCCGTTGCCTGCCGTCGCCGCGTCGGCAGGACGCGGCAGCCGGTCGAGCGCTTCCTGCAATCGCTGCATCAACTCCCGGCAGCCGCCGCCGCTGATGGCAGTGATCCGGAAGCACGGAGCATCATCCGCCTGGCAGGCTTGCAGAAAGCCGGAAATTCGGCCTTCGAGCTCGTCGGGCGGTATCAGGTCCAGCTTGTTGAGCACCAGCCAGCGCGGCTTCCGCGCCAGTTCGGGATCGTAGCGCTCGAGCTCGTGGACAATGGTCCGTGCATCGCGGACCGGGTCGGCGGCCGGATCGGTCGGAGCCAGGTCGACGATGTGCAGCAGCAGCCGGGTGCGTGTGAGGTGCTTGAGGAAGCGGATGCCCAGGCCGGCGCCGTCGGCCGCGCCATCGATCAGGCCGGGAATGTCGGCGATGACGAAGCTCCTCTCGTCGTCGACCCGGACGACGCCGAGGTGAGGCTCGAGAGTGGTGAACGGATAGTCGGCCACCTTCGGTCGCGCCGCCGACACGGCGCGCAGGAGTGTGCTCTTGCCGGCATTGGGCAGCCCCAGAAGGCCGACATCGGCGAGCAGGCGCAGCTCGAGCCGTAGATCACGCTGCTCGCCGGGCTCGCCGCGGGTGCATTGCCGCGGAGTCCGATTGACGCTGGACTTGAAATGAACGTTGCCCAAACCGCCCCGGCCACCCTTTGCCAGCAGAACCGTCTTGCCGTCGCAATCGAGGTCGGCAAGGATCAGGTTGCTGTTGACGTCAGCGATGACCGTGCCGACCGGCACGCGCAGGGTGAGATCCGGCCCGCGCTTGCCGTAGCAGTCACTCGAGCGACCGTTCTCGCCGCGCCTGGCGTGGAACCTGCGCCGATAGCGGTACTCGATCAGCGTGTTCACGTTGCGATCGGCAACGAAGTGGACGTTGCCGCCATGGCCGCCGTCGCCCCCGTCAGGGCCGCCCTCGGGCTCATACTTCTCGCGCCGGAACGAGGCGATGCCGTTGCCGCCGTCGCCGGCAGCAATCGAGATCCGTGCCTCGTCAATGAACTTCATGGACCTATCTCCTCGCTGGCTCGCGACGGCAAACAAAAAGCCCTACCGGAGAGGATAGGGCTTGGGGCTGCGCTGGTTGGCATGCAACAGCCAACTTGTGGTCGCTCAGTCGGCTGCGAGCGGAACGATGCTGACCGTGCGCCGGGCGAGCGCGCCCTTGATGGCAAACTGCACATGGCCGTCCACCAGCGCGAACAGCGTGTGGTCCTTGCCGATGCCCATGTTCTCGCCCGGATGGTAAGCGGTGCCGCGCTGGCGAACGATGATGTTGCCGGCGCGGACGAGCTGTCCACCGTAGCGCTTGACGCCCAGGCGTTGCGCTTCCGAGTCACGGCCATTGCGTACGCTGCCGCCGGCTTTCTTGTGTGCCATGGATCAGACTCCTTTCGTGTCAGGCTGCAGGCGCCGTCGCCGCGCCGAGAGCAATTGCATCAACGCGAATCTCGGTGTAGTTCTGGCGATGCCCCTGATGCTTTTGCGAATGCTTGCGCCGGCGCATCTTGAAGATGCGGACCTTGTCGTGACGGCCGTGGGACAGCACAGTTGCCCTGACTGTGGCGCCGGTGACCAGAGGCGTGCCGATCTGCACCGCCTCGCCTTCACCAAACATGAGAACCTGATCGAGGGTAACTTCTGCGCCAACTTCTGCCGGTATCTGTTCTATTTTCAATTTTTCGCCGCTGACAACGCGATACTGCTTGCCACCGGTTTTTATCACCGCGTACATGTTGGACTCCAGGTAAACGAAAACTGAACGATGTGCAGCAAAGAACCGCGCATTCTACCGGCTTTTCTCCTCTCGTCAAAGCTTTTTCGGGTTCGCGGAACGGCTTGCTTGACGCCGGGGAGGGTGACGCCTAAGATCCGCGGGTTTCGTGCCAGGGTGCCGCGTGGTGAGAATGGAGCAGCTGTACAGGCTGATCGGGTCGGACATGACCGCTGTCGACACGGTGATCCGTCAACGCCTGCATTCCGACGTCGCTCTGGTGCGGCAGGTGGCCGAGTACATCGTGCACAGCGGGGGCAAGAGGCTGCGCCCGGCGCTGGTGCTGCTTTCGGCCGGTGCTCTCGAATATCGCGGCACGCACCATCATCAACTGGCGGCGGTGATCGAGTTCATTCACACGGCAACGCTGTTGCACGATGATGTGGTGGACGCGTCCAACTTGCGGCGTGGTCGCAAGACCGCCAACGCACTCTTCGGCAATTCAGCCAGCGTGCTGGTCGGTGACTTCCTCTATTCCCGAGCTTTCCAGATGATGGTTGCGGTAAACGACATGCGCATCATGCAGGTGTTGTCCGACGCAACCAACGTCATCGCCGAGGGTGAAGTGCTGCAGTTGATGAACTGCCACGATGCAGACGTCGATGAGGAAGGCTATCTGCAGGTCATACGCTACAAGACGGCAAAGCTGTTCGAGGCAGCGGCACAGGTTGGCGCCATCATTGGCGGTGCCGGCGTGGACGTCGAGAAGGCCATGGCAGTCTACGGCATGCACCTGGGTACCGCTTTCCAGCTGATCGATGACGTACTGGACTATTCTGGTGCCGAACTCGAGACCGGCAAGCATCTGGGCGATGACCTTGCCGAAGGAAAGCCGACCCTGCCGCTGATTTTCGTACTGAAAAACGGCAGTCCCGAGCAGGCGGCGAGTGTGCGGCGAGCGATCGAGGACGGTGGCCGGGACAACCTGCCCGAGATCCTGGCGGCGGTACGGGAAAGCGGCGCGCTCGAATACGCGCGGCGCAGAGCGGCCGCTGAAGCCGATCTCGCGGCGCATGCTTTGGCAGCCGTTCCCGCTTCTCAGTACCGCGATTCCCTGCTAGAATTGTGCCTCTTCGCGGTCGCCAGGACTTACTAGCTCTGGTGTCGCTTCGGTCGGGGCGTAGCTCAGCCTGGTAGAGTACTGCGTTCGGGACGCAGGAGTCGGAGGTTCGAATCCTCTCGCCCCGACCAACCGCCAAAACCAAGCCTTGCAACTCCGGTGCTGCCCGGCGGTCCGTCGCCGGAGCCGGCGCGGTTCGCGTGTACCGACGGCGCTTTCTGTCCGATCTGCGCTGACCATGGCTGGCCGTCGGCGCCGGCCATCTGCTATCCTGCGGTGCTCTGCAGACCTTTTCTGGCGATGACCAAATACTTCCTTTTGCTCGCTCTCGCGCTCTTCGCATGGTGGGTGTGGCGCCGTCTCCGCAAGCCCGACAGGACGGACACGCCGCGCGGCCGCGAGGTCGAGCGGATGGTCCAATGCGCTCACTGTGGCGTCAACCAGCCGGTCAGCGAGAGCCTGCTTGCCGACGGTCGTTACTATTGCTGTGCCGCTCACCTGCGTGAATCCGGAAACGGCGGCGGCTGAGCAGTCTGCGTCGACGGCGCTGGGACGTGGCGAGGAGAGCTTCTCCGAGACGCGCTGGAAGACGCTGCGGTACTTCAACCTCTACCGCCTGGTAGTGGCCGCGCTGCTTTTCTTTTCGGCGCTTCTTTATCCTGCTGCCTTTCCCGTTGCCACCTGGCACCAGGGATTGCAGCACCTCGTGCTTGCCGGCGGATACCTCGTCGGCACGATCCTCTCGGCCGTTGTCGCGTACGCCTGGCGGCAGCACGCGAGCACCCAGATCACCGTCAGCGTGCTCGTCGACGTGCTGGTGATGACGCTGCTGATTCACGTCGGAGGCGGCCTTGGCAGTGGTTTCGGCTCGATGCTTCTGGTGACCCTTGCTGGTGCCGGCCTCGTCGGTCAGGGGCGCCTGGTGATCTTCTATGCCGCGCTGGCGACCCTTGCCGTGCTCATCGAGCAGTCCTATCGCGGACTGCAGACCGATCTTGAAGCCGCCGCCTTCTTCCATGCCGGCGTGTTCAGCATCGCCTTCTTCGCGGTTGCCCTCTCGGCACGGTTGCTCGCCCGTCGGGTCCTTGCCAACGAGGAACTCGCCCGTCGCCGCGGCATCGATCTGAAAAAACAGACGCTGGTCAGCCAGAGAGTCATCGAGGAGATGCAGGAGGGAGTTCTGGTTGTCGGCAGTGACGCGCGGGTTGCACAAAGCAACCCGCGCGCCCGGCAGCTTCTTGCCGCCAGCGAAAGGGGCGAGCCGGCTCTGTGCGAGTGCTCGCCCGAGCTGCTGCAGGCCTTCGCTGACTGGCGGCAGGAGCGTGGCGACGTCGCAGTGCTGGTGCAGGTGCCCGCGAAAGGAACGCAGTTGCGTGCCAGGTTCGTCGCCACCACCAGTGGCGACAGTGATGTGCTGGTGTTTCTCGAGGACATGAGCCGCCTGCGGGAGCAGGCGCAGCAGATCAAGCTGGCGGCGCTTGGTCGCCTGACCGCGAGTATCGCACATGAGATCCGCAATCCGCTGTCGGCGATCCGCCATGCCGGGGAGCTGATGCGGGAGGAGCGACGCGGCGAACTGTACGAACGCCTGTTGCGCATCCTGCTGGACAACACCCAGCGCGTGGAGCGTATCGTCAGCGATGTCCTGGAGCTGGGGCGTCGTGATCGCGTGTATAGTGAGCTGATCGACCTGCGCCAGTTGCTGCCGGCATTCGTCGAACAGTGGTCGGGTAGGGAGCAACTCGCCGCCGATGTGATTCGGCTGGAGGTCTCCGGCAGGGCGAGCATCTGTTTCGATCGTTCGCACCTGCACCAGGTATTGTGGAACCTGCTCAGCAACGCCCTTCGGCATTCCCGACGACTGACGGGCAGTGTTCGCCTGCTGGTTGGCGATGGCAAGGTGGCTGGGCAGGTGGAAGTGCGTGTGGTTGACGATGGCGAGGGTGTGGCCGACGATTTGCGCGAGCAGATCTTCGAACCCTTCTTCACGACCCACCACCGCGGCACCGGTCTTGGTTTGTACATCGCACGCGAACTGTGCGAGGCGAACGAAGCCCGTCTCGACCTGTTCGGACGAGGCAAGGGTGCCGATTTTCGTCTCCTGGGGAGGGCTCTGGGTTGTTGACTGGCAAGGTGCAACGTCGCCCACGCGGCGACCTGGCCCGTGTGCTGGTGGTCGATGATGAGGCGGATATCCGCGAGCTTCTCGATCTCACGCTGGCACGGATGGGGCTTCTGGCAGACTGTGCGGCGACGGTTTCCGAGGCCCGGAAATTCCTCGAACAGCAGCGCTATCAGCTATGCCTGACGGACATGCGACTGCCCGACGGGGATGGGCTGGCGATCGTCAGACTGATCGCCGAGAGTTACGGCGAGACGCCGGTGGCGGTGATCACCGCTTTTGGCACGACGCAGAATGCGGTTGCGGCGCTGAAAGCCGGAGCTTTCGACTATCTCGCCAAACCGGTCGCGCTCGAGCAGTTGCGCAGCCTGATCAAGTCGGCTCTCAACCTGCCACGGCGCAGCGGCGGTGCGGATGAGGGTGAGGCCAGCGAAGCGGCGACACGGCTCATCGGCAAGTCGCCGGCGATCACGCATGTGCGCGAGATGATCGACAAGCTCGCCCGCAGCCAGGCGCCCGTCTATATCTCCGGCGAGTCGGGCACCGGCAAGGAGCTGGCGGCGCGACTGATTCACGATCAAAGCGCGCGCCGCAACGCACCCTTCGTGCCAGTGAACTGCGGAGCGATTCCAGAGAACCTGATGGAGAGTGAGTTCTTCGGCTATCGCAAGGGGGCCTTCACCGGGGCCGACAGCGATCGCCCCGGGTTCTTCCAAGCGGCGCAGGGGGGGACGCTGTTTCTCGACGAGGTGGCGGACCTGCCGTTGGGGATGCAGGTCAAGCTCCTGCGCGCGATTCAGGAGAAGAGAGTGCGCCGGGTCGGCAGCACCGTCGAGGAAGCGGTCGACCTGCGGATCATTTCGGCGACGCATCACCAGCTCAGGGATTGCGTCGATGCCGGCACCTTCCGCCAGGATCTGTACTATCGCGTCAACGTGATCGAACTGAAAATGCCGCCGCTGCGCGAGCGCCGTGAGGATATCGCACCCTTGGCCGAAGCCATGCTCGTCCGGCTTTGTGGGCCGCAGCCGCCGCGCCTCGATCCGGATGCCGCCCGGATTCTGAACGACTACAGTTTTCCGGGCAATGTCCGCGAGCTCGAGAACATCCTGGAGCGTGCCACAGCGCTGTGCAGCGGCGCGACAGTGGCGGTCGACGATCTGCAACTGGCGCCGGAGACCGCGGTTCGCGACAGTCTCGGCAGGGAGGGCGAAACCCTTGATGACTACATCAATCGTGTCGAGAAACAGGCCATTCTTGAGGCGCTGAGCAAGACCGATTTCAATCGTACGGCGGCGGCCCGTCTGCTGGGTGTCAGCTTCCGCTCGCTGCGCTACCGGATTGAGCGGTTGGGCATCGAGGAATGAGCTGGTCTCGTCTGCCAGTCACGCCGGCAATCAGCGATGCGGGTTGGCTCGACGGTGCCTTGCGCATCGAGTCGCCCAACTGCGACGACCGGCCAGCAGGCGAGACGATCTCGCTGATCGTCGTGCATGCGATCAGCCTGCCGCCCGCCTGCTTCGGCGGCGATGCCATCATGCGGCTGTTCACCAATCGGCTCGACGCCACGGCTCATCCCTACTTCGCCCGGATCGCCGGCCTGCGGGTTTCGGCACACTTCCTGATCCGACGCGATGGTGAGCTGATCCAGTTCGTCTCGTGTCATCAGCGCGCCTGGCATGCGGGGCTCTCGTGCTGGCAGGGCCGACCGCGCTGCAACGACTTCTCGCTCGGTATCGAACTCGAGGGCTGTGACGAACTTCCTTTTGCCGAGGCGCAGTACGCATGCCTGTTGCCGCTGCTCCGGTTCTTCTGCGTACATTTTCCTGTCACCGCAGTGGTCGGTCACAGTGACATTGCTCCCGGCCGCAAGACCGATCCCGGGCCCTGCTTTGACTGGCGCCGTCTGGCGTCAATCGGCAAGCTGCCAGGCTTGCTGTGCTGACACCGGCAGCGCCTGAGCCGGCGGCGATCCGTCAGCCCTGCCCGAGAAAGCGGCGAATCCGGTCGACCGCCTCAGCCAGTCGCGCCGTTGCGCTGGTGTAGGCAAAGCGCAGGTACTTCTCAGGCAGGTTGCTGCCGAAGTCGAGACCAGGCGTTGCGGCAACTCCGGCAGACTCGAGCAGCTCGCTGGCAAAACGAGCGCTGTCGCTGGTCAGCTGCGAGCAGTCGGCATAGAGATAGAAGGCTCCCTGCGGCCTCGCCGGGAAGCGAAAGCCCAGGTTCTTTAGTGCTGGCGCAAGGAAGTCCCGCCGCTTCTGGAACTCCTGGCGGCGCTCCTCGAGGATGCCGATGGTGGCTGGCGCGAACGCTGACAAGGCAGCGTACTGCGCCGCCGCCGACGGCGAAATGAAGAGATTCTGCGCCAGCTTCTCGATGTCGCGCACGAAGCGTGGCGGGACGACAAGCCAGCCGAGACGCCAGCCGGTCATGTTGAAGTACTTCGAGAAGCTCTGGACGACGAAGATGTCATCGCCGAACTCGAGCGCGGTCGTGGCCTCGCGCCCGTAGGTGAGCCCATGGTAGATCTCGTCGATGATCAGCTGTCCGCCCCTTTCGCGGACAAGGCGGGCGATGTCGGCCAGCGTCTCGTCGGCGAGCAGGGTTCCCGTCGGGTTGGCCGGAGATGCGAACAGGGCCCCGGCTGTGCGTTCGTTCCAGAATCGCTCCAGATCATCCGGCGTCGGCTGGAAATCGCTCTCGCCGTGCACTGGAATACCGATCGGCCGGCCCTCGAAGCAGCGCACGAAGTGCCGGTTACAGGGGTAGCCCGGGTCGGTCAGCAGCCATTCGCTGCCCGGTTCGGCGAGACAGGCCATCGCCAGCAGCAGTCCGCCCGAAGCGCCGGCGGTGACGACGATGCGCGATGCCGGAACGCTGACGCCGTAGCGCGTGGCATAAAAGCCGGCGATCGCGGCACGCAGTTCGGGCAGGCCGAGTGCGGCCGTATAGCGAACGTGGCCGGTGGCGATGTGCGCCTGCGCTGCCGCGACGATCGGTGGCGGAGTGGGGAAGTCCGGCTCGCCGACCTCCATGTGGATGATGTCGCGGCCGCCGGCCTCCAGTTCCTTGGCACGTGCCATCAACTCCATGACGTGGAAGGGTGCGATGTCGGCCAGGCGGTGCGCGGGAAAACTTGGCATGATGGTGTGTTGCTCACGGTCCGGATGAAGCCGCCAGTTTACCCGCAAGCCGGCATGCCGACAAAAGGAAGCCGCCCGCAGGCGGCTTGCTGTCGGCCATGGCGCCGTTCCGTCGATCAGGCGGCCTGGAATTCCTTCTCGAACTCGTTGCGAACGTCGCCGAGTTTCGCAGGCAGCTTGTCGCCCATCTTGCCGAACCAGTCCTTGACGCCCTCGAGTTCATTCAGCCAGGCTTGCCTGTCGAGGTTGGTGACGCCGGCGAACTCTGTCCTGGAAAAATCGCTGCCACTCCAGTCGAGATCTTCGTAGTTGGGCATCCAGCCGAGGGTCGTTTCCCGCGCAGAGGCCTTGCCTTCGCAGCGCTCGATGATCCACTTCAGAACGCGGGCGTTGTCGCCGAAGCCGGGCCAGGCGAATTCACCCTTCTCGTTCATGCGGAACCAGTTGACCATGAAGATCGGCACCGGCTTGTCGGTCGCTTTGCCCATCTTCAGCCAGTGGCTGTAGTAGTCGGCCATGTTGTAGCCGCAGAACGGCAGCATGGCAAACGGGTCGCGACGAACGACACCCTGCTGACCGAAGGCGGCCGCGGTGGTTTCAGAACCGAGGGTGGCAGCGGCGTAGACGCCATGCTCCCAGTCACGCGTCTGGCAGACCAGCGGTACGGTCGAAGCGCGACGACCGCCGAACAGGAAGGCCGAGATCGGCACCCCTTCCGGATCCTGCCATTTTTCGTCGATGCACGGGCACTGCGCAGCGGGTGCGGTGAAACGCGAGTTCGGGTGTGCTGCCTTGGTTCCCTTCTCCTTGGCAATCTCCGGTGTCCAGTCGTTGCCCTGCCAGTCGATCGCATGCGCCGGTGCCGGGCCCATGCCTTCCCACCAGACGTCGCCGTCGTCGGTCAGCGCGACGTTGGTGAAGATGGTGTTCTCGGCGAGCGAGGCCATGGCGTTGAAGTTGGTCTTGTCATTGGTGCCGGGGGCAACGCCGAAGAAGCCGGCTTCCGGGTTGATCGCGTAGAGGCGGCTGACGCCGTCCTTGTCCTTGCGCGGCTTGATCCAGGCAATGTCGTCGCCGATGGTGGTGATCTTCCAGCCACTCAGGCTCTGCGGTGGTACCAGCATGGCGAAGTTGGTCTTGCCGCAGGCGGACGGGAAGGCGGCGGCGACGTAATGCTTGGCGCCGGCGGGAGACTCGACGCCGAGGATCAGCATGTGCTCGGCCATCCAGCCGTCGTCACGTGCCATGTTGGAGGCGATGCGCAGGGCCAGGCACTTCTTGCCGAGCAGGGCATTGCCACCGTAGCCGGAGCCGTAGGACCAGATCTCGCGCGTTTCGGGATAATGGACGATGTACTTGGTGGTCGGGTTGCACGGCCAGCGTGGGTCCTGCTGACCCGGCTCCTTCGGCGCACCGATCGAGTGTACGCAGGGAACGAAGCTGCCGTCGGTACCGAGGACCGGGAAAACGTCCTTGCCCATGCGGGTCATGATGCGCATGTTCACCACGACGTAGGCGCTGTCCGTGATCTCGACCCCGATCTGGGCGATCGGTGAGCCGATGGGACCCATCGAGAACGGGATGACGTACATCGTGCGGCCCTTCATGCAGCCCTTGAACAGGCCGCTGAGGATGCCGCGCATTTTGGCCGGGTCTTCCCAGTTGTTGGTCGGACCTGCGTCTTCCTGCTTCGCGGAGCAGATGTAGGTACGGTCTTCGACGCGTGCGACGTCCGACGGATCCGAGAAAGCGAGGAACGAGTTCTTGCGCTTCTTGAGTTTGGTGAAGGTGCCGGCCTCGACCAGCTCGGCGCAGAGCCGATCATATTCCTCCTGCGAACCGTCGGCCCAGACGACGCTGGCCGGTTCGGTGAGTGCCGCAATCTCGGCAACCCATTGCTTCAGGGGTTCATGTTTGACGTAGTCGGGGGCGTTGATCGAAACAGTCTGGTTCATGGTAATCACTCTCGAATGAAGGTAGAGAAGCGGGATTTACCGTGGAGCGGCGCGCGCGGAGCCAAACCGCAAGGGCCGGGAGCCGGAGTCGTCTGACCAGCCCGGTCGGATGCGACGCGTCGGTCGCGGTTGGCGAGAAACAAGCCCAGTGCAGGAGGGTACATTCAGCATGCTAGGCGTTGGTGCTACAAGGATTGGAGGGTTTGTGTAATTATGCCACAGGTCCGGTTGACACCAACGGTCGATAACGAGAAGAGGCCTGCTGACAGGCTCCGGCGGCACCTCGCAGGCGGGCCGTCGCTGTCCGTCCGGTGACCCATTGACGCCAGCGTTGGCTCGATGAAAATGAGGAGAAGGAACGATGAAAAAACCAGGAGAGCAACTGCGCACCGCCGCCTTGTTCTACCACCGCAACCCGAAGCCGGGCAAGGTGGCGATACAGCCGACAAAGCAACTGGCCAACCAGTATGACCTTTCGATGGCCTACTCACCTGGCGTCGCGGCAGCGTGCGAAGAGATCGCCGCGGCCCCGGCGGAAGTCAGTACGCTCACCTCGCGCGCCAATCTGGTGGGAGTGATCACCAACGGCACGGCCGTGCTCGGGCTTGGCGCGATCGGTCCGCTGGCGGCGAAACCGGTCATGGAAGGCAAGGCGGTTCTGTTCAAGAAGTTTGCCAACATCGATGCCTTCGACCTCGAAATCGAAGAACGGGACCCGGACCGTCTGGTGGAGATCGTCGCTTCGCTGGAACCGACCTTTGGCGGCATCAATCTGGAGGACATCAAGGCCCCAGAGTGCTTCCACGTCGAGCAGAAGCTGCGCCAGCGAATGAAGATTCCGGTGTTTCACGACGATCAGCACGGCACCGCGATCGTCGTCGGCGCGGCGATCCTCAATGGACTCTTCCTGCAGGGCAAGGAGCTTGATCAGGTCAAGCTGGTGACCTCAGGCGCCGGTGCCGCGGCCCTCGCGTGCCTCGACCTGCTGGTGATGCTCGGCCTGCCGGTTGACAACGTCTGGGTGACCGACATCAAGGGGCTGGTGTACCAAGGGCGCGTCGACGAGATGGACGAGATCAAGGCGCGTTACGCCAAGCGCACCGATGCGCGGACGCTGGGCGAAGTGATCGTCGGGGCCGATGTCTTCCTCGGACTGTCGGCTGGCGGCGTGCTGAAGCCCGAGATGGTCGCGCAGATGGCTGCGTCGCCGCTGATCATGGCCCTCGCCAATCCCCAGCCCGAGATCCGGCCGGAAGATGTCAAGGTGGTGCGTGACGACGCGATCATCGCCACAGGTCGTTCGGACTATCCGAACCAGGTCAACAACGTCCTCTGCTTTCCCTTCATTTTCCGCGGCGCGCTGGACGTTGGCGCGACCACCATAAACGACGCCATGAAGCTGGCAGCGGTGCGGGCAATCGCCGAACTGGCGCGCGTCGAGCAGTCGGAGGTCGCGCTCAAGGCGTATGGCGAGAAGCATGCCAACTTCGGCCCCGAGTACCTGATCCCGAATCCCTTCGATCCGCGGCTGATCGGCAAGATCGCCCCGGCAGTTGCCGAGGCGGCCATGGAGTCGGGTGTCGCGAGCCGGCCGCTCAAGGACCTGGAAGCGTATCGCGAGAGTCTGCACGAGTTCGTCTATCACTTTGGCCTGATCATGAAGCCGGTGTTCTCGCAGGCCAAGCAGGCACCCCGGCGCGTCGTTTTCGCCGAAGGCGAGGACGACCGCGTTTTGCGTGCCATCCAGGTGATCGTCGATGAAGGGATCGCGCGACCGATCCTCATTGGTCATCCCAGCGAGATCGAGCGCAAGCTCGAGGCGCTGAATCTTCGCGTCACGCCGGACGATGACTTCGACATCGTCTACGCCGACAACAATGGTTTCTTCGACGAGCATTTCGAGTCCTACTGGCGTGAGTACCGGCGCCTGATGGAGCGCAAGGGGGTGTCGGCCGATTTCGCGCGCCGCGAAGTTCGCCGCCGGGCGTCGCTGTTCGGGGCGATGATGGTCCGCATGGGCGATGCCGATGGGTTGATCTGCGGCACCTTCGGTCGTCACGACGTGCACCGCGAATACGTCGAGAACGTCATCGGTCTGGCTCCCGGCGTCAGCGACCTGTACGCCATGAGCCTGCTCGTACTGCCTGACCGGACGCTGTTCATTGCCGACACGTACATCAACTACGAGCCTTCGGCCGAGCAACTGGCGGACATGACGCTGCTCGCTGCCGACGAAGTACGGCGTTTCGGCATCCAGCCGCGAGTTGCCCTGCTGTCGCACTCGTCATTTGGCTCGGAGAACACCCCGACGGCCATCAAAATGCGCAGGACACTGAAGCTGCTCAAGGAGCGGGCACCGCGGCTCGAGGTGGAGGGCGAAATGCATGGCGACGCCGCCCTCGACGAGCACATTCGTCAGCGGGTCTTTCCGAGTGACGCGCGACTGAAAGGACAGGCCAACCTGCTGATCATGCCGACCCTCGATGCCGCGAACATCTCCTTCAACCTGCTCAAGATCGCTTCCGGTGACAATCTGACGATCGGTCCGATTCTCCTCGGTGCCGCGCAACCGGTGCATATCCTGACTTCCACCGCGACCGTCCGACGCATCGTCAACATGACTGCGCTGACGGTGGTCGACAAGCTGATGAACGAACGCTGAGCGATCCGCTGTCGGGCGCCGGTCGCCGTGCCGACGTGGGGAACCTTGCCCGACTTCGCCAGGGGCTTGTTTCTCGCCTGGGCTGGTGCATAATGTGCTACATTACATAGCTCGCGTATCTGCTTATTTTTGATGGTCTATGGCCTTGGTGGTCCGGTCAGCCGGAGTGCTGCAACAAGGTGAAACGTGCGGGAGAGATGCAATGCGGATGACACTGGGAGCATTGTTGGGGTTGTGTCTGGCCATTCTGGCGACACTCGTGGGGCCGCTTGGGACGCTCCACGCGGCCGAACCGGCAAAGGGAAAGGTCGCGCCAGCCAAGGGAAAGGAAAGCGTGGTGGCGAGCACCGGTGCGTCCAGGGCAGCAGCGCCGAAAGCCCCTCCGACAGGCGTACAGACACGGGCGGCAGCGCCGAAGGCCCGACCCACATCGGCTGCAGAAGGCACTTCAGTGCGGTCCGCTGCGACGCCGGGCAAAGCCGCAGCGGTGACAGAAAAGAGGATCGGTGGCGCGCCTGCAGACCGCAAGACCAACGTCAAGGGGTCCGAGCAACTCGCCAGCCGGGGCAAGGCCAATCTGCGCCAGAACGCGGGCAAGCCGTCCGGCCTGGCCGCGAAGAGGAGCACCGCTCCACAGCGTGAAGTTGCCGTTTCCGCGCCGGCATACCAGAAAAGGAATCTGACGCGCGCGGTTGCCAGCAATGCCGACCTCTGGCAGGAGCCGGGGCAGCTCGCAGTGCATTCGGGCTCGGCGCTGGTCATCGGCCAGGACGCGGGAGAGCTGCTCTATGAAAAGAACGCCAACGCCGTCGTGCCCATCGCGTCGATCACGAAGGTCATGACCGCGATGGTGGTGCTCGACAGCATGCCGAATCTGCAGGCGCCGATCAGCATCAGTGACGAGGACGTCGATTACTTGCGTGGCAGTCGTTCACGCCTCGGTGTGGGGACGGTGATCACGCGCGAGACCGCACTGCTGCTGGCGCTGATGTCATCCGAGAACCGTGCCTCGCACGCTCTGGCCCGTCACTATCCGGGTGGTCTGCCGGCCTTCATCGCAGCCATGAACCGCAAGGCCGCGTCACTCGGGATGGCCCATACGCGCTTCGAGGATCCGACCGGGCTGAGCAGCAACAATGTGTCTACCGCACACGATCTCGCGCGGATGGTTGCCGCTGCGCATCGCTACCCGCTGATTCGCGAATTCTCGACGACGCCTGGTGTGCGCGCCGAGGTGAAAGGCCGCGAACTCGATTTCCACAATACGAATCAGCTGGTCAGCAGCCCGACGTGGGAGATCGGCCTGTCGAAGACCGGCTACATTCAGGAGGCCGGCAAGTGCCTGGTGATGCAGGCGCGCGTTGCCGACAAGCCGGTGGTCATCGTGCTGCTCGATTCGGCCGGCAAGCAGACCCGCATCGGCGATGCCAATCGTATCAAGCGCTGGATGGAGAGCGCATCGGCTGCCGGCAAACTGCCGACGCCAGTCTGAGACGCCGGGGGGAAGCGAGACGAGCCACGGTTTGCCGTGGCTCTGTTTTTTTTTGCGGGGTCGGCGGATCACGCGAGGTGCTGGCTCCTGTGGAGTATATCCGGCCCGCTGCGGCACGAGCTGCGGCAGGCTCGATATAACCACTGGCCATAAATAAATGAAGATTGATCCTTTGTCGTTCTAATAGTCTTCGCTATCATGTCGGCCTGTTGCGAAGATCACGATGGAGGAGCGCATGTCCCGATTCATTCGCCAGTGGTGTGCGACCCTGGCTCTCGGCCTCTGTGCCTTGCCGGTCCTGGCTGAACTCAGTCTGCTCAATGTCTCCTATGACGTCGCCAGGGATTTCTACAAGGATTACAACCCGATGTTCCAGAAGCACTGGAAGGCGCTGAGCGGCGAGTCGGTCGAGTTGAAGCAGTCACATGCCGGCTCCAGCAAGCAGGTGAGGGCCGTTGCCGACGGGCTGGAAGCGGACGTGGTGACGATGAATCAGGCGTCCGACGTCGACTTTCTGGCCGAAAAGGGTCTGGTTGCCAAGGACTACGCCAAGCGCTTTCCCAACAATGCGTCGCCATACACCTCGACCATGGTGTTCATCGTCCGCAAGGGCAACCCGAAGGCGATCCGGGACTGGCCCGACCTCGTCAAGCCAGGTGTCCAGGTCATCCTGCCGCATCCCAAGAACACCGGCAACGGCCGCTACACGTATCTCGCCGCCTGGGGTTTTGCGCTCGGCCAGTCCGGCGGCAACGAGCGCACGGCACAGGAGTTCGTCGCCCGGCTGCTGCAGAACGCCCCCCTGTTCGCCGCTGGCGGCCGCGACGCGACGACCACCTTCATGCAGCGCAGGATCGGCGACGTGCTCGTCTCTTTCGAAAGCGAGGCCGAACTGATTGCGCGAGAGTTCGGCAAGGGCGAGTTCACCGTGGTGTACCCCTCGCTGTCGATTCTCACCGAGTTCCCGGTAGCCATCGTGAACCCGGTGGTGGACAAGAAGGGAACGCGCAAGCTGGCGCAGGCCTATCTCGAGTACCTGTGGTCGCCGGCCGGCCAGGAGAACGCGGCGCAGAACTACCTGCGGCCGCGCAGTCCCGAGATACTGAAGAAGTATGCCGAGCAGTTTCCGCCCGTCAGGACCTTCACCGTCGATGAGGTCTTCGGCGGCTGGAGCAAGGCCTTCCCAGCGCACTTCAAGGACGGCGGCAGCTTCGACCAGATCTACCTGAAGAAGTGAGCTCGGGAAGAAATGCGATGTGGCCGCTTCGGTGCGGGGTGGCCGTCTGATGCGCTCGCTGTTCGGCCCGAGGCCGCTGCTGCCCGGCTTTCGGCTGTCACTGGGTTGCGCTGTTCTGTACCTGTCGTTGCTCGTCTTGCTGCCGCTGTCGGGACTGGTCTTCAAGGCGAGCCAGCTCAGCCTGGCCGCGTTCTGGGAAATCGCCAGCGGTGAGCGCGCGCTGGCTTCGTATCGCGTAACCTTCGGCGCCTCGCTGCTGGCAGCGTCGATCAACACGGTCTTCGGGTTGATCGTGGCGTGGGTTCTCGTCCGCTACTCCTTCCCCGGCAAGCGGCTGATCGATGCGCTTGTGGATCTGCCGTTCGCGCTGCCGACGGCCGTTGCCGGGATCACGCTGGCGACCCTTTATGCCGGTAACGGCTGGATCGGCCGGTACCTCGAACCGCTCGGTTTCAAGATCGCCTTTGCCCCGCCAGGAATCGTGGTGGCTCTGACCTTCATCGGCCTGCCTTTCGTCGTCCGTACGCTGCAGCCGGTGATCGAGGACATCGAGCCGGAGGTCGAGGAAGCCGCCGCGTCGCTCGGAGCTTCTCGTCTGCAGACCTTCGTCCGCGTCCTCTGGCCAGCGCTCCTGCCGGCGCTGTTGACCGGCTTCACCCTGGCCTTCTCGCGCTCGATCGGCGAGTACGGGTCGGTCATTTTCATCGCCGGCAACATGCCGCTGATCTCGGAGATCACGCCGCTGCTGATCATCTCGAAGCTTGAACAGTACGACGTGGTCGGAGCGACGGCGCTGGCGGTGGTCATGCTGTTCATCTCCTTCGTCATGCTCTTCGTGGTGAACGGACTGCAGTGGTGGGCAGCCACCCGTCACGGCGCTCGGGCGGCCGACGGAGCACTGCGGTGAGCACGCTCGCCCGGCGGCGGGCGACTGCCGAGCCACCCTGGTTGCGTCGCCTGCTGCTTGCCGTCGGCCTCGGCTTCCTGGTCCTCTTCCTGCTGCTGCCGTTGCTGGCAGTCTTTGCCGAGGCCTTCGCCGCCGGCGGGCGTGCCTACCTGGAAGCACTCCAGGATCATGATGCACGGTCGGCGATCGCGTTGACGCTGCTGGTCGCCGTACTGGTGCTGCCGCTCAACATCTGCTTTGGTGTGACAGCCGCCTGGGCGATCGCCAAGTTCGAGTTCCGCGGCAAGAGCCTGCTGATCACCCTGATCGACCTTCCCTTCGCGGTTTCGCCGGTGGTCGTCGGCCTCGTCTTTCTACTGATCTTCGGCGCGCAGGGCCTTTTCGGGCCGTGGCTGGCGGCGAACGACATCAAGGTGGTGTTCGCGCTGCCGGCGATCGTCCTGGTGACGATGTTCATCACCCTGCCGTTCGTCGCGCGCGAGCTGATCCCCCTGATGCAGGCGCAGGGCAGGGAAGAGGAGGAGGCTGCGGTATCCCTCGGAGCCACCGGCTGGCAGATGTTCCGCCGGGTGACGCTGCCCAACATCAGGTGGGGGCTGCTCTACGGGGTGATCCTCGCCAACGCCCGCGCGATGGGCGAGTTCGGTGCCGTATCGGTGGTCTCCGGCCACATTCGCGGCGAGACCAACACGTTGCCACTGCACGTCGAGATCCTCTACAACGAGTACAACGCGGTCGGCGCTTTCGCATCGGCGTCGGTGCTGGCGCTTTTGGCCCTCGTGACGTTGGCCGCCAAGACGGTCGTCGAGTGGCGGCTGCGTCGTGAAGTGCGCATGCTGTCGGCCGCTCTGCCGCCGGAGAACAACTGACCGTGGCCAGCGACGGACGCGGTGGGGCTGCATTGTCCCATCGGGGCTGCCAGCGAGCGACGGGGCCTGCGATGACCTGACTGGACCCACACCGATGAGTATCGAAATCCGTGCGATCGGCAAGCGCTTTGGCGCCTTCGTCGCCCTGCAGGATGTCAGCCTGCACATCCCGACCGGCGAGCTTGTCGCCCTTCTCGGACCCTCCGGCTGTGGCAAGACCACCCTGCTGCGGATCATCGCCGGCATGGAAACCGCCGATGGCGGCCAAGTCCTCTTTGCCGGCGAGGAGGCCACCCATGTCCACGCGCGCGACCGCAACGTCGGTTTCGTCTTCCAGCATTATGCGCTCTTCCGTCACATGTCCGTCTTCGAGAACGTCGCCTTTGGCCTG
Source organism: Accumulibacter sp. (assembly GCA_016788495.1). GTDB lineage: Bacteria > Pseudomonadota > Gammaproteobacteria > Burkholderiales > Rhodocyclaceae > Accumulibacter. The sequence goes on along the minus strand of JAEUOM010000036.1, from coordinate 4,494 downwards.
CGCGTCAAGCCACGCCGGCTGCGTCCTGCCGAGGCGGAAATCCGGCGCCGGGTGGGTGATCTGCTCCAGCTCGTGCAGCTTGAGTGGTTGGCCGATCGCTACCCGTCGCAGCTCTCGGGCGGACAGCGCCAGCGCATCGCCCTGGCGCGTGCGCTGGCGGTCGAACCGCGGGTGCTGCTGCTTGATGAACCCTTTGGCGCGCTCGATACCAAGGTGCGCAAGGAACTGCGCCGCTGGTTGCGGCGCCTGCACGACGAAATGCACATCACCAGTGTGTTCGTGACGCACGATCAGGAGGAAGCGCTGGAAGTCGCCGACCGCGTCGTGGTCATGAACCAGGGGCGAGTCGAGCAGATCGGCTCCCCCGACGAGGTCTATACGAACCCCGCGTCACCCTTCGTCTACCAGTTCCTCGGCAACGTCAACGTGTTCCACAGCCGGATGCACGGGGCCTGGGCGGATGTCGGCAGCGAGCATAGCGGGTCCGTGCCGGCAGCACAGGCGACCGCCTACGTGCGACCACACGACATCGACATCGAGCACCGTCCCGCTGTCGGCAGCTTGCAGGCGACGGTACAGGAGGTGCACGCGATCGGGCCTCTGGTGCGCGTCGAACTGGCACATGCTTCGGAATTGATCGAGGTCGAGCTCACCCGCGAGCGTGCCAATGTCCTGTTGCTCGCCGAGGGGCAGCAGGTCTGGCTCAAGCCGCGCCAGCTCAGGGTCTTTGCGGCACCGCCGACAACGCTGGAAGAGGGCGGCTCGGGGATCTAGGAGGAGGTCGGGTGCGCATCGGCAGGCAGCCGCATGAATGGTCGCCGAAAGGACCGGTAGCGGCTGAAACGCTGGCGAATAGTCTGGTACGATGCGCCGTGATGGAGAAAACTCCTGCAATTAAATTCGCTACTTCCCTGATCCAGCTGACGCTGTTCTGGGTCCTGGCGAGTGGCCTCTTCCTTGGCGTTGCCTGGGCCCAGTCGCCGGATCCGGTGATGGCCGTGATCGCCCACCCGGCCACCACCGAAGACAGCATCCCGCGCGCCTCGCTGCGCGCCATCCTGGGAATGCGCCTGCAGCGATGGCCGGGCGAGACGCCAGTCAAGGTCTTCGTTCTTGCCGACGAGGTGCCCGAGCACGCCACTTTCAGCAAGTCCGTCCTGCAGGTGTTCCCGCAGCAGTTGCGCATGGCCTGGGACCGGCAGGTCTTTTCGGGCCAGGGCCAGTACCCGGAGGTGGTTGCGTCACCGCAGGAGATGTTGGCCAGAGTGGCATCCACCCCCGGGGCGATTGGTTACGTCAAGGCGAGCGAGGTGACTCCGAATGTGCGTGTGCTCAAGATTCGCTAAGACCACATCGACCGTGTTGCTGGTCGCCTGGTCGCTGTCCTGGGGAACGGCTGCGCACGCCCTGGACCTGCTCAACGGCGATTTCCAGTTGAATGGCTTTGCTTCGCTGACCCTGGTGCATACGACCGACAACAATTTCTTCGGGCAGAGCGACAACCAGATCAGCAAGGACTTCTCGGAGCTTGGCGTCAATGCTTCGTGGCGCCTGACGCCGGCTCTCCAGCTCTCGGCCGGACTGCTGTCACGGCGCGCAGGCGGCACCGACGACGGGGGGGTGCGACTTGACTATGGCCTGCTCGACTGGACTCCCATGTCGAGCGAGGAAGGTCGAGCCGGGATCCGCATGGGACGGATCAAGACCGCCTATGGCCTGTACAACACGACACGCGACGTTCCCTTCACCAGGCCAAGCATCATCCTGCCGCAGTCGATCTACTTTGAGCGGACGCGCAACCTGACCGTGTCGGCCGACGGTGCTGAGGTTTACGTCGAGCGCTACGGCGAAGGTGGGACGCTCTCCGCGAGCTTCGCCTACGGACAGCCGCAAACCGATACCGAGGCGGCAAAGGTGCCGCTGGTCGGCCTCAATCGCCCCGGCAGCCTCGATTCGAAACTGGCGCCCGACCTGCAGATCCTCTACGAGGGGGCCGGCAACCGGTATCGGCTGGCGTTCACGGCGCTGCGTCTCGACCTCAAATACAAGCCGGGATTCGGGGACATCCTGCAGGCCGGCCGGTTCAAGCTGACGCCACTGATCTTTTCCGCCCAGTACAACGCCGAGAACTGGAGTCTGACCAGCGAGTACGCCTTGCGCCGCACCTCGGTCAACGATTTCGGCCCCTACTTCTACAACGGCACGTTCAACGGGCAGAGTTACTACGTGCAGGGAACCTATCGGCTGACGCCGCAGTGGGAAGCCCTGCTGCGCTACGATGCCTATTACGCCGATCAGAACGATCGCGCCGGCAAGGACTTCGCCGCCGCCACGAGGCTGCCTGGATTCACCCGCTTTGCCAAGGACTGGACCGTCGGCATGCGTTTCGACGTGACGCCACAGTTCATGCTGCGCGTCGAGGCACATCACGTCGACGGCACAGGCTTCCTGGCGGCGCAGGACAATCCGAATTCGCAGGCTTTGCGTCGCTACTGGGACAACTTCATGCTGCAAGCCTCCTTCCGCTTCTAGTCGCGACGAATGCCGGAAAAACAGCCCCCGCCTGCAGATCCTCGCCGCTCACACTTCCTGAGCCTCAAGTGGAAGGTGCTGCTGACGCTCGGCGCCGTCATGCTGTCGGTGAACGGCGTGCTCTCATGGCTGCACTACCAGCACCTGATGGCGCGCTTCGAAGAGCAGCGAGCCGAGACCCGCGCGCGCCTGGTGGCGCAGGCTTTCGCTTTGCGCAACGAGGTTGGTCTGCGGCTGCAGGCGCTTGCCGGGGTCCTCGCAGCCCTTGACTCGGTTGGCGTCACCCTGTTCCGGACACCGGCCGGCAATGCCCTGTTGCGTCAACACTTCGACAGCTACTGGCCAGCCCTGCAGTATGGCTTCGGCATCGACTCGCTGCAGGTCCACCTGACCAGCGGCGAGCAACTGGCTGCGTGGAACAGCGGTGGTGGACCGGAGGTGCAATCGACGGTGCAGGTTACCGAGGTCATCAGCAGCGAACGGGCAATGAGCTGGACACACTGCAGCGACGGGTGTACCGAGTATGCCGCCGCGCCGATCCTCTCGGCAGGAAAGGTAGCCGGGGCCGTCGTTCTCGGCAGCTCGCTGGCAGACGTGGTGAACTCGTTCCAGCGCGTCACCGGTGCCGACCTTGGTGTTCTCGTCCCGCTGCGCAGTCATCTGCCGGCGGAGCCGGTCGACGAAGCCTTTCTGCCGCGGCTTGGCCTGCGGGCGATACCCTTGAGCAGCATGGGCAGACACCGTCCGCTGCTGCGTCAACTCGAGTCCCTGCCACGGATCCCTCCCGGACCCGCGCACTCCTACCTGTCGCTGCCCTACGAGGGCAGGCAGTTCGAGTTGTCGTTTCTTGCCCTGGATTTCCCCGCGGGTGCCGCTGTGCCGGCGACGATGGTGGTCATCGACGATCTGACACTGCCGCTGGCCGATATCCACAAGTCCGTCGTGAGCCGCTTGCAGGGCGAGCTGCTGGTTTCCCTGGTATCGCTGCTGCTTCTGGCGCTGCTGGTCAACGCACCGCTGCAGCGAATGACGCGGACCGCGAACGCGATTCCGCTGCTCGGGCGCAGCGCCTTTGCCGAGGCACGCAGACGCATCGCCCCCCGTCCCCGTCGCCTGGTGGAGGATGAAATCGACAGTCTGGACGAAGCGGCGATCGACCTGTCGTACCGCCTCGAGACGCTCGAGCGCGATGTCGCAGCGCACGCCGCAGTGACCGAGGGGATGCTGCAGCGGATCTCGGTCGAGCGGGACTTCAGCCGCAGTCTCCTCGATACGGCACAGGTCATCATCCTGACGCAGTCGGTAGCCGGTCGCATCCTCACGCTCAATCGCTACGGACGCCAGCTTTCGGGCTTGGGAGACGAGGATCTGGCGGCCAGTTCCTTCTTCGAACTGATCGGCGGGGACTCGCTGCAGATGGCTGCGGCAAGGCAGGCTGTGCACGAGATCGCTGCCGGCGATCGCCAGCATGTACAGCTGGAATCGCTTCTTCAGGGCAAGGGTGGCGAGTCCTACGAGATCACGTGGAACCATTCGCGGTTGGCCGGGCAGCCGGGTGATGCCGTGATGGTTCTGTCGGTCGGGGTCGACCACACGGAACGCAAGTATCTGGCGGAGCGTGATCTGCTCACCGGCCTGGTCAATCGGCGCCATTTCCAGGACATCCTGCGCAAGGCCTTGGTCGATGCCCGTCGCTCGGGGCACGATGGTGCGCTTCTCTATCTGGATCTCGATGCCTTCAAGTACGTCAACGACGTCAGCGGCCATCAGGCGGGCGATGCGCTCCTCAAGATCGTCGCCGAGGAGGTCGCGCACGTGGCTCGTACGAGCGACCGGATCGGGCGCCTGGGCGGCGACGAACTCGGTGTCCTGCTGCATGAGTGCGACAGTGCCGGCGCGGTGCAGGTGGCGGAAAAGATCAACCGCTGCCTGGCCGAGATCAAGTTTCCCGGTCTCGGGGCG